>JAENIZ010000042.1 GCA_016844485.1 Gammaproteobacteria bacterium | reverse complement strand
CGTTACGCGGATGAGACACTGCAATCTGAGTTCAAACGCATGGAGCGCAGAGCCCTGCCCCTTGGATTAATACTGTTGGATTTTGACTCCTTCAAACTTGTGAACGATACACATGGCCACGAGGCAGGCGACCAGGTGCTGCAGTCATTTGGCAAGTTACTGACAGCAAGTGTCCGAAGCGAAGATGTGGCCTGCCGCTTTGGCGGGGAAGAATTCATGGTCATTTTGCCGGAATCTCCGCTGAAGGTCACACACCAGCGCGCTGAAGAGATTCGAAACAAGTTCGAACGATTGGAAGTCACTTGCAACAATTTCACATTGAAGCAAATGACAGTTTCAGCCGGAGTAGCTGGTTATCCAGTACATGGTATAACAGCCAGTGAAGTGTTACGGGCTGCCGACCGCGCCTTGTATCAGGCCAAGGCAGGCGGGCGCAATCTGGCCGTCATTGGCCAAATCAGCACCAAGGCCTGACTGGCTACTGTGCAATATTAACGTTACGTCTTAAGCGGTTTGTAACGAATGCGGTGTGGGTTGTCCGCATCCACACCGCGACGGCGGCGCAGATCCTCCACGTATTGCGCGTAATTACCTTCGAACCACACCGCCTGGCTGTCACCTTCGAAGGCAAGGATATGCGTGGCAATGCGATCAAGGAACCAGCGATCATGGGAGATGGTCACCGCACAACCGGGAAAATCAAGCAGTGCCTCTTCCAGCGCCCTTAATGTTTCCACATCAAGGTCATTGGTAGGCTCATCCAGAAGTAATACATTGCCACCGGATTTCAGCACCTTGGCGAGGTGCACACGATTGCGTTCACCACCGGAGAGTCCACCCACCAATTTCTGCTGGTCTGTCCCCTTGAAGTTGAAGCGTGCGACGTAGCCGCGAGACTGGGTCTGATAATTGCCCACCTGAATGATGTCCTGACCAGCGGAAATTTCCTGCCAGACGGTCTTCTTTGCATCAAGCGAATCACGGCTTTGATCAACATGGGCCAGCCTGACTGATTCGCCAATACGGATGGTACCCGCATCCGGTTTTTCCTGACCAACAATCATGCGGAATAGCGTCGTCTTGCCGGCACCGTTAGCACCAATCACACCGACGATACCCCCGGGTGGTAATTTGAAACTGAGGTTATCAAATAACAGTTGATCACCGTATGCCTTGCGCAACCCTTCAGCCTCAATGACCAGATCACCGAGACGCGGACCAGGTGGAATATATATCTCATTGGTCTCGTTGCGTTTCTGGTAATCAACAGAGGAAAGTTCCTCGAAGCGGGTCAGGCGCGCCTTACTCTTGGCCTGACGGCCTTTCGGATTTGCGCGTACCCATTCCAGTTCCGCCTTCATCACCTTGATGCGGGCCTGATCCTGCCTTTCCTCCTGCTCGAGCCGGACTTCCTTCTGTTCCAGCCAGGAAGAATAATTGCCTTCCCATGGAATACCATGGCCACGATCAAGCTCTAGTATCCAGCCAGCGACATTGTCGAGGAAATAACGATCATGCGTTACTGCGATCACTGTGCCGGGATATTGCTCAAGAAATTTTTCCAGCCAGGCAATTGATAGTGCGTCAAGATGATTGGTTGGTTCATCGAGCAGCAACATGTCCGGTTCGGAGAGCAGCAAGCGGCATAATGCGACACGGCGGCGTTCACCACCGGAAATTTTTGTGACATCCGCATCCCACGAAGGCAATCGCAGGGCATCCGCGGCAATATCAAGTTTGCGATCCAGTTCCCAGGCACCGACTTGATCGATAGCCTCCTGCAACTTGCCTTGTTCCTCCAGTAACTTGTTCATTTCGTCGTCATCGAGCGGTTCGGCAAATCTCTCCGAGATAGCGTTAAAGCGATCAAGCAGCTTCTTCGTTTCGGCAACACCTTCCTCGACATTGCCGCGCACATTTTTATCCAGATCGAGTTGAGGCTCCTGCGGCAGAAAACCGATCTTCATATTCGGCATGGGTACCGCTTCGCCATCATAATCTTTATCGATCCCCGCCATAATCCGTAACAAGGTGGATTTACCGGAACCGTTCAGACCGAGCACGCCGATCTTCGCACCGGGGAAGAAGCAGAGTGAAATGTCACGGAGGATGTACCGCTTGGGTGGTACGACCTTGCCCACGCGATTCATCGTGTAAACATATTGCGCCATCAAAAACTCCTCATAAATTGAATTGCACCAGAATGAAAGCGCGCAATTATCCTTGAATGTACGTTCTGAGAAAACTGTTTTATACGACCGGAAAGAAACTGAAATTATATCCTGCAGGGTCAGGATTAACGGTAGCGGGTTTTGGGAAGCACATTTATTCCCGTGCGGTAATTTATACCTCAGTATTTCTTCAGCAACGCCAGAAATGCCTTTTCATCCAGTATTTCAACATTTAACTTGCGGGCCTCGTCAGCCTTACCTCCGGGATCGTTCCCTGCAATCACATAATCTGTTTTCTTTGAGACACTGCCACTGACCTTGGCGCCCAAAGCCTGTAAGCGTTCTTTAGCCGCTTCGCGTTTCATACTATCTAAAGTACCTGTGATGACAAAAGTTTTTCCCGCCAGAGGTTTCGCTCCACTGGTTTCTACTTCTGGCCAGGTAATTCCAGCGGCAAGCAACCGTTTGATGATTTCATTATTATGTGACTGCGCAAAGAATGTTGAGATATGCCGGGCGACGACTGGACCGATATCAGTTACGTTTTCCAATTCTTCCCGTGTAGCCATTTTAATGGCGTCCAGATTTCCATAATACTGCGCCAGATTACGAGACGTTGCTTCGCCCACTTCGCGTATCCCCAGCGCATAAAGAAACCGCTTCAATGTGGTCTGCTTGCTCTTCCCCAATGCCTGGATGATATTTCCTGCAGATTTTTCCCCCATGCGTTCCAGAGAGGCAAGCTGATCCTGTGTCAATAAATACAAATCGGCAACACTCTTGACGTAACCGGTTTCAACCAGTTGTTCGACCAGTTTGTCACCCATTCCCTCAATATCCATGGCTAGACGCGAGGCAAAGTGGAGAATGGCCTGGATCTGTTGTGCCGGACAAAACAAACCTCCGCTACAGCGCGCAACCGCTTCGCCTTCCATCCGTTCAACATCCGAACCACAGACCGGGCATTGTTTCGGCATATGAAAAGGGCGTGCAGTCTTGGGGCGTTTTCCCTGCAATACCTGCACCACCTCCGGGATTACATCCGGACCTCATCTTCGTTATGCAGAGTTGCGTTAGTGACTGTCACTCCGCCCACAAAAACCGGTTCCAGCCTGGCCACGGGAGTCAGTGCGCCGGTACGTCCAACCTGGACCTCGATATCAATAACCTTCGTTATTTCCTCTTCAGGCGGGTATTTATAGGCAATCGCCCAGCGCGGAGCACGGGAAACAAACCCCAATAACTCCTGTTGTGCAAGATCATTTACTTTAAAAACAACACCGTCTATCTGATACGCAAGACTTGCACGGCATTCGCCAATCATCTGGTAATATTCATGACATTGCTTGATACCGGTTATTTTTTTTGTTTTCGGAGATACCGGCAAACCCCACTGCCGTAATTTTTTAAGTATCTCTATGTGAATCCCGGGTAACGCAGCCTTTTCATATTGTCCTATGCCATGCGCAAAAAACAGCAAGGGCCTCTGTGCAGTGATATGGGGATCAAGCTGTCGGAGACTTCCTGCGGCGGCATTGCGGGGATTGGCAAATAATTTTTCTCCCTTTACTTTTTGTGCTTTGTTCAAATCACTGAACCCCTGTTTGCTCATATACACTTCGCCACGCACTTCGATAAAATCAGGATAATTACCCATCAGGCGTAATGGGATTGCCTTGATTGTTCTTACATTCAGGGTGACATCTTCGCCGGTTGTTCCGTCACCACGTGTCGCCCCGCGTGTCAGTATCCCATTTTCATACAGCAGACTGATCGCAAGACCATCCAGCTTGGTCTCTGCAGCATACTCAACTACGTCAATATTCAGCCGTTCCCTGACACGGCGATCAAAAACCTCCATTTCGTCTTCATTAAACGCATTTGCCAGGGACAGCATCGGTATGACGTGCTTTACTTCACCAAAGGCATCCAGTGGTTTTGCGCCGACACGCTGGGCGGGAGAATCAGGCGTGACAAGTTCAGGATAATTTTTTTCCAATGCAACTAATTCGGTCAACAATCGATCATATTCTGCATCCGGTACTGAAGGATCATCCAACACGTAATAGCGGTAATTATATTGATTAATCAGTTCGCGTAATTCGACCGAACGTTTTACGATGGGCTTGGGAATCATTATATGATCAATAAACCAGTACGTTTAATAAAGACTTGCGTGATCTCGCATCTTTTTTATTGAGGCCGGATTAAGTAATTTATGTTCGGCATCGCGCACTTCCCCCGATAATGAATCTGCAAGTGCCTGTGCAGTCCCCAGCAGCAAATCAAATGCTGCTGTACCTTCCAGTTCTGCCGGAAGACACATAAACATCGCAAGGCCAGTGGTTGTAAATACATCCATCGTATCAAGATCAAAATGTCCTGGTTCAAGCATGTTTGCAAGACTGAACAAGACCTGCTTTGAGTGCGTCTGATTAACCCCATAATGATGGAAAATATTCATTGCCCCAAAATGCATACCAGCAGATTCAATAGCCTGCAAAATATCCGGGCCGCTGAATGATTGGTGTGGATAGGCGGTAATATACAAAGCAATAATCTGCTCCTTGCTGATATCTTCAGGTACAGACACCCGATCTACGTGGTGTAACTCAGGCACATCAGTTTTTACATCTTGTCTGGATTGATGCAGGAAAGAAATAAGTTTAGCTATCGCGACCGAAAAATCTTCGTTTAGATTAACTCCTGGTTTAATTTTCAGATTGGCGATGCCATCATGGTTAAACGAGGGATAATTTTCGATCTTCGATCGAATATCACGTTTTTGCTTGATTGTCCCCCATAAATAAATGCCTGCGATAACCAATACTCCGACACCAAGCAGTATTAAACGCAGGTCATTCATGACTTCAGTGATTAATGATTGGTTATAAGTTGCAAGCCATAAGATTATTTTGTACTAAAATCCGCACTTGCTACTTTTCACTTGTAACTTGTGACTATCTCAGGCAGTGGCCGCCAATTTTACTGCCTCATCAACATCAACTGTGACCAGCCGTGAAACCCCTGCTTCATACATGGTCACGCCCAGCAGTTGATGCGCAATCTCCATGGTGATCTTATTGTGGGTAACGAATATAAATTGAACATCATTTGACATGGAGGTTAACAATTCGCCAAAACGCCCGACATTAGTGTCATCAAGCGGTGCGTCTACCTCGTCCAGGATGCAGAATGGTGCAGGATTCAGCTTGAAAATGGCAAATACCAGTGCAACAGCAGTCAACGCCTTTTCCCCACCCGAAAGCAGATGAATGGTACTGTTACGTTTCCCCGGGGGACGCGCCATGATGGTCACACCGGTTTCCAGCAAATCATCGCCGGCAAGTTCCAGATAGGCCTTGCCTCCGCCAAACAGTTGCGGGAAAGTCTCCTGTAAATTTGTATTCAACTGATCAAAGGTGTCCTTGAAACGTGAACGTGATTCTTTGTCTATCTTGCGAATGGCATTTTCCAGGGTTTTTAATGCTTCATTAAGATCTGCATTCTGTCTGTCCAAATACGACTTACGTTCGGATAATTGATTAAATTCATCAATGGCGGCAAGGTTGATTGGCCCCAACCGCTGAATCTTTTGATGTACACGCTCCAGACGTTCGCGCCAGACTGATATTTCTGCTCCTTCTTCAATAGTGGCCAATACCTGTTGCACTTCATGACCCAATGTCCGTAATTGCTCTTCTATCGTTTGTAAACGTACACGGCTCTCCTGTGTTACAAGTCTCGCCTTCTCAAGATTATCTCTTAATTCCTGGATACGATGTTCCTGTTGTGTGCGTAGCTGTTCCTTGTCCCGTAACGTTGTTTCCGTCTGCTGTACCCGCGTTCGTGCATCCCCCAGTTTCTTTTCAGCATTGACTTTTTCCTTAAGTTTGCCTTCAAGTGTCGCCTGCATGTCCTTTACAGGGGATTTATTATCTGTCAGCGTCTTGTTGAGATCTGCACAACGGGTTTGCAAATGCGAAATTTGTATTTGACTGCGTTTGATGGACTGTTCCAGTGAAGCGCGCTTTGAACTGATGGATTCCAGTTGCAAGGCAATACCATGGCTTTCTTCATGCGTCTGTTGCCACCGTTCACGGACCTTAAAAAGTGACTCACGGTGCTTATCACGTAAAGTGATCAATTCAGCGCGTTGATTTTCCAATTCCTTCTGGTTGCCAGTCACCCGTTTCAAATTATCTTGAACAGTAACCAGTTCATTTTTGTTGCCCATTGACTGTTCGCGCAGGTCGTCAAGTTCATCATTGATACGATCAGCACGCGCCGCAGCCTGTTCCAGTTGTGTTTGGCCGGTTACCAGTTCCGTACGATATTGGGACAACACTTCCTGTTCATTATGCAGCTTTGACAATATTTCATTGAATTGTTGCTCTGTCTGCTCCAGTTCTGTCTGGCCCTGATTTGCCTTGTCTTCCAGTTCCTTCAAATTCTTCTTTGATACGGCAAGTTCATCTTTCAGCTTCTGCATTTCCTGTTCACGCGATAACATGCCCGCCTGTTCATCCTTGCCTCTCGATACACGCGCCCAGTTTGCGCCCAGCCAGAGGCCATCACGGGTGATGACCGATTCCATACCTTTGAGATCGGAGCGCATGTCCAGCGCAAATTTCAGATCGTCCGCGACATAAACTTCCAGCAACAGGTGTTTCAGGGGGAATGTGCCTTTAATTTTGTCAGCCAGAGATGGAAAGCGGCCTTTCGCTTTAACATCAACTGATGTTTTGGACCCAACAATTCCCAATTGGCCACGTTCAAGTTGATTCAGCTTGCGTGTCAACTGTGTGATATCGTCAACGCAGACATCATGCAGATATTGGCCGAGGACAATTTCAACCGCATGCGCCCATTCCGGATCAACATTGATCTGCTGGGCCAGCCTGGGTTGCCTGGATAACCCTGCATCTTTCAGCCACTTAATGATCTGGTCCTGATCCTGTCCCAGTGCGGATTGCTGCAATGCTTCCAGAGAAGCGAGACGGCCTTCGAGTTTCTGATGTTGCAAACGCCCTTCATTGAGTTTGTCATTAAGTTGTTGCGTGGCCTTCCTGATAACCGGCAATTGCTTGCGTTTGTCATCCAACCCTTTATTCAATTTTGCCAGTTCAGTTCCCGCTTCCTTAACATGGTTGGAGTGTTTGGCAATAATCTTTTGTAATGCGTCCTGATCTATTGTTTCCAACTCCTGTTCCAGTGATTTCCTTCGTTGTTCGACGTCTTCCAGACTGAGTTCAAGGTGTTCCAGGCGTGTTTGCCCCACTTCTCCATGACGGGCATATTCAGCGACAGTCTCGTTGAAGGTTTCCCACTCCGATTGCCATGCCTGCATGGCCTGTTCGGACTGGTTCAGTAACGCATAAGCCTTGTCACCTTCACTGCGTGAACCTCGTAATTGAGGTTCAAGATTTTTTGATGTGGTTATTAGCTCAGCGAGTTTTACCTCATCCTGTTTTTGCTGTTCCTGGACCTGCTGCACTTCTTTGCGCGCATGCTCCAGATCCTGCTCTGTGGTGACTATACGTTCCCTGGTGTGCTGTATCTTCTGTTCAAGTTGCGAGATCTCTCCGCCAATGCGATAAAAATCGGATTGTGCAGAATTAAAATTTTCATTTGCTGCTGATAAAACATCACGCTGTTTTTCAATAGTGCTTTCCATCTGACGCAGCTCGGCCATCCCCGCCTCGACCAGGTTCTCGCGTTTTCTTGTCTCCTCTAACTCTTGTTCAGACTGCTGTTTCAACACCTTCCAGTTCAAAGCATGGAGTTCCGCATCAAATTGCCGTTGTTCTTTCTTCAAGTTCTGGTAACGTTCAGCCGCCTTTGCCTGATGCTGCAAATGTTTGAGTTGCTTATCCAGCTCTTCACGGATGTCGTTTAACCGGGCAATGTTTTCTTTTGTATGTCTTATCCGGTTTTCCGTTTCCCTGCGGCGTTCCCGGTATCTGGAAATCCCGGCAGCTTCCTCTATAAATGTGCGTAATTCCTCCGGTTTGGCCTCAATCATGCGGGAGATCATGCCCTGTTCAATAATGGCGTAACTTCGCGGGCCCAGACCAGTGCCTAAAAAGATAGCCGTGATATCACGCCGCCGGCACCGGGTCCCGTTCAGGTAATAGTTTGAAACTGCGTCACGATTAATCTGGCGCTTGATCGAAATTTCGTTATAGCTGGCGTATTGACCACCAAGTTTGTTGTCTGAGTTATCAAATACCAGTTCCACTGCGGCCTGACCCACCGGGTTACGGGCACTGGAGCCATTGAAAATCACATCGGTAAGGGCATCACCGCGCAGATGTTTGGCGGAGCTTTCCCCCATGACCCACATGACGGCATCGATGATATTTGACTTGCCGCAACCGTTAGGCCCCACGATACCTACCAGGTTGGCGGGGACAGTAAGGGTGGTGGGATCGACGAAGGATTTAAAGCCGGATAATTTTATTGTGCGTAAGCGCATGTGGCGTAACAATACAGAGATCACACCATATAAATCAAGCGTGATTTATATCTATTATTTACATTAAAATAGTTATATAAGTTATTATTATTTAAAGTATTAAATAGTACACTTAATGGGCTCTCTTAAAAACCATCCGCAATTTTTTCAGGTATTTATGTTATGTTTTGCGAACTTGAATAATTTAACAAACGAACGCTAAAAATATGCCTTCAGAACCCAGGGAGATATTGGAGACTTTTCCCAATCCGAATCCTGCAAGGGATTATACGATTCATATCAATATCCCCGAATTCACCTGTCTATGCCCGAAGACCGGGCAACCTGACTTTGCGACACTGAATATCGATTATGTGCCCGATGCACTGTGTCTGGAACTGAAAGCGCTGAAGCTTTACATCTGGTCATACCGGGATAAAGGCGTCTTTCACGAAGCTGTGACCAATAAGGTCCTGGAAGATCTCGTCTCAGCAATTACACCCAGATTCATACGCATTACTGCCAGATTTAATGTCCGGGGTGGTATCTATACGACGGTTGTCGCTCAACACCGCAGGGATGGCTGGGAATCACCTCTTGAAGTGACCTTGCCATAGAAATGTGATAACGACTTTACCATGGGCGACTTTGTCAGTGGTTTTAAATATGCCATCAAGGGTTTCAGCCTGATCCTAAAACCCGGGGTGCGGCTCTATGTCATAATCCCCTTATTGATCAATTCGTTATTATTTGCCGGTGCGCTTATTTATGGCGCCCACCTGGTGAATGAATTTATTAATTCATGGTTAACAGGATGGTGGGAATGGTTACGTTGGTTGCTTTGGCCGCTGTTTGTCATTGTGGCATTAACAGTTGTCTTCTTTTGTTCTTCCATCGTTGCCAACCTGATTGCTGCTCCTTTCAATGGCTTTCTTGCCGAAGCGGCCGAAGTGCACATTACAGGTGTAAAGCTATCGGATACCGGTGGTCTCTCCCAGTTACCCGCCCAGGTCAAAAAGGCCATTAAGTCTGAATTCAAAAAATTTACCTATTTTGCAATACGGGCAATCCCCTTATTCTTTCTTTTTTTCATACCCCTTATCCAGTTTACTGCCCCCTTTTTGTGGTTTCTTTTTGGCGCATGGTTGCTGGCATTGGAATATATGGACTATCCCATGGGAAATCACGGTATAATTTTCCCGGAGCAGCGTAATGCCATGAAGGCAAAACGCCAGCTTGCCTTTGGCTTCGGGATGGGCGCACTGGTGCTGACACTTATTCCCGTCATCAATTTTATTGCCATTCCGGTAGCTGTATGCGGGGCAACAAAAATGTGGGTGGAAAGAATCCGTCCTGTCTGATCTAACCATGTTTATTCAAATCATGATTGCCACATTTTTTTCTTTCTGGTATAGATGCACGCTTATTTTGAACGGGCGGAGGTTGTGCCGTGCCTAAAATGAAAAATGCGGTCAGGGGAAAAACCGCAGCTGGAAAAAAAACAGCAAAAAGATCAACTGCCAACAAGAAAACTGTGGTAAAGAAAGCCGCTGGCATGAAAAAGAAAACGACAAATAAAAAAGCCGTAAAGAAATCCCTGTCCTTAAAAAACAAGACCACAACTGCCAAAAATAAAACAGCAAACAGGAAAATGGGTAAAGTCTATAAAATCGAAAAACAAACCAAAACAACGAAAGAAAAATTTATCCCCTATCAGGCAAAACGCGGGGAAGAATATATGGGGGTTGCCCAGTCTGCCCACTTCCGTGCAATATTACTGAACTGGAAAAAAGAATTGATGGAAGAAGTCGATCGCACTGTTCACCATATGCGCGATGAGGCGTCAAATTTCCCAGATCCAAATGATCGTGCCACCCAGGAAGAAGAATTTACCCTGGAATTACGCACACGCGATCGTGAACGCAAATTGATCAACAAGATCGACGAAGCATTAACAAGTCTGGATAATACAGAGTATGGCTATTGCGAAATATGTGGTGTTGAAATCGGTATTCGCCGCCTGGAAGCAAGGCCTACAGCGACACTTTGCATTGATTGCAAAACACTGGACGAAATCAAGGAGCGGCATTTAGGCTGACCACGTGAAGCGAATTTCGTGAAACGCATTCCGCAACACGCTTCACGCTTCACGCTTTATGTATTTCTTCGTCAACTTACAACGTTGTTCATACGCCTCACGCGCAATTTGAATATCTTCCAGGAGCCAGGGAAGCTCATCTAATCGTAACGCCTGCGGTCCATCAACCAGGGCCATGCCCGGTTCAGGATGGAAATCCACCAGGATCATATTGGCGCCGGCAATGACGCCCTGTACTGCAGCGTGCATCAGGTCGAGGATCTGATCGGGTGCAGCATTCCGGGATCCAACTGAATGTGAAGGGTCAACACAGACGGGCATGCGCGTCATGCGTTTGATGACGGGCACATGTGCAAAATCCACCAGATTACGATGCGGATCACCAAAATTGGTCTTCATGCCGCGCAAACAAAAGATTACATTCCGGTTTCCTTCACTCGCCAGATATTCCGCTGCGTTCAATGATTCTTCCAGGGTAATGCCGAACCCACGCTTTAACAGCACGGGAAATTCCTTCTGCCTGCCTGCATTTTTCAGAAGTTCAAAATTCTGTATGTTGCGCGTACCTATTTGCAACATTACACCTGTCGGTTTTCCTGCCTGAACCAGTGCCTCATGAATTTCCTCTATATGATTATCATGGGTGATCTCCATCGCGATTACCCTGATGCCGTATTTACCTGCGAGTTCAAACACATACGGCAGGCATTTTTTGCCATGCCCCTGGAAGGAATAGGGATTGGTCCTCGGTTTATACGCCCCCATGCGAGTACATTGCTGACCATGATCGCGCAATGTCTTCATCATGATTTCAACATGTTCAGGTGTATCCACTGCACACAGACCCGCACAGACGTGCATGGTATCCTGCCCAAAGCGGACACCGTTATACTCAAAATGACTGGGACGATTATCATCTTTATGCCGCCCCAGTATCCGGTATTCGCGTGATATACGCACCACGCGCTCAACGACTTCGAAACTTTCGATCACCGCGGTATCCAGCGGCTTGGTGTCACCGATAAGATATAGTTCAGTCAGGGTTTGCTGCGTGCCGATTTCTTTATGTGTCCTGATGCTGATATTCGGCAAACCGGACAGATATTCCGTCAGTTTCAGATAACCTGGATCCGTTTTATCTATGTCAGGATGAAGAATGATT
>JAENIZ010000134.1 GCA_016844485.1 Gammaproteobacteria bacterium | reverse complement strand
GGAAGTAAGTGTTAGACAATGTCAGGAACAAATTGTCGAGGTAGACAACGTCTGGAACACGTTGCCTACAGGACGTAGGTAAGGGGCGTAAGCAGGAGCGGAAGCTTTGTCGAGCGGCGAGTGATTGGTCTCTAAAATTAATATTCAAATTACGGTATAGATCTGGCGCAGGGCGTATCCTACTGCAAAGGCCAGCCCGGCGGCGGCGCCACCTGTCAGCAAGGTACTGATCCCCGATATGATCATTGGCTTCCCAAGCGCAATTCCTTTAATCATGCCGATCCCGTAGAACATACAACCTGCCAGCGCGATGCTGATACCGAACTTCGTATTTACACTCAGGGAGACCGAGAAAAAAGGCAGGAGAGGAACGGCGCCGATGCCTGTAAATGCCAGGAAGGTTACGAATGCTGATTTCATTGGGTTGAGAAGGGTTTTCTGGAGTCCAAGTTCTTCGGTGAGCATGGTTTCAATCCACAGGTTTCGATCTCTGGTTATGGTGTCGACGATGCGATCAAGGATCTCCCCGTCGAAACCCTTCCGGTGGAAGATCTGGCGTATTTCCTCGCGCTCGCCCTCAGGAATTTCCCTGATATGCATGTCCTCGGCGCGCCGGGCCTGGTCAAGATGTTCTTCCTGGGTTTTTTTCGATTGGTAATTACTGACGGCCATGCTGAAGCCATCTGCAACAAGATTTGCGAACCCCAGCACCAGGGCAACAGCACTGGGGAATCCCGCGCCGACGGCGCCTGAAACAACAGCAAAGGTTGTTACACAACCATCGATGCTTCCCAGCACACCGTCCGGCAGGTAACTCCCTTCCGCCGGCCGTTGCAAACGCGCCCTGATGGCCTCCGGCTGATGTTGTTCAGCAAGGTCTTTTTGTAAATCCGGTTCCATATCAATATCCCGAGTGGAGATGCAATTGAAGTATATTATTTTAATAGCATTGACGGCATGATAACGAAAAAGAAGACTCCACAGGCAATGAAAGAATCCTTCTATCAAATCTCCGCAGAAGCCGCCCTCAAACGACTGCAAACCGATCCGGAACGGGGACTGGCTGAATCAGAGGTCCAGCAACGGCGCGTGCGTTATGGCCCCAACGTCCTCGAGGAAACGCAGCGGCGCCCTGTCTATCATCTGTTTTTCGAGCAGTTCAAGGATCTCCTTATTATTGTACTCATGGTTGCGGCCGGGTTTGCCTATTACCTGGAAGATTATCACGGCGGCACTATCCTGCTGGTGATCATTCTCATCAACGCCAGCATCGGTATGTACCAGGAGTACAAGGCCGAAAGAATCCTCGAATTGCTCAAGACGCTGATCAAGGCCAAAGCCACTGTGGTGCGTGAGGGGAAACGCAAGGTCGTGGCTGAGCGCGAACTGGTGCCGGGCGATATCGTATTTCTGGAAGAGGGGGGTGCGATACCGGCGGACATCCGCCTGGTTGAAACACGTCATTTCAGTACCAATGATTTCGTCCTCACGGGCGAATCTCTGCCGCAGGAAAAGCGCGCCGATCTGGTGATTGAAGAGGAAACCACGGTCACCAACCGGGACAACCTGGCCTTATTCGGCACCACGGTAGCCAAAGGCAACGCGCTGGGCGTGGTTTATGGCACCGGCATGGATACGGCAATCGGCAACATTGCACGGATCAGCCAGACCATTGAAAAGGATCTGTCCCCGCTGCAACGGGAGATCAATGCACTCGCCAAAACGCTGACAAAACTGGCCGGCGTAATTGCACTGACGTTGTTCGCCGCGAATTTTCTGTTGCGCGGTAATGAATTCGACAGCTTTCAAGTCCTGATCAATACCAGCCTGTTGTTTGCAATCGGCGTGGCGGCGGCCTGTGTCCCCCAGGGATTGCCCGCCCAGATCTCGGTGGCGCTTTCATTGGGTGTAGGACGGCTCGCAAGAAAACACGCGGTAGTCAAAAGACTTTCCGCTGTTGAAACCCTGGGGAGTACCACTGTTATCTGCACTGACAAGACCGGCACCATCACCACCAATGAGATGACCATCGTCCATTGCTGGGTCAATGGCCGCGACCTTGAAGTGAGTGGAGAGGGATACAATCCTGAAGGCGCGGTCCTTGAAGACGGTAAAGCCCTGTCGCCACAGGCACTGGAATCCATCAAGCAATTTTTTGAAGATGGTTTCCTTGCCGGTCACGGACGAACGCACCCCCCGGACGGGCAGCATCACACCTGGTATGCCATCGGTGATCCGACGGAAGCCGCATTCATGCCTCTGGCCGTCAAGGCCGGACTTGTCCCGGACGATCTGGAAAAACGTTTCCCCCTGATTCAGGAATTGCCATTAGACGGTGACCGCAAACGCATGACCATGATTCGGGAACATAAAGGCCGCACCATCGGTTATATGAAAGGCGCGTTGATGAATGTGCTCGATTGTTGCGGTGGGATCAACCGTGACGGTGTTGTGCGATCTCTTACTGAAGCGGAGCGTGCGGCGATTATGGCAAAGAATGATTTCTTCAGCGCCCAGTCATTGCGTGTGCTTGCCCTGGCTTACCGGGATTTTCCGCATGGCCAATCTGAATTTTCATTCGCGCACACGGAAAAGGAATTTGTATTTGCCGGGCTGGTGGCCATGTTCGATCCACCGCGCAGCGGTGTGAAAGCAGCGGTCCGGGCGGTGCGTGATGCACACGTTCGAATGATCATGATCACCGGCGATAATCCTGCGACGGCGAAGGCGATCGCGGAGCGTATCGGCATGGAGACAGACCATGTATTGACCGGCGATGACATGAGAAAACTGCCGGATACGGAATTGATGAATATTTTACGGGAACAATCCCTCATCTTTTCCCGTGTATCGTCGACGGACAAATACAGGATTGTCAAACTGCTGAAACAGATGGGGGAAGTGGTTGCCGTCACCGGCGACGGTGTGAACGATACTCTTTCCCTGAAGCAGGCCGATATCGGTGTCGCCATGGGCAAACTGGGTTCCGATGTGGCCAAGGAAGCGGCCGATATCGTGCTGGCCGATGACAATTTCAGCACGCTGGTAACGGCGATGCGGGAAGGCCGCACAATCTTTAAAAACCTGAAAAACGTTATTCTGGCTTCGATCAATGCCAATCTGGGTGAATTGAGCGTGGTGTGTTTCGGTTTCGTGGGCGTGGCATCCGGACTGCCGATTCCTATAACCGCAGTACAGATCCTGGCGGTGGACTTGATTGGCGAGCTGTTACCGTTGATGGCCGTTACCTTCGATCCACCGGAGCGTACAGTGATGGAACAACCGCCGCGAAATCCGGGTGAACATATCGTGAACCGGCACAGTCTGCTGGATCTGTTTTTTTTCGGGATACTGATGGGGGCTGCCGCGTATTTTTCTTTTTATATGGTGCAGAAAAACGGCGGGTCCC
>JAENIZ010000133.1 GCA_016844485.1 Gammaproteobacteria bacterium | reverse complement strand
AAAGCGCTATTGCCGCTCTTTATCGAGATCAATGCAAGCGTGCAAGTTCCGGTGTCACATCAACCGGGCGGAATTGCTCCTCGTACAGGGCGGCGTATAAACCGCGCCTCTCGAGCAGGTCCGCATGGCGGCCGATATCAATTATGCGTCCGTGTTCAATTACGGCGATCTTGTCCGCGCTCAGTATGGTCGAGAGCCTGTGGGCAATAACGATCGAGGTGCGTTCTTTTAACAGGCGTGTCAATGCCTGCTGGATGTGATGCTCGGAACGCGAATCGAGCGCCGAAGTTGCCTCATCCAGGATCAGTATCCGGGGATTACGTAGAAATGCCCGCGCCAAAGCAATGCGTTGCTTCTGACCGCCGGAGAGTTGTGCCCCACGTTCGCCGATCTCGGTCCACATCCCCTCCGGCAAGTTTTCGACAAACTCCAGAGCATTCGCCGCTTCCAGCGCAGCGCGGACTTCTTCCTGACTTGCGTCCGTATTGGCAAGTAAAAGATTTTCCAGCACGGTACCGGAAAACAGGATCGTCTCCTGATTAACGATACCGATGTAACGCCTGAGCGAACTGATCTGCAGATCACGCAGATCGTTGCCGTCAATGCGTATGACGCCGCTGCCCGGATCATAGAAACGCGGTACCAGATTGGCCAAGGTCGATTTACCGGAACCGCTCGGACCCACAAAAGCCACGGTCTCACCCGGTTCGATGCGCAGGCAGATATCGCGCAGAACCATCACGTCCGGGTCATAACTGAAATACACGTGCTCGAATTCGATCGCCCCCTTGCATTCGGCAAGTAGCTTTGCGCCCGGACGTTCGCGGATTTGCGGCTGTGTGTCGAAATACTCGAAGATACGTTCAATCGCGGCGAGCGCATTGGCCAGTACGACGCTGAGATCGGAGAGCCTCTGCAACGGGAAATAAAACATCGCAAGATACAGCAGGAACTGCGTCAGTGCACCGACGGTCAAATGGCCCCCAATGATTTGATACACGCCGTACCAGACCACCAACACCGGCGAGCCGTGTACTACGAGACCCACCATGGTTTCGTTCATCGCCATAAACCGCACCGAGTACAGAATCTTATTCAACAGTTTATTGGCCTGAATTGCAAAGAACTGCGCCTCAAGCGGCTCACGCGTGAAGCCTTTGACGATTGCCACGCCTGCGACTTTTTCCTGCAGGCCGCCGGATAAAACCTCAAGTCTTTGTTGCGCCTCCTTGGTAACCAGGCGGATGCGCGGACCAATCATTTTTAACGAAAGAACATAGACCGGCATCAACGCAAGGGAGACCAGTGTCAGCATCGGATGAATAGATAACAATATCGCGACCAGCACCAACAGCGTGATACTGTCCATCCACACGTTCGTAAGCGCCGAGCCGACAAAGTTTTGCGCGAGGCTCATGTCATTGATAACACGTGTAACGATAGCGCCGCTCTGGTTGCGGGTAAAAAAGGCATGTGACAGGCGCTGCACGTGATCGAATAATGACACACGCAGGTCGCGGATCATCCGGTGACCGGCGTACGCAGAGAATACACTGCGAAAATAACAGGCGATCATCCATATAACAATGGAGATAATCATGATCAATACATAGTCCATCACCATCGCGTTGCGGACGGTAGCCTTCAGTCCTTCTTTCAATACCACATCGTCCAGCAAATGGCGCAGCATCCACGGAAAGATCAACGGCATCAGGAATTTCAGGAGTCCGGCACAGGTTGCCAGCGCAACATATGGCCAGTAAGGTTTGACATGGGCGAGGAAGCGCCAAATCGGTGTACGCCGTCTGCCATGCCCGCGATATCGGTCAAAGACAGAATTGCCGAAGGTGTCCTTGACGTCAACAATACGTTCTGGATTCAAATCGATCTCCAGATAACGCGAATGCGCATCGAGCAGCCTCCGCTGGGATTCGTCAAGTCGCAGCGCGCGCCTGCGGGCGGTGATGGGCGCTGGCAATAACACGTCTTGATCGACATTGAGCACCAGCACCACGTGCGCCTGAATGTCCGCCGGAGCGGCCGCTTCAGGCATTAATGCGGAGAGATAGAGTTGTACATGTTGCCAATGCTCGAACACATAATGTCGGCCTTCGCGCCGTACCAGCCCTGTTTCCAGAAAATGGGAGACTTCCTGCACTTGGCAGACGTGATAGACGATCATCGATCAGAACCAGCAATATAATACGGTGTTTTGTTCATTAATTTTATATAAATGGCCAACGGGGCGCTCCATGAAAGTTATCCGGCTGGAAAAGATTAGCGTGTGTTTCCTGCCTGGGCGACTAACAGTGAGTCAGTCAGAGATGGATATATTTATATATCGTACGGTACTACGCTGCGTGTATCGGACCTGGCGACCTGTGTGGATTGGGTCAACCTGACGTAGTTGCGATAAAGGGTACGGATCTCACGCACGTACACGACCGTTTGTCCGCAACGGCAATTTTGTACCATCTCGCCTTCCTTATCAACCGGGCGCGCCAGTGCAAGCATGGCCTGTTCAACATTACCGAACCAGCGATTTTCGTCGAGACCCATTTTCACTGCCAGGTCTCGCGCACGTCTTACCCTGTTATAACCCGCATTATATGAGGCCAGTGAAAACCAGGTGCGATCTTCCAGCAGGAGATCGTCTTCAAACCGGTCCCGTAACATGCTGAGATACTTCACTCCCGCATGAATATTTTTTTCCGGGTTCGCAAGATCATTTGTGCCCACGAACTCGGCCGTTTCGGGCATCATCTGCATCAGGCCTTCTGCCCCCGCGGTCGATCTGGCGCCGGGGTCAAACTGGCTTTCCTGGTACATCTGGGCCACGATCAGACGCCAGTCGAATCCGTATTTTTCCGCATATTCGCGTACGATTTCATCGTAAGGGGACAGGTGATCTATCTGTGTGAGTAATCTATTGCCGGAAGTATCGGTATCCTGTTTTTCAAAATATTTTGCATATAACAGATTATAGAATTTGCCACGATATTGGTTACTCACAAATTTATTGACTGCTGTCAGCAACTGGGTATCCGATGCACGTACGGCCCACGCATGCGGAAGAGGGGCGCTCAAGGCAAAATACGCCTTGATATCCGTCTGTTTCGCCAACTCTGCCTTGAGCTGATGGCTGCTGAGTATCGTTAAATCATACATTCCAAGTGATACCAGCGATAATGTAACCTCGGTATTGAGACCGGGCCCTGCTTCAACGATATCGAAATCAATGCCGCGGTTACGGATACGTTCCAGTAAATTCCGGTAGGGACTCTCCGCAGGCAGCCAATGATGACAGGGGACGAATAATTATACGGCTCGGACTGCCTTATCTGTTCATTATGAACACTGCCTGCAGGAAGCGCCGCGGCAATAATGTCACCTTTGCCGCTGAGCAGTAATTCCTGCATTTCTTCATGTGAATTTGCCAACACAACATCTACACGCATCTTTTGCGAGTAAGCGAATTTTTTGATCAGCTCATATTCAAAGCCATGCAGTTCCCCGTCGCTAAAATAATAATTTGCCGGGTTCTGGTAAGTGATCACACGCAGCGTATTGCGTTCCTGCATCTTCGGCAGATCACCCAAATGCGCGTCAGCTGCACTCAAGGCGAGGTAATTTTTATTGAGGAATTTGTCCAGTGCCGCGTGCAAGGCAGTTGCCTGCGGACGGACAGCCCAGGCCATTGCATCACCTTCAGTCAGGTCATATGCCACTCTTAATTCAGGGTGTTGCGGCAGGTAGGTCTTTAAAAATTCGCTGCCCATCACTGCAACATCGTACTGACCTGTTGCTACCCGTGCCAGCACAGTTTGCCGTTCAAGTTCTTCAGGAATAATTACCAGATCCATGGTTGGGTGTTTAGGTAAGATCATCCAGGCGGGTAATCTGGGTGGTATCCTTCCGTACCACGATCTGCTGGCGTGACGCTGTCCAGGAAGAGGTGAAGATCATCTGATCGGACATCCCTGCCGCAAGTGATTTACCCTGGCCAATAATGACATCACCTGTTCCTGCCAGGAGTTTCGGAACCAATTGCCAGGGGGCAGCAACCGTGATCCACTTCAGGGCGAGGTGGTGTTCCTTGGCAAATGTCTCCAACATTTCCTTCTCTACGCCGGATATGGTGCGTGGATCCTGAAGCTGGGAATAATAAAGGACGCGCAAGGCCCCCTGTTGCACTATTTCACCAAGGAAAGCCCCGTTAATGGCACGGGAATCAGGTGTAGTACCGGTACCGGGATCTTCTGAAAAGACCAGGGGAGGAAAACAACACAGCACAACTACAGTGAATAATTGCCTGCAGGAAGAGATTTTCATTTACGATTGCTCCTCTACTTCAAGCAAGCAGTGCTCACCGCCCGCCCTAGATGTCGGCCAACGTTAATATACGCCTGAATGCCCTACTCATCTATACATTGGGGATTAAATCTAACTAAATACTACAGGTAGATTTGTGCATTGCACAAGACAGCAACCCTAACACAGATGGTGTTGCAGTGCAATATTCCTGAATTCAGGGCTGTGGATCGAGGGGATTGTTTACTGGCAGGCTAGCGCCTGCATTACAGAATATTGAGTTTGCTGGCTTGAATTAAAAGTATGTGCTTACTTGTGTAACTGCTTGCGCAGTGCTTCCAGGCGTTCCGGAGTCCCTACATCAATCCAGTTGCCGCCATAATATTCACCGCAAATCAGACTATCGGAAATCGCTGGCCGCAGGACTGAAACCAGGGGAAATACACTCCCGACACAGTGTGAAAACAACTCCCGGCGGTAGACGCCAATGCCGCTGAAGGTGTATTGCCTGTTGCCTTTATTTCTAACCCGGCCCTGCTCAAGGGCAAAATCACCCGCGGGATGATGCGGCGGGTTATCGACCAGCACCAGGTGGGCGTGGCCGTCCGGATCGGTGGGCAATTGTTGCAGGGGAAAGTCCGTCCATACATCTGCATTGATGGCAATAAATGGATCATCACCCAGCAGGGGCAGGGCTTTATAGATCCCGCCACCGGTTTCTAACGGCTCCATCTCGGCCGAGTAACTGATATTGGCATTGAAGTGGTGACCGTCGCCCAGATAATTTTCAATCTGATCGCCGGAGATGGCGTGGTTAATTACGATCTCCCTGATGCCTGCCTGTACCAGATACTCCACCTGGTATTGAATAAGCGGCCTGCCGTTCACCTCAAGCATCGCCTTCGATATGGTGTTGGTTAACGGGCGCATACGCTCACCTCGCCCCGCCGCCAGGATCATGGCGCGCATGTTTGATTTACCTCATCCAGTACGGGAACCACTGCAGAACGTATCAACTCAATCAGAGATTCAAGTTCAGGATAATCCTGATCAAGATCGAGAATATAGGACAGCGTCCTTGGGATATCACCAAGATAGCCCGCCTTGCCATCGCGATGATAGAGCCGGGCAAAAATGCCACTGGCCTTGAGTTGCCGCTGCACCCCCATGAGATCAAACCAGCGCAGAAAGCGCACCTGTTCTGTTTCGCCCGGACAGATTTGATGGTAGAAATTTACTGCCCAGTTGTTGACCTGTTGCCTCGGCCATTTGATATAGCAATCCTTGAGCAGGGAGACGGGATCGTAGGTAAATGGCCCGGCTACGGCATCCTGAAAATCCAGAATGCCCGGGTTATGATGTTCACAGTACATGAGATTGCGTGAATGATAGTCCCGGTGTACAAAGACCTTTGGTTGTGACAGGGCTGTGTCTTTAAGAAACTGAAATGCATCTTTCAGATCAACGTGCCGGGACTTGCTCAGTGAAATGCCAAGATGCCTGTCCAGCAACCAATCCCTGAACAAAGCCATTTCATCCATCAACAGGCTGTCAGTGTATGGCGGCAGATCAGTAATATCGCCATTCTGCTGGATCCTTACCAGGGCAGTTAACGCATCGCCATAGAGTTTATCCACATTGGCGCCTGTTAAAACATTCAGATAGAGATCAGACCCCAGGTCTGACAGCAGTAAAAATCCCTGAACCAGATCCTGACTGAGTATCACGGGTGCATTAACGCCCGAGGCCCGCAGCCGCATCGCAATATCGATGAACGGTTTACAATCTTCTCTCCCGGGTGGTGCATCCATTATGATAAAAGACTGATCATCATATTGAAGCCGGAAATACCTGCGAAAACTCGCATCCTCGGAAGCGGGCAGAAGAGAGTAATTTTTTA
>JAENIZ010000132.1 GCA_016844485.1 Gammaproteobacteria bacterium | reverse complement strand
CGCGGGATTAGAACAATTCGATCAGGCCATCTTTGGTCATATCGGTTTTACCATCAGTAATGTAGTACGCACCTCGCTGCTCGGGTTGAGCAATGCCCGCCTGTGCCGGGCGCCACATGCGGATGACACCGCAAAGTATTACGGGCAACTGACTCGGATGAGTTCCGCCTTTGCCATGCTGGCTGATATGGCCATGCTGATATTGGGTGGCGCGTTGAAACGCAAGGAGAGACTGTCAGCGAGACTGGGTGATGTGCTCAGTCACCTGTATCTCATCTCTGCTGTGCTGAAAAATCATCAGGACCAGGGACGGCCAGAGAGTGACAAGGTGCTGGTAGAGTGGAACGGGCAACGCAGCCTCTATCTCATTCAGGAGGCAATAGTTGATTTCCTCGATAATTTTCCCATCAGGGCTCTCGCTTTTGCACTCAGATTCCTGATCTTTCCCTTTGGACGCAGCTATGCAAAACCGGATGATGAGATGGACGGCAGGATAGCAAAACTTTTACTGTCGCCCGGCATCGCCAGGGATCGATTGACCAAGGGTATCTATCTGCCGGGAGAAACCGGCGATGCGGTCTATCTGCTGGAGGATGCATTGGCTAAAATTATTGCTGCCGAGACATTGCAGCCCAGGATTGTTAAAGCAATGCGCAAGGGAGAACTCAAGAGCCGCACGGTTGTTGCGGCAGTGGATGAGGCGTTGGCTGCCGGCATGATCACTGATCAAGAAGCGAAAACCCTGCGTGTAGCAATGGAGGCCAGCAGTGCAGTGATCCAGGTGGATGATTTTGCAAAAGAGGAATTTTATCTGACCAGTGCATCAAATGAGCGCGCCACGCAGGGTAAAATAACGGCTGTTAATTGAGTTCATGGTTTAAGGAAATACAACGCAATGACAGAGACAGGAACAACAAAAACTGGCCGTACTGTTTATATTATTGATGGCAGCCGTGCACCTTGCCTCAAGGCGCGGGGAGTCCCCGGGCCATTCAGCGCATCGGATCTTGCCGTCAATTCAGCACGGCCCTTGCTTGCACGCCAGCCATTTGAACCCGGTGCCATTGATCAAGTCATCCTGGGTTGCATCATGCCAAGTCCCGATGAGGCTAATATTGCCCGTGTGGTCGCCTTGCGGCTGGGTTGCGGCAATTATGTGCCGGCATGGACGGTGCAGCGCAATTGCGGTTCAGGCATGCAGGCGATAGACAGTGCCGCGCGTGACATTGCTCTTGGACGGGCAGACCTGGTGCTGGCAGGCGGGGCGGAATCCATGAGTCACGCCCCGCTCATGTTCAGTAAGGCCATGGTCACTTGGCTGGGACAATTTTCCATGGCGCGTGATTTCGGTGCAAAACTCAAGACTGCCGTCCAGTTCCGGCCGGGTTTCTTGAAACCGGTCATTGCATTATTGCGCGGACTGACGGACCCGGTGGTTGGATTATCGATGGGGCAGACCGCAGAAGTGCTGGCGTACCGTTTTGGTATCAGCCGGGAGCTGATGGACAGTTATGCCGTGCGCAGTCATCAACGTCTGGCGGCGGCGTTTGCCGGGAAGCGCCTGCCTGAAATCGAAGTGATCTACGACTGGCAGGGGAAATATTACGAACAGGATGACGGTGTGCGTCCGGACAGCTCGGTGGAAAAACTGGGTAAATTAAAACCCGTATTCGACAGGGAATTTGGCCTGGTCACGGCGGGCAACAGTGCGCAGGTGACGGACGGTGCAGCATGGGTCATCCTCGCGAGTGAAACTGCCATCAAAAAATATCAACTGCCCGTGCTGGCGCGGATCGTGGACAGCGAATGGGCCGGTCTTGAACCACAGCAGATGGGCCTGGGTCCAGTGCACGCCATGACACCCATCATGAAACGCCAGAAGCTCGCGCTTGAAAATATAGATTACTTTGAGATCAACGAGGCATTTTCCGCGCAGATACTTGCCTGTATCGCCGCGTGGCAGGATACGGACTATTGCCGTAAAGAGTTGCATATGCGTAGTGCAATGGGCGAGATCAATCAGGACCGGCTCAACATAGATGGCGGTGGTATCAGTCTGGGGCATCCCGTGGGTGCCAGTGGTGCGCGGATCATCCTGCATCTGTGCCATGTGTTGCAGCAGAAGGGTGCAAACAGGGGTATGGCATCGATCTGCATCGGTGGCGGGCAGGGTGGCGCCATGTTGATCGAGCGGGATGCCGCCTGAAAAACGAATAATGACAAAACAAAAATATCAACACTGGCGCCTGGAGGATGATCAGCAGGGAATCGCCTGGCTGCATTTCGATAAACATGACAGCAGCACCAATGTTCTTTCTACAGAAGTGTTTGAGGAATTCAATGTCATCCTCTCACATCTCAAGGACACAAATCCTAAAGGCCTCATTATCGTTTCGGACAAACGCAATGGATTTATCGCCGGTGCCAACGTCAATGAATTTAGTTCTATCGAAACCAAAGAGCAGGCGCTGGAGTTAATTCAACTTGGGCAGCTTATCTTTGACAAACTGGAGGCGTTGCCTTTTCCCACCCTGAGTCAGATCCATGGGTTCTGTCTCGGCGGAGGACTGGAACTGGCATTGGCCTGCTGTTACCGCATCGCCCTCGATGATCCGAAGACGCGCATCGGCTTGCCCGAAGTACTGCTCGGTTTTCATCCGGGCTGGGGCGGCACGATGCGTCTGGTGCGTTTGATCGGCGCGCCTGCAGCGATGGATCTGATGTTAAGCGGGCGCACCGTCGATGCACGCGCGGCAAAAAAACTGGGCATCGTTGATCGTACCGTGCCGCAGCGACACCTCGATAACGCATCAAGAACTTTGATCGGAAAACATCCGCAAAAACACAAGCCGGGCACATTAATGATGCTTGCCAATAGTAAATTCGCCCGGCCGCACCTGGCGAAATATCTACGCAGCCAGGTAAGCAAGCGTGCCAGGCGAGAACATTACCCCGCCCCGTATGCGCTGATCGATTTATGGGAGCAATACGGCGGCGACGAACAGGATATGTTGCAGGCAGAGGCCAATTCAGTTGCGGAACTTGTTATCACACCGGCGGCGAAAAATCTGGTCAGGGTTTTTCTGTTGCAGGAACGGCTGAAATCCCTGGGCCATGATGCAGGTGACTTTAACCCGCAGCATGTGCACGTTATTGGTGCGGGGGTCATGGGCGGGGATATTGCAGCATGGTGCGCATTACGTGGACTGAATGTCACGCTCCAGGATCGCGAGCCGAAATATATTGCACCTGCGCTGAAGCGTGCCGGTTCGTTGTACAAGAAGAAATTCAAGGACCCGCGCCTGATGCAGGCGGCGATGGATCGTTTAGTTCCCGATCACAGAGGTCTGGGTGTGGAAAAGGCTGATGTTATCATCGAGGCCATCATCGAGAATCTTGATGCCAAGCAATCGCTGTACCAGAACATTGAACCCAGGCTCAAGGACAATGCCGTGCTGGCCACCAATACGTCCAGTATCCCGTTAGACACGCTATGCACATCTCTCGCCCAACCGGGGCGGTTGGTGGGCATCCATTTTTTCAATCCCGTCGCCAAGATGCAATTGATTGAGATCGTGCAGGGAGAAAAGACAGACAAGGTGGTGCTGGATCGCGCCGCCACGTTCTGCCGTGCGATCGATCGCCTGCCATTACCGGTGAAGAGCGCGCCGGGTTTTCTGGTCAATCGCATCCTGATGCCTTATCTCATGGAGGCAGTGCTGCTGCTCGAAGAAGGCGTGTCTGCGCCGGAGATTGACCGGGCTGCGACAACATTCGGCATGCCCATGGGGCCGATTGAACTGGCGGATACCGTAGGTCTGGATATTTGCCTGTCCGTTGCAAAAATATTATCCGCGGCGCTGGGTATGAATGTTCCGGATCAACTGCAAAAGATGGTTGCGGCGGGTCATCTCGGGCGCAAGAGTGGGCGCGGGTTTTATGAATACCATAACGACAAGCCGCGTTTCGGAAAGCAAAATGCCACCAGCCTTGGCGCTGCCGATATTACTGATCGCCTGATCCTGCAGATGATCAACGAGGCCATGGCCTGCCTGCGCGAGGGTGTTGTTGCCGATGCTGATCTTCTGGACGCCGGGATGATCTTCGCCACGGGTTTTGCACCGTTCCGTGGCGGGCCGATGCACTACATGGAACAGCGCGGCAGGGAAGAAGTAAAACAGCAGCTGCTGAAGCTGAAAGAAAAACATGGTGATCGTTTTACGCCGGACGATGGTTAGTAATTTGTTACCAATAACCAGTCACCAATCACTAATTACTCGCCGGGCGAGGCGAAACCAATTCTTAAAACCAGTGATGCAGTTTATACAGGCACAGAATGAAAAAGAATTATCAAGTAGCTGATAGTCAAATTAATGAGTATTTCAGAAAAATGCCGGAAGGTAATCAACAAACAATAAATCCTGTTCCTGAAGTCACAGTACCGGAAGATACAATATCCGTTGCAACAGCCGGTACCCTGGCCGGTCTTTTCCGGGAACGCGTCAGGCGGTCGCCGCAACAGACAGCGTATAAATATTTTAATTTTGTCTCTGCTACATGGAAAGACAGTACGTGGCATGAGATGGCCTATGAAGTCTCACGCTGGCAGGCGGCAATGGAAAAGGAATCATTGGCAAAAGGTGACCGGGTTGCTGTGATGATGCCAAATTCCCGTGAATGGGTCATGCTCGATCAGGCTGCGCTTGGACTCGGCCTCGTCGTTGTGCCGCTTTACATCGAAGACCGCGCTGACAATGTTGAGTATATCCTGCGCGATGCAGGCGTAAAATTGCTGGTCGTTGGCGGGCCGGAGTTCTGGGAGACGATAAAGTCCAGGGCCGGGTACTTTGACACGGTCACCCGTATTATCCTTGTCAAGGATATCATTCATGATCCGGATCCCCGTGTGATGAATCTCGGTTACTGGTTGCCAAAAGAAGGCGGGGACCTGCGCAAAAATGACGGCCGGCCGGAGGAACTGGCGACGATTGTCTATACCTCCGGCACGACAGGACGGCCGAAGGGCGTCATGCTGAGCCATAAAAATATCCTGAGCAATGCCCATAGCGGACAGCGTTCCGTAGTGGTGACCAACAGGGAGATATTTCTGTCCTTTCTTCCGTTATCACATACCCTTGAACGTACGGTGGGTTACTATCTGCCCATGATGGCAGGGGCGACCGTGGTTTATGCACGCAGTATTAACGAGCTTGCGCAGGATCTGAAAACAATCAGGCCGACCGCATTGATTTGCGTCCCCAGGATCTTCGAGAGGGTTTATTCCGCAATCAGGCAGCAACTGGAAGAAAAACAAAAAAAATATCTCATCAGATTGTTTGATCTGACAGTTGATGTCGGCTGGTCCCGGTATGAATATCTGCAGGGGCGCGGGAAAAAGCGCACAGCATTTTTATTATGGCCGCTGTTAAAACGATTGGTGGCGGACAAGATAACCAGCCGTTTTGGCGGACGTTTAAAGATTATCATCAGCGGTGGGGCAGCACTGTCACCGATGATAGCCAAGGCCTTCATTGCTCTTGGTATTCCTATCCTGCAAGGTTATGGATTGACTGAGGCGAGCCCGGTGGTCAGCGTCAATCGAGTGGATAACAATATCCCGGAAAGTATCGGTCCGCCGTTGCCCGGAGTTGAAGTCAAAATTGGTGAACAGGATGAACTGCTCGTTAAAGCGGATTCGGTCATGCTCGGGTACTGGAATTATCCGGAGGAAACCCGGAAGGTGATCGATACAGACGGGTGGCTGCATACGGGTGACAGGGCGCATATTGAAGGGCAGCATATTTATATCACCGGCCGGCTGAAGGATATTATTGTCATGGCCACCGGGGAAAAAATCCCGCCGGGAGACATGGAACAGGAAATAAAAACGGATGCCTTGTTCGAACAGATCATGATCATCGGCGAATCTCGCCCTTACCTGACGGCCCTGGTGGTGTTAAATGAACAGAAGTGGGAAAAGACCGTTATCAGAAATCAGCTTACAGCGAATTCAAAGGCAGACGACAATGCC
The DNA here is from genome assembly GCA_016844485.1 of Gammaproteobacteria bacterium. Classification (GTDB taxonomy): domain Bacteria; phylum Pseudomonadota; class Gammaproteobacteria; order Eutrophobiales; family Eutrophobiaceae; genus JAENIZ01. The sequence continues at coordinate 751 of JAENIZ010000132.1, read as the reverse complement.
GAAGAATTTCTACTGGAAAGAATCGGCTGGAGATTAAGAATTTTCCCCGGTTACGCGCAGGTGCGCCGTGTGACCTGTACGGATGAACAATGGTCCATAGAGAATGACATGCTCACACCCACTTTGAAGGTAAAGAGAAACAAGATTTTGGAGAAATATGCAATGGAGATTGAACGCATGTATGAGGGACACGGCACATGACAACAAAAAACAAGGTTAAATTGCCCGACAAACAACCTGCCATCCGTGTCGCCACCAGACCGAAAGACACTAATGCCGCGGGCAATATTTTCGGAGGCTGGATCATGTCGCAGGTGGATATTGCCGGCAGTATCGCAGCCGTGCAACGCGCTAAAGGTCGGGTGGCCACTGTCGCCGTTAATTCTTTTGAATTTCATGAACCGGTCTTTGTCGGTGATCTCATCAGTTGCTATACCGACATCATCCGGGTCGGGAATACCTCGATCACAGTCGGGGTCGAAGTCTATGCCCAGCGCAACCCGTCCAATCCGGAGACGGTCAGGGTCACACAGGCAGAGCTTACTTATGTCGCACTGGATGAAAATCACAGACCGCGGCAAGTTCCGGCAGAGAATTGATTGCTCATGGAAATATGAGATTTCTCCCTGTGGTCGAAATGACAGTTTTTTGTCATTCCGAACCCTGTCCCGAATGAAAATGAGGGAGCTGGTGAGGAATCTTGGGGAATTAAATAAAATGATTGATAGTTGACGATTTAATAATACTCATC
>JAENIZ010000004.1 GCA_016844485.1 Gammaproteobacteria bacterium | reverse complement strand
CTAATGATCATTAATCGACGCCATTCAGGCGTTCCTTATTGGAGATTGTCCGGTTGTTATTTCCTGTTTTTTATTACCGTCGGTGTATTTTTGCCTTACTGGCCTCTTTACCTTGAAGATATCGGTTTTGATGCCAAAGCCATTGGAATTCTCTCGGCAATAGTCGTCGTCACCAAGATTTTCACGGCCTATCTCTGGGGTTGGGCGGTGGATCATACGGGCCGGCGTATGCGGATAATTCAACTAGCCTCATTGTTATCCGCAATCACATTCAGCGGCGCACTGTTTATCCAGGGTTTTTGGGGCCTGGTCATCATCTTGTTGTTGTTTTCTATTTTCTGGAGTGCATCCCTGCCGCAGATTGAAGCTGCGACGCTTACGCACCTCGGTGAATCTACACATAGTTACACCATCATTCGTGTCTGGGGTTCCATCGGATTCATTATTACTGTGTGGTTAGCGGGGGCCGCATTTGAGTACATTGATATAGGCAATGTACCCATGATCCTGCTGGTTTCGATGATCGTCGTATGGTTAATGAGTCTAGCGATCCCGGAACTCTCTATTGAGCATCATGACCATGAGTCCTCCAGTCTGAAGGATATTTTATCCCGGCCACATGTGTTCGCATTTATGCTGGTATGTTTTCTCATGCTGGCAAGTCATGGACCGTATTACACTTTTTATTCCATCTATCTCAAAGATAACGGTTATTCGAGCACCTTTATTGGCAGTATGTGGGCGATTGGAGTATGTGCTGAAGTCTTCCTGTTTATGACCATGCGCCGGCTGATACAGATATGTGGTCTGAGGATGTTGTTACTGATCAGTCTCCTGCTGGCCATGTCACGCTGGTTGCTCATTGGGTTCTTTGTTCAAAGTCTTGTGCTGTTAATCATTGCGCAGCTTTTCCATGCGGCGACATTCGGGGTCTATCATGCCGTTGCGATCCAGTACGTGCACAAATTTTTCAAGGGCCGTTTACAGGGGCGCGGCCAGGCCCTCTACAGCAGCGCAAGTTTCGGCGCAGGCATGGCAACAGGCAGCCTGATTAGTGGTTATGCCTGGGACAGAGCAGGCGCCCTGTTTTGTTTTGAGGGTGCTGCAGTAACTGCACTGGGAGCATTTATTATTGCCTGGTTGTGGATTCGAGAATAATTTCCCATTTAGATTGCGACGGCAGATACAAATCAAATGCTATACTTGAAGGAAATAATCCTTACGTCTGCAAGAGACAGAGGGGGAAGTTATGACCACGTATGCACATAAACTCGATTTTCATGTTCTTGATCCCGAGGCCCTTGTTTATACACTCCCGCGTGCCCAATTTGATCATGTCTCACTTGATGACCGTGCAATCAAGGTCATGACGGATCTGAAACGCATCAGGGCAATCACGATAAACCCTGAAAGCTCAATTGAATTGGCCTCGCAGCTTATGAAACATGCCGGGGTCAGGTTGCTGGTGGTGGTTGATCATAATGACAAGCTGGCGGGCCTTATTACTGCGCGCGATATTATGAGTGAAAAGCCCCTGAATATTGTGACAAAAGAAAAAATCAGGAGGCAGGAAATCCAGGTTGCACAAATCATGACGCACCGATCAGAACTTGACCCATTCAATATGCGCGATATCGAGCATTCAAGTGTGAAAGATGTGATCCTGAAACTGCGCGATATCGGGCGACAACATGCCATCGTAATTGAGGAGCGTGACGATAATGATGGTTATTTTGTCAGGGGAATCTTCTCCATCACGCAGATCGGTAGGCAACTCGGCATGGAAATCTCCACTGATGGTCATGTGCAGAGTTTTGCCGAATTTGAGCAACTGATCGCCTAGAAAGGAATGTCATTCTGACTCTGGTTTGTTTTTCCCTATGTTTCATATAGGCAATAATTCGTAGAGATACGCCAGCGCAAGCGCGAGATAGGCGATAAAGCTTACCCAGAGAAAAATTGCCGCGCTCGGGGCAGGTTTTGCCCAGTTCGGGAGATGCGCGGGCAGGAGCCGGTGATTCAGGAAATACAACGCCACCGGGAAGATCACGGTGCCGGCGAATCCTATGACGGCGCTGGTAATAATGAGTGGGCCGGGGGCATCGACCAGCATCGTCAGGCACGTGATCGCAGTAAACAGGATCAGAAAAATGTAATACCAGTGCCGCATCTCGATGCGCCTACTCGCAGGGAAAAGAATATGCACGATGTCGGCCTGGATGCGGCTCACGGCGTCAACCGTTGCCAGCCAGGTATCGGCCAGGAACGCCGCTGCGACCAGCAGAAACAGGATGCGTCCAGACTCGCCCCAACTTACCTCGAAGAAGCGGCTTTGCACGACGGCGAGTTCATAATCCTGTGGCAATAATCCCTTCGGGAATAACAACGCGTAAGCGAGAAGACAGGTCATCAAAGTTGTGAAAAGATTGCCCAAGATGCCGACCAGCGATTCAGTATGGAGATGACGCAACCAGGTTTTCCACCGTGCCGCATTGGCCTCTGAAATATCGGGAAGTTGACCGATGCTGGTTACCGTTTCGGATTTACCAGTCACGCCCGTGATCCGGCCGTTGTGCGCTGCCATGCCAGAGCCTTTATCGCGCAACCAATACGAATAAAACAGGATCCAGAACCCGCCAAGGCCGGCGAAAGTAATGGCGGTAAGCAATTTACCGGCGTCCTGTTCATCCCATGTTCTAGGCATTGGTCCTGTGGGGGCCAGAAGGCTGCGCATAAATTCCGGCGCAGCGTTCAACACTTCAGTCTGCATGCAGGCCCACAGCATCCCGGCCACCGTAACCACCGCAACAAATTTCATGACATTCTCGATGACCGTATAAACAACGCGACTGAAAATGATCGCCGTAAAAAATACGGCGATGGAGGCATAGCCCCAGAACAAAGTCTTGCCGCGTGGTGAAAGACCGGGTGGAAAACCGGTAAGTGCCGCGAGCGCGGTCCCACCCGCGGAAGCAAAGGCGCCGAACCAGAGAAACGATAGCGTCATCAGAAACCAGAGCAAGATACCTAAAGCCCGATTTAACCGGAAAAACCCGTGGAAGATACTTTCACCGGTCAGCAGCGTATACCGGCCGATCTCCAGCGTGAGCGGGTATTGCAACAGGCAGGCCGGTATCAGCAGGAACAGAAAGGTGAGTCCGTATTTGGCGATGAGATAGGGCCACCAGATCAACTCGCCGCTGCCCTGCGCGAGCGCCATCCAGACTATGCCCGGGCCAAGTGCGAGCCACCAGCCGGGAAAGGCGGGTAACATTCGGCGCGGAAGTGATCCAAGCGTGGGCATGCCTGAAGAGTTCGGGGAAGAGCCATCCACACAGGCTATGATACCGAAACGCGGATGTTACGTATCTTTACCTTAGGGAGGGGCTGTGCAAAATTTCAGGCGATGTTTTTTAAGCTTTGCATCAAACTCTTTCCAGAGATGTTCCCTTTTGCCGTTCCAGCCGCGAGCGGACAATTCCTGTTCAACGGTCCCCCACACTTTGGCTACCAGTATCAACGGATACATTTCAAATATCTGTGGATGTAATATGCCGTACGCCTCCTCCAGGGTGCAGTTTGCACGTACGCTGACAGTTTCCAGTGTCAAGCCGTATTGCTGCATGAATTCTCTAACCGCAAGTTTGCTGAATGATTCCGGCGAGGCTTTATTGGTATTCACTAAGATTCCCATCCTTTAGGATAGCTTTTTCTCCGCCACTATAGGTTAGTAATACTTACCTTTAATGTCAAGAAATTCTAACCTTTCCGCGCCCTGTGCCGGTTCCTTAAACTGTATACATGAGTATCAACGCACGAGTACGGCAGGCACGGAAAGCTGCCGGAATTTCCCAAACCAGGCTCGCCAAAATTCTTGGTGTCACCCGCAGTGCGTGCAGCCAGTGGGAATCGGCACAAGGCACAGCTCCGCGCCGCGATCGGCTGGAACAACTCGCGAATGTGTTGGACGTTAGCTATGAATGGCTGGCTACCGGCAAGAAATCAAAAGAAGAAAGAGGAACATTTGGAGTTAAAGAAGGGACTCCTCCTTATCGAACGGCGATAACTGCCGATCAGGAAGAACTTTTGAAATTATATAATGCGCTATCCGTAAAAAAGCGCATCGCTTTACTGGAATTTTTACGGTCTCTATAAGCTGTCGGGCCAACTTTAACCCGTATAACACTCAGCAACCGCCAATGTGTTGCCGGAACGTACCGCCTGGAATTTCTCCCAGAACGCGTTATCAATCGCACGCAGGGATTTGGATGCAAGGTCGCGCCGGTAGCGGGTGATGTGTTTCGGGCCACCGTTGTACATCGCATAAGTGGCGCGTGGAAGATTATCGTTACCGCCGGCTTGGTTGTGTTCACCCTTGGCGATGGCGTAATCAACCAGATAATGATGCAGGATCTCGCTGCCGGCCTCTGCGTTGTAACCAACGTCGTTCTGCAGGCTGTTAACGTCGTAGAAACCGCGCCAGACATGCTGGTTAACCTGCATGATACCGACCGCGCCTACAGGGGAGCGGATCGGTTTGACCTTGCCCCCTACCTTGATATATTGCCTCCAGCAACTCTCCTGCCAGGCGGTGGCTAGAACCAGCGGCCGGTAGAGATCATTAAATTGTGCGTCCAGCTTTTTTTCCTTCAGGATCGTCTGCGCGACGTGATCGAGCAGTTGTTGCACCAGCGGCAGGTATTCGTCCAGGACCTTGAGCGTCGGTACCCAGCCGTTCAGCCGATCAACGAGAGCATGATAGGTGCTTCCGCGTACGATCAGTGCCGGCAGGAACAGGCCGAGCATCGTTGCAAAAGTACCGCCGTACAGACGCGCTTCCCCGGGGGCAGTGAATTCCGAGTGTTCATCAGGGGATGGCAAGGGCGGGCCGAAACCGAACAGTGTGCGCAATTCCGGATCGACAGCAATATCGTAATGCAGTGGATCGCGCGGATCCGCCGGTGCAATCATGCGCGCCATGCGGCGCAGGGCATCTGCAGTGAGCACGAAGCCGGTTTCTTCTTCCATCGTTTGAATCGCCACGAGCGCATCAGCCGCAGTAATGAAACTCAGATAATTCAGCGCCGAGGTAGTAGGTAATGTTTCACTTACCCGCCGCAATTCCGGCGCCAGTCGTTCCCAGGTCCTGATGAACAAGCCCGGTACCGGATCTGGTGCATCAGGCACGGACGGCACGAACACCTCGATCAGGTCCTGACGTGCGTCCAGCAGGACCGCGAGCAATGCAGAACGCAGATCATAAAGATCGGTGTCCACACCGGCATGTTTGATCACCAATGTGAGAAACGCATCCCAGCCCTGCCAGGATTCCTCCCAGCGCGCGAGTTCTTCTTCAGTCAGGGCCGGCTCAGGTTCCGCAGGTGCCGTAGTTACTGCATGTTCCGGCGCCTCGAAACGGACGCCGAGTTCGATACGATCATCGGCGACATCGACACTCCTGAGCGCTACCGAATCCAGTATCTGCCCGGCACTGCCGGTATTCTGTGGAAACATCAGCTTTAGCAACCCCTTGAGTTCGTTCAGCACAGGATTGAGATCCAGTCGCAGGCGATTGAAACGCGGATGCACGTAACTTTTGCTCCAGTTCCACAGTGTGCCGATTACACCCTGCGATTCGCCGTCTTCTGCGTAGATCTTTGAATCCACCACCCTGAATTCCACGATGCCGGGTGATGAACTCAGTAACGGTTCCTGGAATACTTCGATAAAGCCGTCCCAGTCGATGATCGACAGACAGATATCACCCAGCGCGGTGCCGATGCGCGCCCGTGCAGCACTCTTCGTGCGCACCTGACCGTTCTCGATGCCAAGCTCCGGTGCAGATAATATAAATATGTTGCAGTCCTTGCCGTCATCCCACACGCGTGCTTCACTTTCGGCTTCGGTGTAAATCTGTTCCACCATCGCGCGTTGCAGGAAACCCTGCTCCAGCCGCAGCGGCACTTCAAGCTGGAGCGCATGACCCGGTAACGGGCACAGACATAGTGTGCCGAGGAAAAACCACTTCAATCTGAAACAAATGCTGGCTTGCATGGATAACGTTTTTGTCAATGGATGAAATTCAGATCATATGGATTTCAGGTACTCTGATTATTTGATTCATCCAGATATGAACCTATAGTCGCGATAACGCTTCATTTGCAATCCATGCGAGGGCCATAATCAGAAAAATGAATGTCGTATCGCTGAAAGCGTGCAGGGCATCATAGGCTTCCTGAAGTCCGGAATTCTCAATTTGATCTTTTACTTTCACATACTTGTGAGCCGCCCATATTCGAAGCGCGATTGCCGTGGCCATGAAACAAGTAACAAGAATTATCTCTCCCCATGCAACGTTCATAATTCACCTCCGTTCTGCTTTTTAATTCGATGAATAATTAGTGCGAAGTAGACTAGATATTTCAGAAAGCGGACTATCAATTTCTCAGGCGGAAGTACCACCGACCGTAAGATCATCAATCCGTATTGTTGGCTGACCTACGCCGACGGGAACGGATTGACCGTCCTTGCCGCAGGTGCCGATGCCGGAATCAAGCTGCATGTCATTGCCGACCATGGAAACACGCGTGAGTACATCCGGCCCGTTGCCGATCAGTGTCGCTCCTTTCAGCGGACGCGTGATCTTGCCGTTTTCAATCAGATACGCATGACTCGCGCTGAACACGAACTTGCCGTTGGTGATATCGACCTGCCCACCGCCGAACTGTACGGCGTACAAACCCCTGTCCACCGATGCAATAATTTCTTCCGGCGCATGTTCACCTCCGAGCATATAGGTATTGGTCATGCGCGGCATCACGAGATGGGCGTATGACTCACGCCGGCCATTGCCCGTAGGTTGCATGCCCATCAGGCGGGCGTTATGTTTGTCCTGTATATAACCGCGCAATATGCCGCGTTCGATTAATGTCGTGCACTGGGTCGGTGTGCCTTCGTCATCTATATTTAATGATCCGCGCCGGTTGGCAATCGTTCCATCATCCACGACAGTGACTTCCGGTGTGGCGACACGCTGGCCGATGCGTCCTGAAAAGGCAGACGTTTTCTTGCGATTAAAATCACCTTCTAGCCCGTGACCGATCGCCTCATGCAATAAAATACCCGGCCAGCCCGGACCAAGCACAACCGTCATCGTGCCTGCCGGGGCAGCGACGGCCTCGAGATTGGTTAATGCCTGGTGCACGGCCTCGTCAATGTAGCTGGAATATAAATTATCCTTCAGGAAGTATTCATAACCAAAACGTCCGCCGCCACCTGCGCCGCCCTTTTCGATACGTCCGTTTTCTTCAACGATCACATTGACATTCAAACGCACCAATGGCCGCACATCAGCAGCAAAGGTACCGTCACTCCCTGCAACCAGCACTGTCGTATGCACTCCAGTCAATCCGACCAGGACTTGTCTAACGCGCGGATCTTTTTGTCTTGCTTGTTGATCAATGCGCTTCAGTAAATTGACCTTGGCATCGGAACTGATGGATGTCAGCGGATCATCCGGTGTGTAAAGCGCAGGCGTTGACTGTTTTTTCCAGGCCTGTAATTTGCCATCGCCGCCGCTCCTTGCGATCGCGCGTGCTGCCGTTGCGGCACTGGTTAATGCAGGTAGTACAATCTCATCGGAGTAGGCGAAACCCGTTTTCTCGCCACTGATCGCGCGCACCCCGACGCCCTGATCGATACTGTGCGAACCTTCCTTGACGATACCGTCTTCGAGCACCCAGGATTCAGCGTGTGAAGATTCAAAATAGAGATCGGCATCATCGATGGAATGTGTCATCAATTGACCCAGTGTTTTCTGGATGTCTATTGTTTCCAGGCCGCTGCTTTCCAGTAAATGCTGTTTGGCGATGTCCAGTGATTTACTCATTCTTTCTCATAATCCAGTTTTCGGTGTTTCAATGCCGGGAAACTGTTCCTTATTATATTCAGTTTATCCAGATCGATGTCTGCGCAGGCGATACCTTCTCCATGCTCAACAACAGCAAGGATATCTCCCCAGGGATTGATGATCATACTATGTCCCCAGGTCTCTCTATTATTAATGTGGCGTCCTCCCTGATTAGGCGCAATCACGTAACATAAGTTCTCCACTGCGCGTGTGCGCAATAACGATTCCCAATGTGCCTTGCCGGTAGTAGCCGTGAATGCGGATGGCACGGTAATGATGTTCACGTCATGTGTGTGCATGTTGCGATAGAGTTCCGGGAAGCGCAGGTCGTAACACACCGACATACCGATATTCCCGAAAGGTGTTTCAGCAACAGTGATCTCATCTCCCACTTCGATAGTGCCGGATTCGTTATAGGTTTCCTTGCCGTTGACGGAGACATCAAATAAATGAATCTTGTCATAACGCGCGACACATTTACCTTCAGGGTTATATAACAGACATGCGGCCCTGACCTTGTCCGGTGCACTTGCCGCAAGCGGGATGGTGCCACCCATCAGCCAGATCTTATGTTGTCTCGCCCGGGTACTCAGGAAATCCTGAATCGGCCCCTTGCCATAGGGTTCCAGTATCCCGATCTTGTCATGTTCTGCCTTGCCCATGAGCGGGAAATTCTCGGGCAGCACCAGAAATTCGGCGCGATCGGCAACCGCCCTCTGAATCAGTTCAGCGGCAGCGTCGAGATTGGTCTTTACATCGCCGGTAGAGACCATTTGAATGACGGCGGCTCGAATCATGGCAATACAGTATACGGCAGATGGCTGGTGAAGGGTGAAGGGTGAAGGGTGAAAGGTGAAAGGTGAAGGGTACAAATATGTATCACTTTTCACACTTCACTTTTCACAAATAATCAATGTCGTGGCACGATTTGTACGATCTGACTCCTGCTTTCTTCCTCTGTATACTGGCTATGCAATACCTTATACTTTCGCTTTTAAAAGACAAAGGTTTTACTGAATTGAACAAGGAATTTCCCAGGATTAACCGGCTGCCACCCTATGTTTTCGCCATCGTCAATGAGTTGAAGATGGAGGCGCGTCGTCGCGGCGAGGATATCATCGATTTTGGCATGGGTAATCCGGATCAACCCACCCCAAAACATATTATCGACAAGCTGGTTGAAGTCGCCAGTCGCGAGGACACCCATCGCTATTCCCTGTCACGTGGCATCCCGCGCCTGCGCAGGGCCATCTGCAACTGGTACAAGCAACGCTATAACGTGGATCTTGATCCGGAAAGCGAGGCGATTGTGACCATCGGCTCCAAGGAAGGATTGTCACATCTGGCGATGGCGATTGTGGATCGTGGTGATGCCGTGCTAGTGCCGAATCCCGCCTATCCGATCCATCCGTTCGGTTTCGTCATCGCAGGCGCCGATGTGCGTCATGTGCCGACGGGACCCGGCATCGATTTTTTTACTGAACTCGAAAAGGCCATTCGTGATTCCTGGCCCAAACCGAAATTATTGATATTAAATTATCCAGCTAATCCCACCACGGAATGTGTTGAGTTGCCCTTTTTTCAAAAGGTCATCGATATCGCGCGCGAACATAAGATATGGGTAATCCAGGATCTGGCCTATGCAGATCTTGTATTCGACGGCTACAAAGCGCCATCCATACTTGAAGTTCCCGGCGCGAAAGATATCGCCGTCGAATTTTTTACATTGTCGAAAAGTTACAACATGCCCGGTTGGCGCGTGGGATTTATGGTCGGTAACCCGACTCTGGTTAATGCACTGGCAAGGTTGAAATCCTATCTCGATTACGGCCTGTATACACCCATCCAGGTTGCTGCCATTACCGCGCTGGAGGGCGATCAACAATGTGTCGCGGATATCTGCGAGATGTATCGCCGCCGTCGTGATGTGTTGTGTGAGGGATTGAATGCTGCGGGTTGGAAGGTGGAAAAACCCAGAGGCACGATGTTTGTCTGGGCACCCATCCCTGAACAATTCCAGGCTATGGGCTCGCTCGAATTTTCCAAGAAAGTGTTGCTCGAAGCCAAGGTTGCAGTCTCACCGGGTGTCGGCTTTGGCGAATATGGCGACAAATTTGTGCGCTTTGCGTTAATCGAGAATGAACATCGCACACGGCAGGCAGTGCGTGGAATCCGTGCAATGCTGCGCGAGGAAACACCGGCGCTTGTTAAACGTGAAGCGTGAGAAGTGAAGAGTGAAATCTGAAACGTAAAATGTATTACGTGCCACAAGTAACGAAATACAAATGACAACTGACTAATAACAAGTGACAAATCAATGAAACCAGTCAAGGTCGGTCTGTTGGGTATGGGTACTGTGGGCAGCGGTACCATCAACGTGCTTAACCGCAATGCTGAAGAGATTGCACGCCGCGCCGGACGTGAGATACGCATCAGTCACGCTGCGGCAAAGGAATACAATCCGGACAAGATTCATGGTTTGGATAAAATCGACAAAATTACGGACGATGCCTTCGAGGTTGTGAATGACCCGGATGTCGCAATCATTATCGAATTAATCGGCGGTTATTCGCCTGCACTGGAATTGGTGCTCAAGGCCATTGATAACGGCAAGCATGTGGTGACCGCAAACAAGGCTTTGATTGCGAAACACGGGAACGAGATCTTCGCCGCCGCCCAGAAAAAAGGGTTAATGGTGGCATTCGAAGCGGCTGTGGCCGGTGGTATCCCCATTATCAAGGCAATCCGCGAGGGACTCGCGGCCAACCAGATCCTGTGGGTAGCTGGCATCATCAACGGTACCAGTAATTTCATTCTTACCGAAATGCGGGACAAGGGCAGGGATTTCGGAGATGTTCTCAAGGAGGCCCAGACCCTGGGTTACGCGGAGGCAGATCCGACTTTCGATGTGGAAGGCATAGATGCGGCTCATAAGCTCACTATCCTCGGCGCCATCGCCTTTGGTATTCCGTTGCAATTTGAGAAAACATACACGGAGGGGATTACGAAGATAGAACAACAGGATGTGGCTTATGCAGGTGAACTGGGTTACCGGATCAAGCTTCTTGGCATTGCACGCAAGACGGATAAAGGAATTGAATTGCGGGTTCATCCCACCCTGATTCCCGAGCGCCGTTTGATTGCCAATGTGGACGGGGTTATGAATGCCGTAGTCGTGAAGGGCGATGCCGTTGGTCCGACTCTTTATTATGGCGCCGGTGCCGGTTCCGAACCTACCGCGTCTGCAGTAATCGCTGATCTCGTTGATGTGGTACGTGCGTTGACGAGTGATCCGGAGAACCGTGTCCCGCATCTGGCCTTCCAGCCGCATAAACTGTCCAGGATGCCGATACTTCCCATGGAAGAGGTGGAAACAGCCTATTATCTGCGCATGCAGGCGATCGATCGCCCGGGGGTGCTCGCCGATGTAACCAGGATTTTGGGTGACGCGGGGATCAGTATTGAAGCCATTCTGCAGAAAGAGCCCGCTGAAGGCGCAAGCCATGTGCCGGTGATTTTTCTGACCCAGCGTGTGCAGGAAAAATTTATGAATAAAGCCATCAAGCAGATTGAAAAGCTGGACAGTATTGATGGCAAAGTCATGCGTATTCGTCTGGAAACACTGGCTTAATAACACATGTGACTGGTAATTGGTGATGAAGTGTAGGATACACAAATGCCGCGGGGTCAGGATGACCAAGACGACTGCATGGATGCAGGAGGTAGACAACGTCTGGAACACGTTGTCGAGCGGCGAGTAATTAGTTGTTTTTTACCAGTCACTAATCACTCGTCAGGTTTAGCGAAGCATCTTTGCTACCATATCCCGTTCTTCTTCCAGTTCCTTGCGCGTTGCCTCCATTTTGCTGCGGCTGAATTCGCTGATCTCGAGTCCCGGTACGATTTTGTAATCTCCCTTTTTGCATGTGGCGGGAAAGGAATACATGAGTCCTTCCGGAATACCATAACTGCCATCACTCGGCACGGCCATACTGACCCAGTCATCCTTTGGTGTCCCCAGCGCCCAGTCATGCATATGATCGATCGCGCTGCTGGCAGCGGAGGCTGCGCTCGATGCCCCCCGGGCCGCAATGACCTCTGCGCCACGTTTGGCCACCCTGGGGATATACTCATTCCTGTACCAGTTTTCATCGACCATATCCTTTGCCGGTTTACCGGCTATGGTGGCATGACTGATATCCGGATACTGGGTGGTGGAGTGATTTCCCCAGATGGTCAGCTTCCTGATATCGCTGACGCGCGATTTTGTCCTGGCGGCCAACTGCGCCAATGCACGATTATGATCAAGCCGCGTCATTGCCGTGAAATTCCGGCGCTCAAGATCAGGGGCATTGATCATGGCCGTGTGGGCGTTGGTATTGGCAGGGTTTCCAACTACGATCACCTTTACACCAGGTTTGGCATTATCGTTCAACGCTTTGCCCTGCACCTTGAAGATCCCGCCGTTGGCCGCGAGCAGGTCGCTGCGTTCCATCCCCGGCCCGCGCGGTTTTGCACCGACGAGCAACGCATAATCCAGATCTTTAAACGCCTTATTCACGTCATCTGTCAGGACGTAACCTGCAACCAGCGGAAATGCGCAGTCATCAATCTCCATCGCCACGCCTTCAAGCACCTTCAAGGCGGGTGTAATTTCCAGCAATTGCAATATGACGGGCTGATCCGGTCCCAGCATTTCCCCCGCGGCAATCCGGAATAATAGTGAGTATCCAATCTGCCCGGCTGCCCCCGTAACCGCTACACGGACTGGTGGCTTCATCTCTACAATCTCCTCATCAAATATTATCGTGAATTACAATCAATCGTGCCGCTGACTACGCTTTTCCATCGGTACATAATCGCGTTTCTCTGTGCCAATATAAAGTTGCCGTGGCCGTCCAATACGGAAATCCGGGTCTGTCATCATCTCCATCCACTGGGCGATCCAGCCGGCTGATCTGGCCAGAGCGAACATCACGGTATACATAGAGGTAGGAATACCCAGGGCCTTGAGAATAATCCCGGAATAAAAATCCACATTGGGATAAAGCTTGCGTTCGATAAAATAATCATCCTTGAGCGCAATCTCTTCAAGTTGCATTGCAATTTCAAATAAGGGTTGATGTACTGTATTGAGCTCATCAATCAGGTCATGACACGCCTTCCGGATTATGGTCGCGCGCGGATCATAATTTTTATAGACACGATGACCAAATCCCATGAGGCGGAAAGGATCATCCTTGTCTTTTGCCTTGGCAATATATTGTGGAATGTTTTTCGGGTCTTTGATCTCAGTCAGCATTCTCAATACCGCTTCATTTGCACCACCATGCGCCCTGCCCCACAGGGTCACAATCCCTGCGGCAATACATGCGAATGGATTCGCCTCTGCGCTACCCGAAAGCCTGACTGTTGATGTTGATGCGTTTTGTTCATGATCTGCATGCAGGATCATTAACAGGTCAAGGGCACGAATTGCTGTTGGATTAGGGACATATGCCCGGTTGGGTAATGAGAACATCATATTGAGGAAATTCTGGACATAACCCAGATCGTCCCTTGAATAGACAAACGGGTGGCCCATCGCATGTTTGTAGCAATGCGCGGCCAGGATAGGCATCTTGGCGATCACGCGCTTGGCCGTTATATCGCGGTCTACCGGATCATTGATATCCAGGGCCTCGTGATAATAGGAAGACAATGCCCCGGTAATCCCGACCATTATCGCCATCGGATGGGCATCATAGAGATAACCCGTATAGAAACGCTCCAGATGTTCATGTACCAGATTACGCTTGTTCAAATCCGCACGAAAGCCATCATATTGTTCCCGCGTGGGCAACTCCCCATAGAGGAGCAGATAACAGACCTCAAGATAGGTACTCTGTTCAGCCAGTTGCTCAATGGGGTACCCGCGATGCATGAGTATGCCCTTTTCCCCATCAAGATAAGTAATGGCGCTGCGGCAGGAGGCGGTGGTCAGATACCCGGGATCAAAAGTAAACATCCCGAGTTCATTATAAAGAGATTTGGTATCAATTACGGGAGGGCCGTAAGTACCATACAAGACCGGGCACTCAATCTGCTTGCCTGTTTTGTTATCAATAATGGTAACGGTATCAGACATTAAGAAACCTCCCCTGCGAGTTTAATTATTATTGGAAAAATTCTTATTGCTGGATATTTTTCAGGATACCGCTCAATATGGCATTGCAGCAAGGCTTGATCATGTGTTACCGGCTGAAAAATGGCCCGTCTCATGACAAAATAGTCAAATCGTCTAAACTTGTAACAATAATTGCCAGAACAACTTAAACTGATAATCCCTAGTGCTTGAAAAATAGGGATATATAAAGAAAAACAACACAAACAGAAGGGCAGATCCCCCTGTAAAAGCATCCAGATGTGCGGCATCATTAAGATTGTATTATGGACAAATTGACACCTTCCCATCTCTATAGCGGAAACGCCTGGTTCATTGAAGATCTGTATGAAGCCTATCTCGCGGATCCAGGCAGTGTCGACAGCGACTGGCGGCAATATTTTGAAGCATTGAAAAAAACCGACCCTGATTCAGGGCGGGATATTCCTCACTCAACTGTACGCCATGCGTTTTACGAGGCCGGTAAAAACAAGACTGCGATAAAAATCCAGGCACAAAACGACAGTACTGTTGCGGATCATCAGAAACAGGTTGCAGTCCTGCAGATGATCAATGCCCATCGCTTCCGTGGTCACCGGCAGGCCGATCTGGATCCCCTGAAACAATATGAACGGCCCGACGTGCCTGAACTCAATCCCGACTTTCATGGACTCACGAATGCCGATATGGAAAGTAAATTCAATACCGGTTCATTGCAGCTACATGACAATAATGAAATTCCCCTGCGAGAAATCATCGATATCATCCGGACCACCTATTGCCGGACAATCGGCGCTGAATACATGCACATTAATGAAACCGAGCAGAAGCGCTGGATCCAGCAACGGCTTGAACTATGTCGTGCTACACCTTCTTTCGATAAAGATAAGAAACTTCATATCCTGGAACGTACTATCGCTGCCAATGCCCTCGAAGAATATCTGCATACCAAATACGTTGGTCAAAAACGTTTCTCACTTGAAGGTGGAGAAAGTCTGATACCGTTACTGGATGAATTGATCCAGGATGGAGGCAAGCAACAGATTAAAGAAATTGTCATTGGCATGGCACATCGCGGCCGTATAAATGTATTGGTTAACACCATCGGTAAGTTACCAAGCGATCTGTTCAGTGAGTTCGAAGGTAAAAAACAAAGTGAGAATGAAGATGACGCCGGAGATGTAAAATATCATCTGGGATTTTCATCGGATATTGAAACGCCGGGTGGACCTGTGCATCTGACACTCGCTTTCAATCCCTCGCATCTGGAGATCATCGACCCTGTCGTGGAAGGTTCCGTGCGGGCACGGCAGGACCGGCGCAAAGATCATAAACATAACCAGGTACTCCCCATATTGCTTCATGGAGATGCGGCATTTGCCGGGCAAGGTGTTGTCATGGAGACATTCAATCTTTCCCAGACACGGGGTTATACCACTGGTGGCACTGTCCATATCATTATCAATAATCAGATTGGCTTTACCACCAGTGACCCGCTGGATTCACGCTCTACTTTATATTGCACTGATGTTGCCAAGATGGTGCAGGCGCCTATCTTCCATGTTAATGGCGACGATCCGGAGGCCGTTGTCTTTATTGCAAAACTGGCCCTCGATTTCCGTATGGAATTTAATAAAGACGTCGTGATCGACATGGTATGTTATCGAAAGCATGGTCACAGTGAAGCTGACGAACCTGCTGCAACCCAGCCCATTATGTATAAACAGATCAGAAAGCATCCGGGCGCACGCAGGATCTATACAGAGAAACTTATCAATGAAAAATTATTAACGGAACAGGACGCCGATAAAATCCTCACCATCTATATCCAGTCACTGGAATCAAATCGCGCGGTTGCCGGTCCGCAGGCAAAAAACGTCAGTAATGATTTTCTGATTAACTATACACCGTATAAAGGTACACATTGGGATACAGTGACAACCACAAGTATTGATACTGATACGGCCAAACGACTGGCACAGCGTATTACGGACATACCGGCTGGATTTACGTTACATCCGACAGTAAATCGAATTATCGAGAACCGGCGCAAGATGAGTACGGGTGAATTACCTATGGACTGGGGGTTTGCCGAGACTATGGCCTACGCCTCATTAGTCGATTCCGGTCATCCGATAAGACTCTCAGGACAGGACTGTGGCAGGGGTACATTCTTTCATCGTCATGCCGTACTCCATGATCATGAAACCGGCGCGACCCATCTACCCTTACGGCATATCAGTGACACACAGGCAGACTTCCTGGTAATTAACTCTACCCTGTCAGAAGAAGCGGTACTCGCCTATGAATATGGTTACAGCAGCGCCGAACCGAACTCTCTCGTAATCTGGGAAGCGCAGTTCGGTGATTTTGCCAATGGCGCGCAGGTTGTTTTCGATCAGTTTATCAGTTCAAGTGAGGCCAAATGGAAACGTTACTGTGGTTTAGTAACATTTTTGCCTCATGGTTATGACGGCCAGGGACCCGAACATTCCTCCGCCCGGCTGGAACGCTATCTGCAATTATGTGCACGGGAAAATATTCAGGTCTGTGTGCCCAGCACCGCAGCACAGATGTTTCACATGTTACGGCGCCAGATATTACGCCCATACCGCAAACCACTTATTGTAATGAGCCCGAAAAGCCTGTTACGGCATAAACTCTCTACGTCACCGATAGAACAACTCACTACAGGCAAATTTCAGACAGTCATTGATGAGATTGATGATCATGATCCTGGGGCTATCACACGACTGCTGTTTTGTTCCGGCAAAGTATTTTACGACCTGCTTGATGCACGCAGGGAAAATAAAATCAATAACATTGCCATTGCCAGGATTGAGCAGTTATTTCCTTACCCGATGGATGCAGTCAAACGAGTCCTGGGTCGCTATGAGAATTTAAAAGAGGTTGTCTGGGTGCAGGAAGAACCCAAAAATCAGGGCAGTTGGTATTATTTGCAGTCACGCGGCACCATGATAGGTTCTTTGAGTGATCAGCATGCCCTTGGCTATGCCGGACGTTTTTATTCTGCCTCGCCTGCAGGTGGTTATATGTCCAAACACCTGGAGCAACAACGGCAACTTGTTTCGGACGCCCTGCAACTCGATAAACTTGAGGTCACCCATAAAAAAATTGTTATCAAGGCTTAAGGTTGGTGTTTTCCATTTAAATAGTGATTAACCCGGAAACGAGAGTATTAAGGAGATCAGCGTGCTTGTAGAAGTCAAAGTTCCCGTTTTGGCAGAATCAGTGGCGGAAGCCACCCTGATGAACTGGCATAAAAAAATCGGTGATGCCGTAAACCGTGGTGACAGTCTTATTGATATCGAAACAGATAAAGTCACGCTGGAAGTAGCTGCGCCTAATAATGGCACCCTGACCGAGATCCTCAAGCAGAGTGGCGAACAAGTATACAGCGACGAGGTCATCGCCCGCATTGAAACCGAGATGAGCGAAGCAAAGACTGTCGATGCCTCAACACCCGTCAGAATTGAATCCAGGCCAGAGCAACAAAACCTGCCCGATATAGCACCTCCCGTGCAAAGTCGTGAATCAAAACTCAGCCCGGCCGTGCGTAATTTATTACAACAATATCAACTTGACGCTGCAGATATCCCGGCCAGCAGTGCAGACGGCCGTCTGACCAAGGAAGACGTACTCAAGCACATCGAGAAAACCGGTGCTATACCAAAAGTTGCGGTTGCCCCTGCCCCCAAACCAGAGCAACCCAAAAAGGTTGCACCTGTACCAACGCCTGCGCCGGCACCAAAACCTGTACCTGCTGCGCCTGTTGCCAAATCACCTGTACAAATTCCCAAGAGCGGAGATCGTCCGCAAGAACGTGTCCCCATGACCCGGTTGCGCAAACGTGTGGCCGAACGCCTGCTTATGGCACAACATGAAAACGCCATCCTGACCACCTTTAACGAAGTCAATATGCAGCCTGTAATTGATCTGCGTAATCGCTATAAGGAAGAGTTCGAAAAAATCCATGGGGTGAAACTGGGTCTGATGTCATTCTTCACCAAAGCGGTCGTTGAAGCACTGAAGAAATTCCCGGTCGTTAACGCCTCTGTTGACGGGGAAGATATTATTTATCATGGTTATTTTGATATCGGCATTGCGGTGAGTTCTCCCCGGGGACTGGTTGTTCCCATTGTTCGTGATGCTGACACAATGTCATTTGCCGTCATTGAAACCAAAATCAGGGAGTACGGGGAAAAAGCTCGGGATTCCAAACTGACCATCGAGGAACTGACGGGTGGCACCTTCACCATTACCAACGGTGGAGTGTTTGGATCATTGCTTTCCACTCCTATACTCAATCCTCCGCAAAGTGCCATCCTGGGCATGCATAAAATGCAGGAACGCCCGGTGGCCGAGAAAGGTCAAGTGATTATAAGACCGATGATGTATCTCGCCCTGTCCTATGATCACCGTATAATCGATGGACGCGAGGCAGTGCAGTTTCTGGTTTCCATAAAAGAACAGATCGAAGATCCCACCCGGTTACTGCTACAGGTCTAGGATATCGAATGCAAAACTTTGACGTTGTTGTCATCGGCGCCGGGCCTGGCGGTTATGTAGCCGCAATCCGCTGTGCCCAACTTGGCCTGGCCACGGCCTGTATCGAAAGCTGGCTTAATGAGGAAGGCAAACCTGCGTTAGGAGGCACTTGCCTGAATGTCGGGTGTATTCCTTCCAAGGCCCTGCTCGATTCATCACATCATTTTATGCATATGAAACATGAGGCCATCGAGCACGGTATTACGACTACCGGGATCAGTATGGACGTCAACAGGATGATCGCCCGCAAGGCGAAGATCGTAAGCACGCTGACGCAAGGCATTGCGGGCCTGTTTCGAAAAAACAAGGTGGAATGGTTGCAGGGACATGGCCGACTGTTATCCGCCAGTCAAATTGAAATTACACCCGTAGCCAATACAGGCGGAGAAAAAACAATTGTCTCGGCAAAACACATTATCATTGCGACCGGCTCTGTCCCGGCCAGAATTCCACCCGCCAATGTAGATCAGGATCTGATCGTCGATTCCACCGGCGCACTGTGTTTCAATCAGGCGCCAAGGACTCTCGGCGTCATCGGGGCCGGTGTAATCGGCCTGGAACTCGGCAGCGTCTGGAAACGCCTCGGATCCGAGGTGATTGTCCTTGAAGCGTTGGAGGATTTTCTCCCGCCGGTTGATCGGCAGATTGCGAACGAGGCGTGGAAAACACTACAAAAACAGGGACTGGATATCAGGCTGGGGGCCAAGGTGACAGGAACGGGTTCCAATAACCAACAGGTGATCGTCACCTATCAGGACAAGGAAGGTAAACATCAATTCAACGTCGATAAGTTGATCGTTGCGGTCGGCCGCAAACCCAATACCGAAGGTCTGGGGGCAGATGAATGCGGTCTTTTTCTGGATGAACGCGGTTTTATCGAGGTGGATGAACACTGCTGTACCAGTCTGCCTAACGTTTATGCCATTGGTGATGTTGTACGCGGCCCGATGCTGGCGCACAAGGCCTCCGAAGAAGGTATTGCCGTCGCTGAGCGCATCGCCGGTCGCGCAAGTCACATGAATTATGCAGTCATCCCCTGGGTTATTTATACCTGGCCGGAGATTGCCTGGGTCGGAAAGACTGAACAGGAATTAAAAGATGCGGGTGTTGAATATCGCAGCGGCGTCTTTCCCTTTGCTGCCAGCGGGCGTGCCCGCGCCATGGGCGAGACCGGGGGTATGGTAAAAATACTGGGTGATGCCAGGACAGACCGCATCCTGGGTGTGCACATCATCGGACCGAATGCCTCGGAGTTGATCGCTGAAGCCGTGCTGGCCATGGAGTTCGACGGCAGCACCGAGGATATTGCCCGGACTATCCACGCCCATCCGACACTCGCCGAGGCCATGCATGAGGCCGCCCTGGCCGTGGATGGA
>JAENIZ010000131.1 GCA_016844485.1 Gammaproteobacteria bacterium | reverse complement strand
GGGCATCGGCTTTGGCAAAACAACAGAACATAATCTGGAAATTATGGCCAATTTGCACCGTTTTGTTGACACCGGTTTTCCGGTTATGCTTGGTGCAAGCAGGAAACGGTTTATGGAATCAATTTGCAAGAAGGCGGCACCAAAGGAATTGATGGGCGCAACCTGCGCTACCACGGTGATTGGTGTTGCCGCAGGGGTCAAACTCTTCCGGGTGCACGATGTAAGGGAAAACAGGCAGGCCGCCGATATCGCCTGGTCTATTTACAATAATTCAAAGAAGAACACCGACAGTTAAACCGTCGCTGCTGATTTTTCTTTCATAATCTTCTTGGAATTTTTCATGCTCCTGAATACAAGAGGTTTTGCTTCAAATTCCGGTGTGCCCGCAAGACTGCCGACGCGTTCAACAAGTTCGACCAATTCCTTATGATGTGGTGATTTATCACACACAGGATCAGCATTACGCGCATCTCCAGTTAACATATAAGCCTGACAACGGCAACCACCCAGGTCTTTTTCCTTTTCCGGACAAGAACGGCAAGGTTCTTTCATCCAATCTAAACCGCGGAATTTATTGAAATCAGGGGAATCATTCCAAATCCATTCGACACTGCGATCTCGCACATTGGGAAATTCGAGACCTGGAAGTTGACGGGCAGCATGACAGGGGAGAGCAGTCCCGTCTGGTGTAATAGTCAGAAAGATTTTGCCCCAGCCATCCATACAGCGCTTCGGCCGGTCTTCAAAATAATCAGGTATTACATAGAAGATGCGCATTTTTCCCTTCATTTTATCCTGGTATTCCTTGGCGACTTTTTCAGCATGCTCAAGTTGTTGACGGGTGGGGATCAATTGCTCGCGGTTATGGAATGCCCAGCCATAATACTGTGTCGTGGCCAGTTCGACGTAATCCGCCTCAAGGTTGATGGAGAGTTCCAGAATATCCCGGATCTGATCTTCGTTTTTCCGGTGCAAAACAAAACACAATACCATAGGATAGCCGTGTTTTTTTACTGACCTTGCCATTTCCAGTTTATGCTGGAAAGCATCCGTGCCGGCAATGAAATTGTTCAGCTCTTCACTACTTGCCTGGAAACTGACCTGAATATGATCAAGACCGGCCTTTTTGAAGGCTTCCACACGTTTTTCATCCATACCTACACCTGAAGTGATCAGGTTTGTGTAATAACCCAGCTGTCTTGCCTCGGCAATTAATATTTCGAGATCCTTGCGCACCAGGGGTTCGCCGCCGGAAAATCCGAGTTGTGTTGCGCCCATGACACGTGCCTCGCGCATGACCCGAATCCAGTCCCCGGTTGACAATTCATTTTTAACATTAACCATCTCCACCGGATTGGAACAGTAAGGACACTGGAGAGGACAGGCATAGGTCAGTTCTGCCAGCAACCACAGTGGTTGGGGAAGTTTATTTTGCTCGGATCCAGCCGTTTTCATGTGCCACCTCCAGAAATTTATAGACATCGTTTTCCAGATCAGCGCCTGGAAACTGGTTATTTAAATCATCAATCATGTGCGTAATATTCGTTTTACCATCGCAGCGTTTCATGATCTCGCCTGCGCTTGGGCTCAGTTTAACCATACCTTCCGGATACAGTATCACATAACAGTCCTGTGCCTGTTCCCATTGCAGGCGAAAAGTGGGGGTAATCACAGGGATATCTTCCGCACTGAAAGGATTCGCCATAGATTTCTTCAACAGTTGTGATAAGGGGGCTTCTTTTCAATATAGGCCATCCACATACAGTCAAGCATAGTCCACAGGACATCCAGTTTGAACTGCAATACATTCAGCATCATCTCCTGCTGTTCCCTGGTTTTATAATAGTCCAGGGTAATGTCCAGGCCATGCTGGACATCGCGACGCGCCTCTTTCAAACGTTTGCGGAAATAGTTATAACCTTGTTTGTCAATCCAGGGGTAATACTCCGGCCATTTGTCCAGCCGCTTCTGGTGTATCTTGGGCGCAAAAAGTTCCGTGAGCGAGGAACTGGCGGCCACTTGCCAGGGTTGTTGTTTGGCAAAATTGATATAGGCATCGATGGCAAATTTAACGCCAGGTAATAGATGTTTGTGTGACCAAAGTTCTTTACGGGTCAGTCCAACTGCTTCGCCAAGCTGTAACCAGGCCTCGATACCGCCATCATCTCCCTCTATGCCATCATGATCAATGATGCGTTGGATCCAGTGCCTGCGCACATCGCGATCCCAGCAATTGGACATGATCGCAGAATCTTTCACCGGTATGGCAACTTGATAATAAAAGCGATTGGCGACCCAGCCCTGAATGGACTTTTTGTCCAGCTTGCCTGAATTCATCAGGACATGGAATTCATGATTAATGTGATAAAATTTTTCCTTTTCCCGGATTTTCTTTTCAAATTCTTTGCGTGACCAGGGTTTTTTAACTTTTTTATTCATTATTACTCCTCAAGAATTATATTTTTATATCCATCCCATCATACGCAACTTCTATACCATTGCGTTCGAGTTCGATGTGTTCTGGCGATTCCTCATCGAGTATGGGATTGGTATTGTTGATATGAATGAGGATTTTTCTGGGACGCTGGAGTGGTTTTAATGTATCCATAATTCCCCCTTTACTGGATTGGTCCAGGTGTCCCATTTCGCTGGCAAGTTTGTCACTAATACCTTCTCTGGAAAGTTCATTATTGGTCCACACAGTGCCATCCACGAGTATGACGTCAGCCTTTTCCATATAATGCAATACATGATCTTCTATTTCACCGAGCCCCGGTGCGTAGAACAGGTTTTTGCCGGTTGCCGTATCTTCAATACGGAAACCGACATTGTCGCCTGGCACTGTATTATGCCGGTGTGGTGAGAAGGGGGGGGCTTCGCTCTTTAAAGGTACTGCGGTAAAGCGCAAACCGTCTGCCCCGGATATGCTGAATGGTGTTTGATCGGTGGTAATTTCATGCCAATTGACGCCGCGAAAATAACTGAGGACATTAAATATAGGGTAACCGGTAGTCAGGTCTTCACGCACAGCGGTCGTACAATACACATCCCAGGGTTTGATGTGTTCACGCAGCATGATCAATCCCGTTGTATGATCTATCTGTGCATCGCACAGGATAATGGCGCAAATCGCGGTATCCCGGACTGCGCGCCCAGGTTGCAGCGGGGGAAATGCCTCCAGTTGTACACGGATATCCGGTGAGGCATTGAATAATACCCAGTCTTTGCCATTGCCGCTGACGGTGATGGACGATTGCGTACGTGGTGTCCCTTTCATTTCGCCCCGGCGAATACGCCGGCAATTGTGGCAGTTGCAGTTCCATTGCGGGAAACCGCCGCCGGCGCCTGTCCCGAGTAAGTGTATGTGCATGTTGTGTCTGAATATCTTCTGGTTTAACCGGATTCGACTTTGGACTCACCACGAAATTTCATCCCCGTTTCAGGGGAAGGAAAAAAA
>JAENIZ010000130.1 GCA_016844485.1 Gammaproteobacteria bacterium | reverse complement strand
AAATGCCGCAAGCGCATGGATGCGCAGGAGCGGCTAAGCGCGGAACCTGTAAAAAAATACACATCCCTGTGTATTAATTATCAGCGTAATTTTGAGGAGGAGGTGTGGCGTTACACTGATATTCTTTTGCAACGTGTTGGTTAATTCCAGCTTTGTAACTTGATCTTCCAGCTGCCGTCCTTCTGTCGTTCCAGTACATTGGACATGTTCCCTTCAAACTGGATGACATTGCCGTCTGCCGTGTTGCGGGTGGCTTCCCACAGGGCGGTCTGGTAGGCCGTATCACCATCTATCCGGAGATCGATGGTGTAAATGACATACTCATTAACTCCAACCATGCGCAGGCCATCCCAGTAATTCTTGATGGAGGCGTGATTTGTCAGGATTTCACTGCTCGGCGGCATGATAACGGCGTTATCCGTGTATGACTTGACGAGTTCTGATGTGTTACCTTTATTCAAGGCTTTATCCCAACCGATATTCAGGGACTTGATTGCAGCAGCCTCATCCACTTCAGCATGGACTAAGCCCGCAATTGACGCCGCAATGACGATCAATATTGTGTAAAGTCTTTTCATAGCGTGGTACCTCATAATTAAATTAAGAAACTTGAAGCACTACCCATCGGTCATTTAGAACTATGGTTTGTGCGATGCAATAAATATAGGTATGATCTGATTGGTATACAATAGCTATTTTATTGATACTTTATTTCTTAATTGGAAACAATTGGGTGGATTTTAATGGATCGATTAACCAGCATGAAGGTCTTTGCGGCCATCGCCAGACTCGGCAGTTTTTCAGCGGCCGCGGAAGAATTGGGCATTTCCAGGGCCATGGCATCCAAACATCTTAATTATCTGGAAAACAGCCTCGGTGCGAGGTTATTGAACAGGACCACCCGCCATCTGAGTCTGACCGAGGTCGGCATGGCGTATCGCGATCGGGTCAGCACTATTTTAGTGGATATTGAGGACACCGAACTTGCCGTTGCCCAGCTGCATTCTGAACCACGCGGCACGTTGAGGATCATGGCACCGCCTTCTTTCGGGTCTTTTCATCTTGCCCGTGCGTTCACTACATACAAGGAAAAGTACCCGAATGTCATGATCGATTTGATACTCGCTGACAGGACGCCTGACCTTATCGAGGAAGGCCTGGATATGGCAATACATGTCGGTGAACTGAATGATACAAGCCTCGTTGCACGCAAACTTGCTTCAACCCGGAGAGTTGTCTGTGGCTCCCCCGGGTATCTGCAAAAAAATGGAATCCCTGAAACACCCGCCGACCTTGAACATCATAACTGTCTCACATTTTCGCACCGCAGCCCGTTTACCGAGTGGAAATTCATGATCAATGGCACTGAAACTGCATTGCATACTACGGGAAATCTAAAATCCAATGTGGCTGACCCGTTGCGTATCGCCGCAATTGAGGGATGCGGTCTGGTGCAATTGCCAACTTATATGATTGGCCTTGATATTAAATCAGGGCAACTACGGCCCGTCCTTGAAAAATATGAACCTGCAGAATTCCCCATTTATGCGGTGTATATCCATCGCAGGCATTTATCAACCAAGGTGCGCACCTTTGTTGATTTTATTTATGAATTATTCCAGCCCACCCCTTATTGGGATGCATGGATATCAGGAAATTAACCCGATTCTGATACTCTTTCAGGGTGTTCCACGGGGCCTGTATAAGGTTTCCGCTGATTAAACTATAAACTAGAGTCTGACAGCGGATTCTGATACTATCTTTTAAACATTTGTGCACTGCAATGTAATTGCACATCCCTTAATTCATTAAAAAATAATTTATAGCAATTCAGGAGATTTAAGTATGCCAGATAACATTGTTATCGTTGCAGCGAGTCGTACCGCTATTGGTAATTTCGGCGGCGCCCTCTCTGATATACAGGCGAGTGAACTTGGTGCCACCGTTATTTCCGCCCTGGTTAAAATGACCGGCATTCAACCGGCAACCATCAACGAAGTCATTATGGGCAATGTATTAACTGCTGCTGCGGGCATGAATCCGGCCCGGCAGGCATCCCTGGGCGCAGGACTTCCTGCCGGTATACCCTGCATGACCATCAATAAGGTATGTGGTAGTGGTTTAAGAGCCGTTACCTTGGCTGCTCAATCCATCAAGGCCGGTGATGCAGAACTGATTATCGCCGGTGGTCAGGAAAATATGAGTATGGCGCCACATGCCTTACTAAAATCCCGTACTGGTCAAAAGATGGGGGATTGGGCCATGGTAGATACCATGATCAAAGATGGATTGTGGGATATCTTCAATAATTATCACATGGGCATTACCGCAGAAAATATCGTAAAACAGTACAAAATTACCCGCGAAGAACAGGATGAATTTGCAGCCAAATCTCAGCAAAAAACGGAAGCGGCACAAAAGGCTGGAAAATTCAAAGATGAAATCACTCCCGTAAAAATCCCGCAACGTAAAGGCGATCCACTGGTATTTGACACCGATGAATTTCCCCGCCATGGCACAACCGCAGAGTCTTTAGCTAAATTACGTCCGGCTTTTGATAAAGATGGAACTGTCACAGCAGGTAATGCTTCGGGTATTAATGATGGTGCAGCAGCTATAATTGTTACCAGTGAATCCAAAGCAAAAGAACTCGGACTTGTCCCCCTGGCCAAGATCAAAGCATATGCTATTGCTGGTGTTGATCCCAAAATTATGGGGACGGGTCCTATACCGGCCACGAAGAAGTGTTTGGAAAAAGCGGGCTGGTCTATCGCTGATTTGGATCTGATTGAAGCGAATGAAGCATTTGCCGCACAGGCAATTTCTGTAAATCGGGATCTAGGTTGGGATCTTGCTAAAGTTAATGTAAATGGTGGGGCGATTGCACTTGGACATCCTATTGGCGCCTCCGGCTGCCGTATACTCGTAACGTTGCTGCATGAAATGAAACGCCGCGACGCCAGGAAAGGTTTGGCCACATTATGCATCGGTGGTGGCCAGGGTGTTGCACTGGCGGTGGAAAGGTAAGCATTATGTCTGATCTAAAAGGTAAAGTGGCCCTGGTCACAGGCGGAACCGGGGGTATTGGCGCTGCTATTTGTCTGCGGCTTGCAGATTCCGGCGCAAAAGTGGCCACTAATTACCGTAACGAGGAAAAAGCCAGGAAGTGGCAGAAAGAGGTTATAAAAAAAGGCTATGACATCAATATTTATCAGGCAGATGTTACTGATTTCGACGCCTGTATCGAGCTTGTTAAAAAGATCGAAAATGACCTTGGGCCAATCGATATCCTGGTCAACAACGCCGGCATCACCAAAGATGGGACTTTTCGCAAGATGACCAAGGAACAGTGGGATGCTGTAATAAATATCAATCTCGACAGCCTGTTTAATGTAACCAAACAAATTGTCGAAGGTATGACCGAGCGTGGCTGGGGACGCATTATCAATATTTCATCCATCAAC
>JAENIZ010000041.1 GCA_016844485.1 Gammaproteobacteria bacterium | reverse complement strand
CACCGGACAGGCCATCCCGAGTGTCGCGCCGGCCCAGGCCTCGCTGTATTTTAACAAGACGGAGTGTTTCTGTTTTACCAAGCAGACCCTGGCCCCACACGAGCGGCGGGAGATGCTGGTGCGCTTTGTCGTGGATTCGGAGTTGCCCAGGAAGATTTCAACATTGACGCTTTCTTATACATTTTTTCTGGCGCCTGATTCGAACGAAACCGCAGATCATGCGGCAGATACCGCATACATATTGGCAGAAAAATAAAGATTTAGTCAGCAACGAAAAAATAGTTAATAAGATGAGGAACAATTATGTCTGATGCGCACGATGCTTATTTTATCCCCAATCCCAGCCGCTGGCCGATTGTAGGTTCCATCGCCCTGTTTGTTTCTTTTGTAGGGGCGGCGGTTATGCTCAATGGTTCGGCATTTGGCACCTTTATCTTCGGCATGGGCATTGCGGCCGTTATCTATATGTTCGCCGGCTGGTTCGACGAGGTCATCGGTGAAAGCCTGCGCGGCAGTTATAACAAACAGGTCGACGTCAGTTTCCGCTGGGGCATGGGCTGGTTCATCCTGTCGGAAGTCATGTTCTTCGCCGCGTTTTTTGGCGCTCTTTACTACGCACGCGTTTTATCCGTGCCATGGCTGGGCGGGGAAGGCCATGGCTTCGTGACACATGAATTTCTCTGGCCGCAATTTCTTGCGGATTGGCCCATGTTCGTCATGCCCGATGAGAGCAAGTTTTCGTTGTACTCGGAGGTGATCCCGGCATGGGGAGTACCTGCGCTCAATACGATTATTCTGCTTTCCAGTGGCGGGACGGTGACCCTTGCACACTGGGCAATGAAAAAGAATAACCGCAAAGGGCTTTGCTGGTGGCTGTTCGCCACAGTCGTGCTTGGTTTTACGTTCGTTGGTCTGCAGGCCAGTGAATATATGCATGCCTATCATGAATTCAACCTGAAACTGAGTTCGGGTGTCTATGGCTCCACATTTTTTATGTTAACCGGATTCCACGGTTTTCATGTCACCATGGGCGCCACCATGTTGACGGTAATTCTGTTACGTTCGATGAAGGGTCATTTCAGCGAACACCAGCATTTCGCCTTTGAAGGCGTGGCCTGGTACTGGCACTTCGTTGATGTCGTGTGGCTCGGACTGTTTATCTTTGTTTACTGGTTGTAGATAACAGCGACTGACTCTGGGACGAAAGGCGCTGCTAAGGCAGCGCCTTTTCTGTTTGGGGCGGGAAAATCCCATGGGGCTGTATCAACCCTGTGGCGAAACCGATGATCAATAATAGAAATAACACAATCGATAGCACGATCCGCACGGTTAAGGATTTTACTGTACGATCTGACTGGCCCTTGTCACGGATGAGGAAAAACATACCGGAAAACAAGGCCACGACAATGATAATGAGTAGCAGGATTACAGCGCTTTTAAATATTAGAGGGCCGGACATTTATTTAAAGTACATGAGATGTAAAACTGAGTATACATTTGATTATACCGGCTTACACGAACGGGATGATGCTTTAATCAAATATTAACAACATGCGCGTTGGCAACTGGCAATTCTCCCCAAGATTATGGCCGAGCATGGTGGGCGTAATCATGCTTGCAATCCTGATTTCTCTTGGCATGTGGCAACTCGATCGCGCAGAACAAAAGAGAGAAATACATGAAAAGTTCCTGCAGCACCAATCCGCGGAAATAATAGATTTGAATTCTGAACATGCTGTCCGCGCTGATAAATCGGCACTGTTGTGGCGTAATGTGAAAGTGAAAGGAACATTTACAGATGATGTACATATCTTGCTGGATAATCAGGTCATGAAAGGCGAGGCAGGTTATTTCGTCTTTACCCCGTTCAGGTTTGGCGATGAAAATATCTGGGCCCTGGTCAATCGCGGTTGGTTGCCCGCCGGCAAGGATCGAATGATCCCGCCGTCTTTCGACACCAATGCGGAAGAAGTAAATATTATCGGTGTCGCCACGGAGGTCCCGGCGACCGGACTGCTTTTGGGGGAACCAGCGATTGAAACCATGACAGATAATATTATTCGTCTGCAACGCATAGACCTCCAGGAAATCGCAGGGCTGATTAAACACGATCTGTTTCCTTATGTAATCAGATTGCAGCCGGAATCGGCGCAAGGATTTCTCAGGGAATGGTCCATCCCCGGGTCCGGCGAGGAAATGCATCTGGGGTACGCCTTTCAGTGGTTTGCGCTGGCCGCGACATTGGCCGTTATTTACCTCGTGGTCACTATAAAACGGGTTGCCTGATCAGATGACCGAACAACCCCGGGGCCAGTGGAAAAACAAGGCAATCCCCATTGTCCTGTTTCTGATCTTTCTTTCCCCCGTTCTCGGTTCCTGGTTCCTGGCATTTTATACAGACTTTATGCGCGACAGCAGCGGGACCCTGCAGCACGGCATGTTAATTGATCCCCCGCAGTTGCTGGAGGATATCTCATTGACCGATCCAGTGCAGGCGAGGGAAATCCCGTTACATGGCAAATGGACCATGTTCACCGTTGTGAAAGCAGAATGTGGAAACGAGTGCAAGGAAAATCTTTATCGAATGCGTCAGATCAGTCTGGCCATGGGCAAGGAAATGCATCGTGTACAACGCGTTGTCCTGTTGGATGATGTGATGCCACAGAATTCAGTTGCGGAGACCCTGAAGGACTATCCCGGCCAGTTGGTTCTGTCGGCGGGAAAGATGAATGCAGGGTTTATGTCACACTTCGCTGCGGAGAATAAAAAATATGATCACGCCATCTTTTTAATTGATCCCCTGGGCTATTTAATGATGTGCTATCCGCCGGATACCGATCCTGTGGGTATTATTAAAGATATGAAGCGCCTGTTAAGAAACTCAAGCATAGGTTGAGTACTTCGCCCCTATGAATTCGACACTGTTCGTTAACGTAACAAGAATTTCCGTCATCCTCGCCTTTATCGTCGTAGTGCTGGGCGCCTATGTCCGGCTTTCCCATGCAGGCCTGGGTTGCCCGGACTGGCCGGGATGCTACGATAAATTGATCGTGCCCGATAAAGCATTGCATGCTGATCAACTCTATCCGGAAAGACCGCTTGAACACGGCAAGGCGTGGAAGGAAATGGCCCATCGTTATGCGGCGGGTACTCTGGGTTTATTAATCGCAGGTCTTGCAATCATGGCCTGGAAACGGCGATCGATTTCCGGCCAGCCGGTTATCATTCCGTTGGTGTTGGCGTTACTGGTCATTTTCCAGGCATTGCTCGGCATGTGGACGGTCACCCTGCTGTTGAAGCCCGTTATTGTCCTGGCACATCTGCTGGGCGGAATGACCGTACTATCCTTGTTAATCTGGCTGTTGCTGAAACAATCCAGCCAGGGACAGGTTGTTGATATCAATGCAGCGCGCTTCTACCCGTGGACAATTTTGGGTCTGTGCGTGATTACTATTCAGATCTCTCTTGGCGGCTGGACCAGCGCGAATTACGCTGCGCTGGCTTGTCTGGATTTTCCGACATGTCATGGCAGCTGGTGGCCAGCCATGGATTTTGTCGAGGGGTTTACCTTCTGGCGCGAACTGGGCGTTGATTACGAAGGCGGGGTCCTGGCAGGTGATGCACGCACTGCCATCCATATGAGTCACCGTATTGGCGCCCTGATAACATTACTGGTTATCGGAACAGTCGCGATAAAAGCCATACGTAACAACAATAAAAATATTGCGCTGACAGGATTGATCACATTGATTGTTTTACTGGTACAAATATCACTCGGTATTGCCAATGTCATCAAGCTGTTACCGCTGCCTGTGGCGGTGGCGCATAATGGCGTGGCCGCGTTATTATTATTATCCCTGGTGACTTTGTTACACTATTCAACTTCGCCAAAGACAAATACCGGAGACTTTGTTGGATAACACGACCATAACTATTGCAGCTGCATCGCACTGGCGTGATTACCTTGCGCTGTGCAAGCCCAAGATTGTCTCCTTGATTGTCTTTACCGCCGTGGTCGGAATGTTCATGTCGACGGAAGGGATGATCCCGTTATCGGCGCTGTTATTTGGTACGCTGGGGATTGGATTGGCTGCGGCCTCTGCCGCCGCGATTAACCATGTGGTCGATCATAAGATCGATTCCGTCATGACACGCACCATGCGCAGGCCCCTGCCAAAAGGGGCTGTCAGTATCCAGGGCGCCATCCTGTTCGCCTTTATACTCGGGGCGTTGTCCATGGTTATCCTGACCTATTTTGTTAATGTCCTGACGGCCATATTGACGGCAGTCTCATTGATTGGCTACGGCTTTATCTATTCGATGTATCTCAAGCGCGCCACGCCGCAGAATATCGTCATCGGCGGTGCAGCGGGCGCGGCACCGCCCGTACTCGGCTGGACCGCCGTTACCGGCAGTCTGGATCCGCACTCATTATTATTATTTTTGATTATCTTTGTCTGGACCCCGCCGCATTTCTGGGCGCTTGCGATCTACCGCTGCAAGGACTACGCGAGCGTGGGTATTCCGATGTTGCCGGTCACCCACGGGATCGAATTTACCCGCCTGCAAATACTTTTGTATACCATTGTGCTTTGCATTGTCAGTGTATTGCCGTTCGTCACATATATGAGCGGCCCGCTGTATTTATTCGGCGCAATTATACTCGGCGGCGGTTTTCTGTATTACGCCATCAGGATGCAGACAGACCATAGTGACCGGCTGGCCATGCAGACCTTTTCATATTCGATCATTTATCTGATGGCCCTGTTTGCCCTCTTGCTCATTGATCATTACGTACCGTTGGTCCTTCGTGCTGTTTAGACGAGCAGGTTTCTTTTCCAGATTAATTAATGACCGACAAATACAATTCTCCTCTTTCTGACGGATCGGAATTGCAACAATGGATATGGTTATGGCTGCCAATTATCCTGGCAGTGTTTGTCTGGGCCGGATTTTTTTCGCTCGGGCGGCCAGTGTATGAGCGCTGGTTTGAAAGTGAATTGGGTTTTATTGAACTAACGACGCCGCTTATTCTTGTCTTCGCGATTGTTTACGGGTTACGCGCATTCCATTTACGCAAACATCTTCCGGTATGGTGGCTCGGCATCTGGATTTTGCTGGTAACGGCCGGCAGCCTGTATTTTGCCGGCGAGGATCTCAGCTGGGGCCAGCATCTTTTCGGCTGGGAGACGCCGGAGGAATTAAAAGCGATCAACGATCAACAGGAAACGAACCTGCACAACATCAGCAGCTGGTTTGATCAAAAACCCCGGCTGCTGCTTGAGACCTGGATCATCATCGGCGGGATCTTCGTCGCCGGCTGGCGCAGGTGGCGTGGTGAAATCTTTGAGAGTAACAACTGGCAATACTGGTTCTGGCCAGGCTTTGCCTGTTTTCCTGCCGCACTCCTCGCCGAATTGGTCAAGCTACCCGAGCGCATTAAGACCTCGTTTGATATTGCTTCTCTGCCGACGGATCTGCGTTACAGCGAATTACAGGAACTGATGTTTGCGACGTTTCTGTTGTGTTATCTCGCATCGAATATGCGGCGGTTGGTTTTAATTCAATCTTCTTAAAGAGGCCGGAGTCAACTGAGAATGATTTTCACCTTACCCCGCCACAATTTATAAATACAATTCCTTTTATCCAAACAACATAATCATTCATAGAATATACATAGCGGCACCCCTTTATTTTGCAGTACATTGTGACCTGCCCGTGGCCTGTTTATTTAATGAAATAAAATATTATGTAGTTCTACTTCCAGTTTTTTACGCTGTGCATATCCCTGCACAGCCCTCTCACGAGGAGACAAGATCTGATAAAGGTATGGTGATATTGCTTCACGGTCTTGCAAGATCCAGCACCTCGATGAACAAGATGCAGAAAGCGCTTGAGAAAGAAAATTTTAAAACCTGCAATATTGATTATCCATCTACCAGATATCGAATTGCTATTCTTTCTTCAGAGTATGTATTGCCAAAAATCAGAGAATGTATAAGAGATATTGATTCACCATTGAACTTTGTCACACATTCTTTGGGTGGAATCATTGTCCGATATCTGGTGAAAGAAGGATTGATTTCCAATATTGGCCGTGTAGTGATGCTCAGTCCACCAAACAAAGGTAGTGAAGTTGTCGATATCCTTGGAGAAACATGGTTATTTAATTTGATTAATGGCCCTGCGGGAAAGGAATTAGGCACTGACATCAACAGTATGCCCTTGTAACTGGGTCCGGCGAGTTTTGAGGCAGGAATAATAATCGGCAATAAATCGATAAATTTGATCCTGTCTGCCATAATTGATGGAGAGGATGACGGTAAGGTATCAATAGAAAATGCAAAGCTGGAAGGCATGAAGGATTTTATCGTATTGCCGTTAACTCATCCTTTTATCATGAAAGACGAGTCATCTATAAAGCAAACGATTAACTTCTTAACCTTTGGAGTGTTCATAAAAATAAAACGTAAATAGCGGATCTCTGTAAATATGCGAGTCACCTACCTGTTAATATTTGTGTTCCTCCATTGTGGCTGTGCATTGAAACCGGCAGACTCGCCAACAGTGATTGAATGTGAAACGCCCCGGACGTTTTACATTATTGGCCATGGCTGGCACACTGGCATCGCTGTTCATCGAGAGGACCTTGAAGAATATGTATTGTCGCTTGAGAACGATTTAGGTAATGACGATTATATTGAGATCGGATGGGGTGATGAGAAGTTCTATCAGGCAAAGACTGTAACGCCGGGCCTGGTACTACAGGCAATACTCTGGCCTACCCCCGCTGTCCTTCATGTTGTTGAGCTTACTGATTCGCCTCAACGCTATTTTTCAGGTAGTGTAGTCATGGAAATATCGGTGCCACAAACAGGCTACGAAAAACTGCTGGCTTATATAGCAGAAAGCTTTGCACGTACAAATGATAATAACATCACCAGACTCGGTCCCGGCTTATATGGGGAAAGCCGGTTCTACCGCGCGAACGGCGTTTTTCATGCCTTCAACACGTGTAATACCTGGGTTATAAAGGCCATTGAAAGGACAGGATATCCAGTTGCCAATGTGAGTGCCGTCACGGCAGAAGATGTATTGTCACAGCTTCAACGTGGTTTGGATGTAAATATAAATTGTTATTCAGTCCGCCGTTATTAATGATGTCATAGGCAAAAAAAGTGATTCTTTCCCTGATTGCACCTATTGATAAAAGCCACTGAAATACCTTTCTCCAACATCTTCATTTATCTTGGGGACAAAGTGATCTCATTTATACTTGCTACGTTTTTGTTTTCGTCAGCATTATTACAATCGGCGTTATCAGAAGAGATGGAAAGAAGGGACCTAATCACGCTGTTTATGACGGGTGATGTCATGACCGGAAGGGGTATTGATCAGGTTCTGCCTTATTCGGTTGATCCGCGTCTGTATGAATCTTATATAAAGAGTGCAATAGGATATGTCGAACTTGCCGAAGAATTAAATGGCCCGATTGAAGAGCCCGTCAGCTGTTCCTATATCTGGGGGGATGCACTTGGTGTGCTGGATCAGATTCTTCCGGATTTACGAATTATTAATCTGGAGACGAGTATTACCACAAGTGATGATTACTGGAAGACCAAGGGAATCCATTACAGGATGCACCCCGCCAATGTCTCTTGCCTGAAGGAAGCCAGGATTGATTATTGTTCTCTTGCGAATAATCATACGCTTGACTGGGGATTTTCAGGCCTTGCAGAGACAATCTCAACATTGAATAAGGCAAATATCAAATTTGCGGGTGCCGGAAAAAACCTTCAGCAGGCAGAGTCACCGGCAATAATGGATATTGCCGGTAAAGGCAGGGTGATTGTGTTTTCCTATGGTCTTGAAACAAGCGGAATATTGCCGGACTGGTCGGCAGAAGAAAACAGGCCCGGAGTGAATCTTTTGAACGACCTGTCGGACAAGGGCATCCGGGAAATCCAGGTCAAGGTGGAAGAACTGAAAAAGAACAGGGATATTGTTGTCATGTCTTTTCACTGGGGAAGTAACTGGGGCCATGATATCCCGGAGGAATATATC
This sequence comes from Gammaproteobacteria bacterium, assembly GCA_016844485.1. Classification (GTDB taxonomy): domain Bacteria; phylum Pseudomonadota; class Gammaproteobacteria; order Eutrophobiales; family Eutrophobiaceae; genus JAENIZ01. The sequence continues at coordinate 1,224 of JAENIZ010000041.1, read as the reverse complement.
AAATTTGCCCATAAGCTTATTGATGAAGCACATGTCGATCTGATACATGGCCACTCATCACATCATGCAAGGGCAATAGAAATTTATAAAGGCAAGCTGGTGCTCTATGGCGCCGGTGATTTTCTTAATGACTACGAAGGTATCGGTGGCTATGAAGAATTCCGAAGCGACCTGGTCCTGATGTATTTTGCGGGCATTGATCCGTTGTCAGGCGGGCTTGTCCAACTGAGAATGACGCCGATGCAGATCAAACGATTCAGACTGAATCATACCCCGAGAGAAAACGCGTTATGGATCAGGGATACACTTAACAAGGCAAGCGAAAGATTCGGAACACGGTTTGAATTAAAAGAAGATAACACGCTGGCGCTGCCTTAAACAATTAAGGGGTCAGAGCCCTTTTCGAAGGCCGTCCGCGCCGATCCTGTCCCACCTTGCATTTAAGTTTGCGCTCCACCTTCTCCCTGAAGTGATCATTCCCCAACGGCGTCCCCGTTTGCCAGGACGAACGGATCTTCTTGAGTTCAGCCTCGTCCACATGTGCCTTGAACAAAGCGCGATACTCTTCTTTACGCTGTTCATACGTCCTGCCCAGGGCCAGATACAGGGGATGCGGCGTGATGAGTTTGTCGTCCCGGCCCTCGCCATTTGCGCGGTAACTCGACCAGCGGTAATCCCGCGGGTGGTGCACCATACTGTGGCCCGCACCGGGTTGAGTTCAATGTAGCGCATGCACGTTAACAGGTAATCGGTCTCGTGCACCAGGCTGGCCTTGTAACGGCCTTCCCACAGCGTCCCACTCGTACCGTAATGATAATTGATATAGGGCACATAGCGCCGTCCGGCATATTGCATCATGCGGCTGATGCCCTCACTGGTCTTGGGTGTCGCGAGAATATGCACATGATTGGTCATCAACACATAGGCATGTACGGCACACTGGTAACGCCCGGCTGCCTCAGTAAGCCAGTTCAGATAGGCGCGGTAATCCTGGTCTTCATAGAACACCGGTTCCCGGCTATGGCCCCGCTGCACTGCATGCACGGCCACACCGGGAAGATAAAATCGGGGTTTCCTCGGCATCGCTCTTTCCTTGTAATGAACCAGTTACAGCGTAGCATGCTCAGCTCTTCCTTAAAAGGGCTCTGACCCCTTTAATTTTATGCGTTACTCAAGTTGATCGTGTATCAAGATGCGAGGGAAGCCAGCCTACGACTACGAGTT
>JAENIZ010000129.1 GCA_016844485.1 Gammaproteobacteria bacterium | reverse complement strand
AAAATTCATTGTTTATGACGCCGAGACCACTTTCGGGGGCAGCGGAGGACCCGTGCTCGATCTGAACGGGCATGTAATCGCCATTAACGCCGCCGTGATCCCGGAGTTCGGGGGTTCCAATATGGGCGTACCGGCGGAGCACATACAACGCTTTCTTACTCAATACCAGTCCCGGGGTCCGGGCGGAGGTATGCAGTAACGAGACGATGTTTGCATGGTGTATGCTGTATGGTATGAATGTATTAATTTCAATCTTAGTATTCTTTTCGGTTTTTCAACTTTCCGGCTGTAGCGCTCCACTGGTCGCAGTGGGAATCATGGGTAATATTATTAACCGGACAGCGGATCTTGGCGACGAGTCACAACCTTATATCGGCGATACCGGACAGTCATTTCGTTCCAACGAAGTTGCAATCTCTAATCTCAATCTTGGTATTGAATATATGCGGCTGGGTGCATATGAAGAGGCTTTGGCAAAACTGAACCGTGCCAAAACAGCGAAGCCGGATTACGCACCCACATACAATGCGCTGGGACTGTTATACCAGAAAATGGGGCAGATGGAGGAAGCTGAAAGGTATTTTCAACATGCTATTAAACTGGATGATCAAAATCCAGCCGCACTTAACAACTATGGCCAGTTCCTGTGCGGCCAGGATAAGGAAACAGAAGCAGAAAAATATTTTCTGACGGCGGCGGAAAACCCGCTTTATGACATGCCTGAGATACCCTACGCAAATATCGGCACATGTGCTTATCTGCATGATCAGACCGACAAAGCGGTCGGTTACTTTGAAAAAGCATTGTCAATCAACCCGAGAATTTCTGCCGCACTGATACAACTGTCTGAAATTAATTATGACAAGGGAAACTATGATTCCGCACATGGTTATCTGAGCCGTTATCTGCAACAGGCCAATCTCACACCCAGGAGTCTGTGGCTGGGCATTCGTATCGGGCGTGAATTGGGAGATAAAAATGCCGTCTCCAGCTATGCTCTATTGTTACGCAACAAATATCCGGACTCGAATGAAGCTAAACTTCTGGCGGAATCAGGGATAAAATAACGATGTTAACAATCAGCGATGAACGATGGATCCTGTTCAAGTAAAAATAGTTATGTCAAAAAATCTGCGATCATCAACGCGATCCCTCATGAAGAAGAAGCTGCGAATTGCTTCCAAACCGAATCCGCAGCTTAACGTCCAGACACGGAAAGTGTTGATACAGCATTATCGCGCGAAGTATCGCGTGAAGTAATTTCTTTGGGAAATGCAGCGAATCTTAATTACCGGTGCAACCGGACAGATTGGTTCTGAATTGACCCTGGCATTGCGCAAAAAATACGGTGGTGAGAACGTGATTGCCGCAGGCCATACACACCAGCCGGACAGGGAACTCAGCGAATCAGGGCCTTGTTGCACACTGGATGTCAGGGATATCACAGCGCTGCAATCAACAGTTGCAGAATACCGCATCGATACTATTTTTCACCTTGCCTCACTGCTGTCCGCGGTGGCGGAAGCAAAACCTCAGCTCGCTTGGGACATTAATATAAACGGCCTGATCAATGTATTAGAGACAGCCCGTATCCATCACTGTGCGGTTTTTTTCCCAAGCTCCATCGGCGCGTTCGGCCCGCTGACTCCGGCGGAAAATACGCCGCAGGATACGATTCAACATCCCACTACCATGTACGGCATCACCAAGGTCAGCGGGGAATTGTTGTGTGATTATTACCAGCATCGTTTCGGTGTAGATACGCGCGGTGTGAGATTTCCCGGATTGATATCCTGGAAAACCCTGCCCGGCGGCGGAACGACGGATTATGCCGTGCATATTTTCCATGCGGCGCTGAAAGACGGACGTTATGACTGTTTTCTGAAACCGGATACGCGGCTCGATATGATGTACATGCCGGACGCCGTCAAGGCGGCGATTGAATTGATGGAAACGGACAGCAAACAATTGATTCACCGTAACGGCTTCAACGTAACTGCCATGAGTTTTGCGCCACGGGATATTGCGGCAGAGATCAAAAAACACATTCCCGGCTTTGCTATAAGCTACACCATCGATCCGGTGCGCCAGGCGATCGCCGAATCATGGCCAAGACACATGGATGACAGCGCCGCCCGTAATGAATGGGGGTGGAAACTGGAATATGATTTGCCAGCAATGGTAAAAGACATGCTGGAAAAACTCTCGAACAAGTTCAAGATTGCTAAAGCAAATGGCGCTGAAAAAAATTGAAGCTTTCCTGACAGATAAACTTGCAGACGTTAAGGCCAGGGGTGCTTTTAAGGGCGAGGAAAAAATAATTACCGGCGTTAAGGCACCCGAGAGCGGTTTTGGCCAGAGGTACATGCTGAAAGGTTTTGGCGACAGGGCATTCTTAAGAATGAATTCCAATTCTTATTTGGGCCTTGCATCTGATCAGCGCGTCATTAAGGCGGAAAGCCGCGCAGCTGAAACATTCGGCACTGGACCGGGCGCCGTGCGATTCATCAGTGGCACGTATCAACCTCATATCGGGTTGGAGCAGAAGCTCGCTGCATTTCACGGCAGGGAAGCTGCGCTGATCATGAGTGCCGCTTACGCCACGATGATGGGGGTCCTGCCTCAATTTGTCAGTGAAGACACATTAGTAATCAGCGACGCGTTGAATCATAATTGCATCATTAACGCAATACGCCTGTCCCGCCCGGCCAGGAAAGCGGTCTATCCGCACCTGGACATGACGGAGCTGGATAAAATCCTTGAAAAAAATCAGGGACAGGTTAAACGTGCGTGTATCGTGACTGATGGCATTTTCAGTATGCGCGGCGATCATGCGTCATTGAATGAAATCGCAGATATTTGTAAACGGTATGAAGAATCTTACGCAGAAGGCATCATAACCATTGTGGATGATTCCCATGGCGTAGGCGCATTCGGCAAGACCGGACGCGGAACGGAAGAAGTTACCCGGACCCGGGCCGATATACTGATTGCAACCCTGGGCAAGGCGTTAGGTGTGAATGGCGGTTATGTGGTTTCAAGTATGCAGGTGATCTCTTACCTGAGAGAAACGGCGCCATTTTATATTTATTCCAATCCCATTACCCCGGCGGAAGCGGATGCAGCATTTACCTCACTCGGGATACTGGACAGTCCGGAAGGATTGTTACTGCTGAATAAACTGCGCAGTCTTGCTGCCCGGTTAAGAACCGGACTTAAAGACCTTGGTTTTGAAACTATTGATGGTGAGCACCCTATTATTCCCATTTTGATACGGGATACTTGCAAAACGGCAGCAATGGTTCAGTATCTGTTTGAGAAAAACATCCTCATCACCGGGCTGAACTTTCCTGTTGTGCCCAAAGGCGAGGAAGAAATCAGACTGCAGGTCTCAGCAAGTCATACTGAGAAAGATATGGATTATTTATTGGGTATGCTGAAAAGATTCTAAAACAAGATGACAGATTTTAGATGACAGATTTTGATCGACATTAAAGGAATTATTACGATGAATACATTTGTTATTGTTGCTGATGCCGGCCGGGCGCGGATCTTTAAAACTGAAACCAATCTTGGCAATTTGACGGAATCGGAAGATTTTATACATTCAGAATCCCGGCTCACGAATAGAGAGTTGGGAGCTGATGTCCCCGGGCGGTCTCCCAATCAGCAGGGATCTCTGGAACCGCGTACTTTTCCAAAGGAACATGAAGAGCAGACGTTTGCAAAACAACTGGGCAAACATCTCAAGGAAATACACAATAAACGGCATTTTGACGAATTGATCCTTGTCGCTTCACCCAAATTTTTAGGCATGCTGCGTAATGAACTGCATGCACCACTCGATAAACTGGTAACCCG
>JAENIZ010000128.1 GCA_016844485.1 Gammaproteobacteria bacterium | reverse complement strand
CAGTATTCCTCCTGAAATAAATTTTTCCCTGAGTACTCCTTAAGACTGGCACCATCGCCGGTCTTGTTTTTTTTATAAAATCGAAACAAATAATAATCAGGTTCTGTTGTATCATGGTCAAATGATACAACAGTACATAAACTGATTAACATCTTTAGCAATCACAACCGGTGTCAAGTTAATGAAAAATAATAAAGTTTTACTTGTGATTGTTATCATAACCGCAATCGCCCTGTTTTTTGTTTTTGATCTGCAAAGATATCTTACCATCGAGTTCTTCCGATCACAGCAGACAGCAATCTCTAATTACTATAGTGTACATCCGCTGAATACGGGCATTATCTTTTTCTTCATCTACATATCTGTCACCGGGTTATCCCTACCCGGTGCCGCCATCATGACATTGATCGCCGGGGCCATATTCGGTCTGTTATGGGGAACAATAATTGTGTCATTCGCATCAACTATTGGGGCAACCATCGCATTTATCAGTTCCCGATTCATTCTCAAGGACTATGTACAAGACAGGTTCTCAAAGAATCTGAAGACAATCAATAAAGGCATGGAACGGGACGGGGCATTTTATCTTTTTACACTTCGTCTTGTTCCTCTGTTTCCTTTTTTTATTATTAATCTGGTGATGGGATTGACGCCTATACGTTTGTTCACTTTTTTTATCGTCAGCCAGATCGGGATGCTGCCGGTGACAATTGTTTATGTAATTACCGGCACCCAGATTGCAAAGATCAATTCACTTAGCGGTATTTTATCCCCCGGATTAATTATAGCTTTTACCCTGCTCGGCACATTTCCACTGCTAGCAAAAAAACTTGTGGATATATCCAGGGCTTATCGTGTATATAAAAATTATAAAAAACCACGAAAATTTGATCGTAATCTGATCGTCATCGGCGCGGGTTCTGCAGGCCTGGTCACTGCTTATATCGCTGCTGCAATAAAGGCAAAGGTTACATTGATTGAAAAACACAAAATGGGAGGTGATTGCCTGAATACGGGATGTGTACCTTCCAAGGCATTGATCCGTTCGGCAAGATTTTTGTCACAGAGCAGGCGTGCGAAGGAATTTGGTTTCAAGTCTGCAAATGTGGAATACGATTTTGCCGATGTCATGCAACGCGTACAACGCATCATTAATACAATTGAACCACATGACTCGATTGATCGTTATACAAAATTAGGCGTGGAATGCATCCAGGGAGAGGCAAAGATCAAAACACCCTGGTCCGTGGAAATCAATGGCCGGATGCTGACAACACAAAACATTGTAATTGCGGCCGGTGCCAGACCTTTTGTACCACCCATAACCGGTCTTGCTCAAATTTCATATTACACTACTGATTCGATCTGGAATTTACGTACCCTGCCAAAACGCCTGATAGTCATGGGGGGCGGTCCCGTGGGTTGTGAACTGGCCCAATGCTTTGCGCGATTCGGCAGCCAGGTCACGCAGATTGAGATGCTGCCACGTCTTTTGCTGCGTGAAGATCCGGAAATATCGAAAATCGTCATGAGTAAATTCAGACAAGAAGGTATTGAAGTGCATACCAATCATAAGGCAAAGAAAGTCATTATTGAGGATGGTAAAAAGACACTCGTCTGCGAATCAGCAGGCAAAGATATCCGGTTTGAATTCGATGCACTGCTTGTTGCCGTAGGCCGTAAGGCCAATACTGAAGGTTACGGCCTGGAGGAATTAAATATCCCCTTGACCTCGCAAGGGACAATTGAAGTCAACGAATATATGCAGACCGTCTATCCCAATATCTATGCCTGTGGCGATGTTGCCGGTCCCTACCAGTTTACTCATATGGCGGCCCATCAGGCATGGTATGCATCTGTTAATGCCCTGTTCGGCAAATTCAGGAAATTCAAGGTGGATTACTCCATTGTCCCCTGGGCAACATTCACCGATCCGGAAATTGCCCGCGCCGGATTAAATGAGCAGGAGGCGAAAGATCAAAATATCGCCTATGAGATAACGACCTATGGTATTGATGATCTTGACCGGGCAATTGCGGACGGAGAGGCGCATGGCCTTGTCAAGGTTCTGACCGTTCCCGGTAAAGATAAAATCCTGGGCGTTACTATCGTAGGAGAACATGCCGCTGATTTGATCACCGAATATATCAGCGCCATGCGCAACAAGATTGGACTAAATAAAATACTCGGCACCATACATATTTATCCCACTATGGCAGAGGCCAACAAATATGCCGCGGGAAACTGGAAAAAGGCGCATGCACCGAAAAAACTCCTGCATTATATTGAGAAATATCACACGTGGCGCAGGGGTTAGAGATTAATGTTATCTCATTACTCAGTTAATATTTCCTTTCCATACCCTCTGGATCTTCATGAATGATCACTTCTGAATTCGGGAAGGCCTTGTGAATATCCTCCTCGACTTCATCCGATATCTGATGTGCCTTGACCAAGGACAGATCAGGGTCCATTTCGAGGTGCATCTGTATGAATGTAGTATGGCCTGAAGACCGTGTACGTAATTCATGAAGATTACGCACCATCGGATGTGATTTGACAATATCAATAATCCTGTTGCGCTCTGCATCCGGCAATTCCCGATCCATTAACTGGTCGAGTGAAATCTTCGCTATCTGCCATGCGTTGTATAACACATATACAGCAACACCCAGTGCAAATAATGGGTCTGCTATATACCATTCGAAATAGAGACTGAGGACAAGCGCGGCAATAATACTCAAATTAACCAGAATATCACCAAGATAATGCAGACTGTCTGCCTTAATTGCGATGGAACGGGCCTTGCTGATGACGTAACGCTGATAACCCACCAGGGCAATAGTGAAAATAGTTGATATCACCATGACAGTGAGTCCAATGGTGCCATGTTCGATCACGCGTGGATTAAATAAACGGTCGCCTGACTCAACAATGAGAAACAATGCCGATCCGGCAATAAAGGCGGATTGCGCCATACCGGCCAAAGGTTCCGCCTTGCCATGACCAAACCGGTGCTCATCATCTGCGGGGACAAAGGCCTGACGAATCGCAACTAAGTTTACAAATGAAGCGGCAACATCGAGCAAAGAATCAATCAAACTTGCAAGCAGGGCAACAGAGTGTGTTGCAAGATAGGCGCCCAGTTTAATCAGCACCAGGATTGACGCAATGATGACTGAGGCATAACTGGCATTGCGCACTAACCCTTTATTTAACTCATCGGATATGCTTTTTTGTTCAACAATCAAGGTATGTTTCCTCAGATAGTTATCCCTGATAATGCATTATATGTAAAATTCGATAAAAATATTCACCCCTGATTCACCTATGGGAAGGAAAAGATGAAATATCAATATGATTTGTTTGTCATTGGCGCGGGTTCGGGCGGTGTCCGTGCCGCGCGCACGTCGGCAGGTTTTGGCGCAAAGGTTGCAATAGCGGAAGATCGTTATCTGGGCGGCACCTGTGTCAATGTCGGTTGTGTGCCCAAAAAACTGCTCGTCTATGCC
>JAENIZ010000003.1:19150-49828 GCA_016844485.1 Gammaproteobacteria bacterium | reverse complement strand
AAGGCATCATTATGGTTGGTGAAATTGGTGGTACGGCAGAAGAAGAAGCCGCAAAATTCATCAAGGACAATGTCACTAAGCCAGTCGTCGGTTATATTGCCGGTGTCACCGCACCACCCGGCAAGCGCATGGGCCATGCCGGTGCGATCATTTCAGGTGGAAAAGGCACCGCCAAAGATAAATTTGCAGCACTTGAAGCGGCAAATGTCACTACTGTCCGTTCTCCTGCCGAATTGGGTAAAAGCATTGCTGATAAACTATAAAATTTGTTGAATGCAGTAACGCTTTACCGAAGTACCACGATAATATTTCACTAAACAAAAAATTTGTTTATAAACCCCGGACTTGATCTTTTGGCATATTAAAAATTTCCATTGATTATGACTATTTGTCGCGCACGTTATTTATTTTTTATTTTATTTGCTGTTTCGGGTTTCACCGGATTGATCTATGAATCCATCTGGTCACATTATCTGAAGCTTTTTCTCGGTCATGCCGCCTATGCTCAGGCCCTTGTCCTCTCCATTTTCATGGGCGGCATGGCGCTTGGGGCATGGTTCGCCGGTCAGCGGGCCCATCGTTGGACCAATCTTTTTATTGTTTATGCGCTGACAGAAGGACTTATCGGTTTGTTTGGTCTTGGTTTCCATCCTCTCTTTAAATTCATACTTGCTATCTCTTATGACACCGTGATTCCTGCACTTGGTTTTCCGGCCAGCGTCCACCTCTATAAATGGTCCGTAGCAACTTTGCTCATCTTGCCTCAATCCATTCTGCTTGGCATGACTTTCCCACTTATGAGCAATGGCATCATTCGCAGTTTTCCTACTGCCCCTGGCAATTCACTGGCCATGCTTTATTTCACCAACAGTATTGGCGCGGCTATCGGTGTCATCATCAGCGGCTTTTTGCTCATTGCCGCAGTCGGACTACCCGGTACTATACTTTTTGCTGCGCTCCTTAATATTTTTCTTGCTATATTTGTCTACGCCTTGGCCAAAGGACAGTCTGCTCCGGCTATACCAACACCAGTAGTCTCCGGGGCCATGCAAATATCATTGCTCATGCTCGGCGCCGCATTTATTACTGGTACCGCTTCATTTATCTACGAGATCGTGTGGTTGCGCATGCTCAGTATGGTATTGGGAGCCAGTACTCATTCCTTCGAGCTGATGTTGAGTGCTTTCATCACCGGCCTTGCCTTCGGAAGTTTGTGGATACACCGGCGTATCGATCGCCTTAAAGATCCAGTTATGACCGCCGGTAGCATTCAAATCATGATGGGACTCCTCGCACTGTCCACTTTGGTACTTTACAATTTTACCTTTGATCTAATGAGCTTTTTCATGACAGCTTTGGATCAAACAGAAGCTGGCTATCACTTATTTACCTTTGCCAGCCACTTTATTGCCCTGTTGGTTATGCTGCCTGCGACATTCTGCGCAGGTATGACGCTGCCATTATTCACCTATATTCTCATGCAAAGTGGTCACGGAGAGAAAAGTATCGGGCAAGTGTATGCCAGTAACACGCTTGGTGCGATTACAGGCGTTGCCTTTGCCATTTTTATCGGTATGCCTCTGCTGGGCCTTAAGGGTGCATTGCTGATCGGTTGCATCCTCGACATAGCGCTCGGTTTTCTTTTTCTTGCACGGGGCGCTTCATTTAAGAGAAAACCATTTATTGCCACTGTTGCAATGAGCATTCTACCGATCGGGGCTGTTTTATTCTGGACAGATTTCGATTTCAGGAGGATGACCTCATCAGTTTATCGAACTGAAATAGCACAGACTAAAGGTGAAAAGATCCTTTTTAATAAAGACGGGAAAACTTCTTCCGTTCATGTTATTGAACAGACAGATGGCAAGATTTCTATTTCAACAAACGGAAAACCCGATGCCTCCATTATCATGAAAGATAACGAAGAAATTTCACCTGATGAACCTACGATGGTACTTTTGGCAGCAATTCCATTAGCCATCAAACCGGACGCAAAGACTGTGGCCAATATTGGAATGGGTTCCGGTTTAACGACTCATACCTTGCTGGCTTGGCCTGGGATTGAACTTGTGGATACGATAGAGATTGAACCGGCCATGGTTGAAGGCGCCAACAACTTCCGCCCGCGTGTGGAGCGTGCATATTCAGATCCCCGCAGTCACATTAATATTGAGGACGCTAAAACATATTTCTCAACCCATCAAAAAAAATATGACATCATTATTTCAGAACCTTCAAACCCCTGGGTCAGCGGCGTCTCAAGCCTGTTTACCGATGAATTTTACCACCATATCAGGGATTATTTGACCGAGGATGGTATGTTTGTGCAATGGCTGCAAACTTATGAGATTAATACGCAATTGGCATTTTCTGTCATGCGTGCATTAATGAATAATTTTTCTGACTTCTCGTTATTCGCAGCTCATGATGGAGACATTATAATCATTGCCAAAAATAAACACGCAATTGATCCACCAAAGGATATCTTTTTCAACTCCGATGAAATGAGACGTGAATTATCATTTGTAAAAATAAGCAATATTCAAGACATTACAATGCGATTCATTGGAAATAGACAACTCATAGAACCTCTCATTGATATATATAATCCAGCAATTAATTCGGATTATTTTCCTATCCTGGATCTAAACGCCCCACGGACGCGATTCAAACAGGAGAATGCTCTCAATCTCACAAGAATCAGAATGGAACCAATCCCGTTAATTAATATGCTTGTGCCAGATTATGAATATAGTGATATTACTCAGGTAAATTCGGAATATTTGTTTTCTGTTGGCACAAGGGCAATTCAGGCAAAAAATCTGCTCGGGGCCCTAAAAGGTGAATATACCAGTGGATCTGAAAATCCCGATTTAGGCAGATTTGAATTACTGATCAAGCTCGCTGAGACATGTGAAACAATTAACCATTCAAGACTATGGATTGATGAATTATATCAACTGACACGTGCAACCTTACCTGTTCTTTCGCCCCGTGAGCTAAATGAAATCTGGGATGCAATTACTCCTAACTGCGAAACCGGTTTGGATGATGATCAAAATCGCTGGATGAAGCTAGTCAGGGCATTAAGCAATCGCGATACCGAGGCCATCGCTGACAATTCTCTCGCATTGCTCAAACAGGAAAACCAGTGGGATTTGTCACAACGAAGATTTCAATTTGCCGCCTTATTATTGGCACTTGTCAAATTACAGGATTATCCTGCGGCCTATAAGCTCTGGACGCAGCTCAGCAATACATTATATGGTAATGAGGAAATTCCCTTAGGGCTCTTGATACTATACAGTCTTGCCGCACAGCAATTAGGAGGTGATTATAACAGGCTTGATGTATCTATTCATTAAGGTTTGAATACCGAAATAGATTCTCATAATTAGATATTATCAATAGAGTGGCAACACAATTTATTTTAATCCACACTCGCATCTGCAGGGGGCAGAAGTTTACGGTAAAGACTCCAGGCGCTGCCATCATAGACACTGCCGTTAATGATAAATTCCAGGATTGGCCCCGTGTAGTCACTCTCCCAGTCACCCCGTTTCCATTCATAGAAATAAAACCTTCTCTCGCGATTTTCCGAGGGCGAAAGATCCATTATCGAATCCCATCTAAAATCTCCTCCCAGCTTCAGTATCGAATTTATAGTCGCCGCCGTATCCAGCATTGAGGTGGGTGCGGCGGATATCTGGAGTGGTCCTGTGGCTCCCGGCGTTTTGATCAACGTAAGCGGTGTTGCCATGGCTACAACCCACGGGTCAATTTCGTATACATAATTACCAACGATTATTTCCCTGGGTTTATAACTATAAGGAGGAAGATGTCCGCCATGGTCTGCCATAATGATAATAAATGCGTCATTGTATATCCCCAACTCCTTCATCCTGTTTAACATATCGATAACAGAATCCAGCGTACACCTGGACTGTGCTGTGACCGTTATTCTGTTTCTGGGAAGTGCCGCGCCAGCATATGTGCAATTATTATTCACTACCATAGGCCAATGTGTATTCATTAAATGAAAATATTTATACACCGGGGCAGTCCGATCTGCGGACATGCTATGGGTAAGATTCTTGATAAATGCGGTATGTGCAAAATACCAGAATTTCAGAAATTCATCGTCAATAAATAAATTCTGGATGATCCAGCGTTGATCATTGTAAACATATTTTTTTATTATATTGGGAACCAGTCTAAACAGTGTTAAATCGAGGAGCTTGGCAGAATCATTTAGTGCAGTTACCTTCTCCGTAACATGATTATTATTGGGGATAGTGTATGCATTGGTAAAGCGCCCGTCGGTGTAGAAACCCATCATGTAGGCTTCACTAGCAAGATCAACTTCATAACCCGCATTAAATGCTGTATTCAGAATCGTTTTTCCGCTAAAAACTTTTTTTACAAATTCTTTCTTGGGCATATGGTTTGCATAAATCTCTTCGCCGAGCATTGCGGGAATTGCCATATAAGTAGAAGTAAATACGCCTATATTTTCGCTGAAAAATGTAAACCCTTCCAATGCCGTCCGGTAATGTTCTCCTTCCGTACCCTTAGTAATAATCTCGTTGAATACATCGGCCTGGAAACCATCAAGCAAGATATGCAGCGCATTTTTTGCGGACGAGAATCGGTGGATTTCCTTCAGCGACTCAGAAGAAGAGTGAGAATGTGCCTTGTTGAGCAGTTCGTCAGAATTATGAATGCCATTGTATATAAAATTAACCAATTGCAATGAAAAAATTGCAAACACAAAATGGACAACAGGCTTTTCGACAACACGGTAGAAGATCACACTAAACAGAATTACGCTGATCCATACCCCAAGATCAATCCAGCCACGCCAGGTCGCTTGAGTCCAATCAATGTTGCTACCATCAAGCAATCCATATTCCCAGACCATAACATAGCCTTGCAACCACAAGAGTAACCCGACGACTGCAATGATCACAACGTAGCGCCGGTAACCTGTCTCACTCAGGATTCCTCCGGCCACTATTAGGAGCCCGATAACAATTAGAGCGGGTATGGAAAATAACCTCAGGATCGACCAAATTGGAGTGGCGAATTCCTCAATATTACCGATGTAAAGGGTAAAAGGGACAAACAAAAAGATATTGGCTACTAAAATAACCGACAGGCCAAGTGTTTTCAAAACCAGCTGGGAACTGGGCCTGGTCATGCGTTTAGAAATTGCAGAATTACTACTGTCTATCATACCAGAGCAGTTTACGGCCTTCCTTGGTAAGGATTTTTTCTTTAATTACTCTGGCTTTTTTATTCAAAAAATTCGTAAAATTTACTTCTGTATAGTTGGGGAAAATATCTTCTCTAAGCGCAAGTAATTTTTTTACCATCGGATCATTTTTGGGAACAAACTCTATGACGCCAGTCGGCGCGAGATCAACTATCCAGTTGACGGCGTCCTGCAGCGGAATATTACGCCCAATTGCGAGATGATGTAGAAGTGCAAGCGCAAGTAGGCCATCCGGTTTTTGCCGTTTAGTCAGGCCTTGCCGTTCTATTTCAGCCCATCCTTGAGAAGGGCTTGGATTGGTAATGTCCATATATAATGGCAAAAATGATTTATTTTCTTTTCTGGCTTTCAAAAATGCAATATCCAGAACATTAGTATCTCCATCGAAGCCAATAACAAGTTTAGCGCCTGAGTCCAGACAATTAAATGAATACTCCCCGGTATTACAGCCCAGATCCCATATCACTTTGGGTTTTATGCTTTCAATATAATTACGAATAAATATCTGTTTTTCTTTTGTTTCATCAGAACGATAAATGGTATTTTTTGAATAATCTTCCCAAATACTGGAATTACCCATTGGCACTTTCATTTTTTTGATCCAGTCATGCAGTCCAATAAGCATTTTTTTAAATGTTATTAATGGTAATTTTCTCGAGGGTATCTTTGCTTGTGCCTGATGGCCATGGTACTTACTCTGAAAATACGCATGCAGGGTTACGTGAAAAAAAACATTGAGCGAACATTTACGATACCACGGAAGTAATGTGTTCAAATCATTCGCTGTGATTCCGTCCAGACTGGAACGATACCATGCATTATGAGGTATGCCACACAATGCCTGGAACAACAACGGATTAAGAAATTCTTCACAGAATTGGCGATGCCCATACCACAATTCCCCTTCACGATAACGCCGAAAGGATAAGTGATCGATGAATACGGGTCTGGAGCCATCGAATTGCACATTAAACGCCGTTGCATCTGACAGGGTAATTCCTTTTTCCAATGCTTTCAGGTGTATTTTCAGGTGTAAAAGCGCTGCTGCCTGCAAAACAGAAAACGGCCACTCGTACGGATATGAAATAAAATCCAGTTTCTGATGCTCCAGCAGGTAACTTATTTTATCTTTAAAATTGTAATGAATTGAATTCGGATCAATCTCTTTATATGACACAAGCAGATTTTCTTGGACTAGCTCATCAAGCAGCCCGGAATTACGCACAAATTCATATTGTTCTGCCCCAAAAGGCGTAACAGTTCGATAGATTTTGTTATCGATATGCAATACCACACCAGCGGGGTCTCGGAACGATCCGGGATCGTTAAGCAAATTAATTACTCTTCCTTGCTGTTCATATTTTCCTGATTTTCCTTTTCCCTATCTCGCTTACGTCCAAAAAACGTTAAAATACGATGCCAATATATTTTTATTGTAACCATGGCGCCAGCAATCGCTGCAAGCAAACCCTGTATTAGTAAACTACCCGTGCCGGGGTCTATATAAGCATGTGCATTTGATATTATTGAAAAGAATAATAATGTTAACAGACATTTTTTATATATATTATTTGGAATCATAGTACATACCATTCCTGAAGTATCACCATATCAATTATCTCCTGTTAAGTTAAAATAGTATAGGCAGATATTGCATTTAAATGAACATTCTCCTCCATTAGAATCAAGCCAACTTCAGTAATCCAGTATGAATAAATATTATAGCCAGCTATTATTGTAATGATAAAGAAACAAAATAATACCTAAATGTATGCCTGATAAAATTATTCGCATTGCGATAGCCCAGATCAACACCTGTGTGGGGAATATTTCTGTAAACAGTGATTTAGTGATTAACAAAATCAAGGAGGCGTGTGATAAACACAGCGCCGATATTATTGTTTTTCCTGAGCTCACCATCAGCAGTTATCCACCTGAAGACCTGCTGCTGAGGCCGGCATTTCATAAACAGATTGCACACTCGCTTGATCAGATACGGAGCAACATTACTGGAATTAATTGCATCATTGGATACCCGGAAAAAACCGCCAATCAACTATTCAATAGCTGTAGTTTAATCAGGGATCAGAAATTGATTGCAACGTATCGAAAACAAATTCTCCCGAATTATGCTGTGTTTGACGAAAAACGATATTTCAGTCCCGGGAAGGAAGCATGTGTAGTTGATTTTAAGGGAATACCGACTGCCCTGAGTATTTGTGAGGACATCTGGGAACCGGGCCCTTGCGCACAGGCCAAATCAGCAGGGGCACAACTGATGATTAACATCAATGCCTCACCCTATCACTCCGGCAAGATTAGTCTGCGTGAAAATATACTACGGAAAAGAGTCACTGAATCCGGTTTGAATATTATCTATATCAATCTCGTTGGAGGTCAGGATGAACTTGTCTTCGACGGTGGATCAATGGCGGTTGATCATCACGGCAATATCGCATTCCATGCGCCTCAATTTGAAGAAGGACTTTATACAATTGAATTTTCAACCAGAGATAACGGTTGTTTTACCGTGCCTACGGATTATTCATTTCAACCATTATCAAAAGAGGAAAGTATTTATCAGGCCTTGGTACTGGGCGTAAGGGATTATGTCAGAAAAAATGGCTTTAAGGGCGCGATTATAGGACTTTCCGGAGGCATTGATTCGGCATTGACACTCTGTATTGCAGTCGATGCGCTCGGCAAGGAAAATCTGGAAGTACTCATTATGCCATCACGATATACGGCTGACATGAGTATAGAAGATTCCATAACATTAGCAGAAACCCTGGGTGTACAGTTTCATATTATTTCAATCGAAAAACCTTTTCAGACTTTTAACGAAAGTCTTAAACCTCTTTTTTCAGATATACCAGGAGATACGACTGAGGAAAATATCCAGGCAAGATGCCGCGGCATACTACTCATGGCAGCATCCAATAAAACAGGCAAACTGGTGTTGACCACAGGCAATAAAAGCGAAATGGCGGTTGGTTATGCCACACTGTATGGTGATATGGCAGGTGGCTTCGCCCCGCTTAAGGATATTACCAAAACATGGGTTTACAAACTTGCCAACTGGCGTAATCAAGAATCCGCCATTATTCCGCAACGGATAATAGATCGGCCACCCACTGCCGAGTTAAAGGAAAATCAGTTCGATGAAGACACCTTGCCGCCTTATGCCATTCTCGATCCAATACTTGAACGTTATGTTGAAGAAGATCAGAGTCCTGAAGAAATAACCAGGGCTGGTTTTGATGCAGAGATCGTGAAAAAAGTGGTGGCGATGGTTGATCGAAATGAATATAAACGCCGGCAGGCAGCCCCCGGAGTCCGCATCACCCAGCGCGCCTTTGGCCGGGACCGCCGCTACCCGATTACTTCAGGTTACCGGGAATAGCCCTGTCCCTGAGTATTAACAGTCTGCTGAAAAACTATTCCCCTATACTTTTTCAGCTCGAAAAGTAAAAAATGTGATTTTCACTGTTCACTCGGTACATCCATGTACCTCGCAGCAATGCCCCTGCTTCCCTGCAGCGGACACAGGTTGCCGAAAAGCAAAGTTTTTCGGCAACCTGTTGAGGACGCATGAAGTTCGGTAAATTTCCTGCTGATTATTTAACTACGATCTCCCTGATCTCATAAATTCCCGGGTGATTGGGGTAATTCAATTCCAGGACTCTCAGGGCATCTGCAGAAAGGTCATCCATTTCCATAACCTTATAGGCCTTTGCCATGAGGACTAATGCATCAGGTACCGCGGGGGTACGGGGATATTTCTCTATCACATAGCGTGCACGATTTGCAGCCGCAACAAACGCGCCACGGCGCATATAATAATTTGCAACATCCACTTCATGCTCGGCCAGCAGGTTGCGAAGGTAAACCATACGTTGTTTGGCGTCATCTGCATACTCACTTTCCGGAAAAAGTTTTACCAATTCGGAGAAATCCTCGAATGCATACAATGCGGAACTCGGATCACGCTGCGATGTATCCAGAGGCAAGTAACGCTCAGTAAACCCCTTGCCACGCTCAAAATTGGCGAGTCCCTTCAGATAATACGCGTAATCTACATGTGCATTCTGGGGATATAACTTGATAAATCGATCCGCTGCAGACACTGCAGAATCCGTATCGTCATTTTTGTAATAGGCATAAGACAAATCAAGAAGTGCCTGCTGACCATAGACCCCAAACGGAAAACGCCCTTCCAGTTTCTCGTAATATTCAACTGCCTGGGTGTAATTACCGGAATCCAGGGCCCCTTTAGCCTCGGCATAGAGACGTTCGGCCGACCAGGTTTCCGTCGGGTCATCTTCCTTGTCATCAAAATATCCACACCCGGAAATGACCATCACCAGGACTATAATTACGCTTCTTAACACAGTCATAGATCCTTCCAATCTGCCGGGGTAAAGATATACGATGATTTGGGGTATCCTTTAATGATACTTCTTATGACCGTGATTTGTATATAAACATGACAAAACCCATCTATCTGAATGCGATCATCCCCGATGAACTTGCCGGCAAGCGCCTGGATCAGGCACTTGCCATTCTGTTCTCGCAATATTCCCGCTCACGCCTGCAGAACTGGATTCGTAATGGCGACGTGCATGTCAATAATATGATAATACGCCAGCGTGAACGCGTGAAAGGTGGAGAGCATATTGAGATCAATGCGCGCTACGAGATTCAACAATCCTGGTCTGCAGAGAACATTTCCCTGCAAATCATTTACGAGGATGACGCATTATTTGTCCTGAATAAGCCTGCCGGAATGATTGTGCATCCGGGAGCCGGAAATCCTGAGCACACCTTGTTAAACGCGCTTCTCTATCATGACCCACAGTTGGAATTCGTACCTCGTGCCGGGATAGTGCAACGCCTGGATAAGGACACATCAGGCCTGATGGTGATCGCACGCACCCCGCAATGCCATACCTACCTGGTTGAACAACTGCAGGCGCGTAATATCAAACGTGAATATCAGGCTATAGTATGCGGGGTAATGACGGCGGGTGGCAGCATCGATAAACCCGTCGGACGACACCCGAGAAAACGGACGCATATGGCTGTCGTTGATAATGGTAAACCCGCTGTCACCCATTACCGGATAATTAAAAAATATTCCACGCACACACACATCCGGGTACAACTGGAAACCGGGCGTACCCATCAGATCCGTGTACATATGGCTTATCTGCGCTATCCGATTGTGGGGGATCCCGTTTATGGTGGCCGTGCAAACATTCCCAAGGGAGCAAGTACGAATCTGCTATCAGTCCTCAAATCATTTAAACGCCAGGCCTTGCACGCCTGCACAATCAGTCTACAACACCCAATAACAAATGAGTTGTTACGCTGTGAAACCCCATTGCCTGAAGATATGCGCACTTTAGTTGATGCCCTCGAAGCCGATGCCAGAAAAAACCAATAATGACGGCTGGATAGCGGCCACATGGCCTGCGCCTGATCATATACATGCTGGCACGACAACGCGCCGTGGAGGTATAAGCAAGCCACCTTACGCTACATTTAATCTCGCAGATCATGTAGGTGATGATCAAAAAAATGTTTCAACTAATCGTGAATTATTGCGAAAACAATTAAACCTGCCCGCTGAACCATGTTGGTTGCAACAGATTCACGGTAATCGGGTAATTACCGCACAAACTGCAGAACCAACCGTACCGGCGGATGGGGTACTCACTGATCAGGCAAATACCGTGTGTGCCGTACTGACTGCAGATTGCCTGCCATTGTTATTATGCGATACGCAGGGAACACAGATTGCGGCAATCCATGTGGGCTGGAAAGGATTCAGCAACGATATTATCGCCAACGCAGTAGAAATGTTTTCTGTAAAACGGGAACATATCATGGCCTGGCTGGGACCATGCATAAGCGCAAATCAGTATGAAATCGGGTATGAAGTGCGTGATGCCTGTTTGAAGATATGCAGAGTCGCTGAACATGCATTTACACCTGGTCGCAATGGACACTGGTTTGCAGATTTATACCGGTTAGTACGTTGCCAGCTTGGACACCTGGGCATAGAAAATATCCATGGCGGGGACTATTGTACATATGGTGATGCCCATCTTTTCTTTTCCCACCGGCGCGATGGCGTTACCGGTCGTATGGCCAGTTTGATCTGGATGGATAGTTTCTGAGCCTGTGCTAGGCCTGATCTATTATAGGCGTGTAATAATCATTTGAAGCGTACCTCGTGCCTCTCGTCACACTTCATGTTTCACTAACTACGATTCATACTCCAGACCCTTGAATACAACTTCTCCAGCCCATATCTATCGGATATCCATTGATTTCGACAGCTAACCAAAATGCGGCTTGATAAATTAACGACCAAATTTCAGACGGCGCTGGCAGATGCCCAGAGTCTTGCTGTCGGCCGTGATCACCAATTCATCGAACCTGTCCATGTCATGACTGCCCTGCTGGATCAGGAAGGTGGAAGCCTGAGGCATCTGCTTACCAGCGCAGGAATAAATGCTAATCAGTTGCGTTCACAACTCGGGAAATCATTGGATCGACTGCCTCAGGTTGAAGGGACAGCAGGTGAAGTACATATATCGAAGGATCTGGAAAAACTTCTGAATCTCGCCGACAAATACGCACAGGCGCGCAAGGATCAATATATCTCCAGTGAATTGTTCGCACTGGCCGCCCTGGATGACAAGGGTGAATTAGGGAAAATAATGAAAAATTGTGGTGCAGATAAATCCTGTGTTGAAAATGCAATTGGGGAAATCCGTGGAGGACAATCTGTACGCGACCCAAATGCCGAAGAAAACCGGCGAGCCCTGGAGAAATATACTATTGATCTTACTGCACGTGCCGAGCAAGGAAAACTTGACCCGGTGATTGGCCGTGATGATGAGATCAGGCGCACGATACAGGTCCTGCAACGCAGAACCAAAAATAATCCTGTGCTGATCGGCGAGCCTGGCGTCGGTAAAACTGCCATTGTCGAAGGATTGGCGCAACGTATTGTCAATGGAGAAGTCCCGGAGGCACTAAAGGACAAACGTCTGCTTGCCCTGGATATGGGGGCGTTGATCGCGGGGGCAAAATTCCGTGGTGAATTTGAAGAACGGCTGAAGGCCGTCCTCAATGACCTTGCCAAACAGGAAGGCAGGATCATCCTCTTTATTGATGAAGCCCACACCATTGTGGGCGCAGGCAAGGCAGAAGGAGCTATGGACGCCGGCAATATGTTAAAACCTGCTCTTGCACGCGGAGAACTGCATTGTATTGGCGCCACTACCCTGAATGAATACCGGGAGAATATTGAAAAGGATGCGGCCCTGGAACGACGTTTCCAGAAGATATTGGTCGATGAACCAAGTGTTGAGGACACGATTGCCATCCTGCGCGGCCTCAAGGAACGCTATGAAATCCACCATAATGTGCAGATCACCGATCCGGCGATAGTTGCTGCTGCAACATTATCACATCGCTATATTACGGATCGGCAATTACCCGATAAGGCCATAGACCTGATCGACGAATCCGCGAGCCGCATCAGCATTGAGATTGATTCAAAACCTGAAGTCATGGATCGGCTCGAACGGCGTTTGATACAAATGAAGATCGAGCGTGAGGCCCTGAAGAAGGAGACCGATGAGGCCTCAAAGAAACGGTTGGAAAAACTGGAAGAAGAAATCAAAAAAACCGGGCGCGAATTTTCTGATCTGGAAGAGATCTGGTTGGCGGAAAAGGCCGCCTTGCAGGGCGCACACCATATCAAGGAAAAACTGGAACGTGCTCGCTTGGAATTCGAGACCGCCAAACGCGCGAGCGATCTGAACCGTATGTCGGAATTGCAATACGGTGTTATCCCTGAACTTGAAAAACAGTTGCAGAAGGCAGACCAGGCAGAGATAGGGAATATGAAACTCCTCAGAAATAAGGTCACCGAAAATGAGATCGCCGAGGTTGTGTCCAAGTGGACCGGAATCCCCGTAGCAAAAATGCTGGAGGGTGAACGTGACAAGTTGTTACATATGGAAAACTCATTGCATCAGCGCGTGATTGGCCAGGATGAGGCAATTACTGCCGTATCGAATGCCATCCGTCGTTCGCGCGCAGGCCTGTCGGATCCCAACCGCCCGAACGGCACATTTATGTTTCTTGGACCGACGGGTGTTGGCAAAACCGAGTTATGCAAGGCGCTCGCAGAATTTCTGTTTGATACGGAAGAGGCGTTGAACCGCATCGACATGTCGGAATATATGGAAAAACATGCCGTGGCACGGCTGATCGGTGCGCCACCCGGTTATGTGGGATACGAGGAAGGCGGTCAATTAACCGAAGCGGTGCGCCGCAAACCGTATAGCCTGATCCTGCTGGATGAAGTGGAAAAGGCCCATCCTGATGTATTCAATATATTATTACAGGTGCTTGATGATGGCCGGCTGACAGACGGCCATGGCCGTACCGTTGATTTCCGCAATACCGTCATCGTCATGACATCCAATCTCGGTTCAGAGCAAATCCAGCAGATGTCTTCTGACAGTCATTATGAAAATATGAAAACTACCGTGCTCGGTGTTGTATCCAGGCATTTCCGGCCGGAATTCATCAACCGTATTGATGACCTGGTAGTCTTCCATGCCTTGCAGGATGATCAGATCAGGGCGATTGCAGATATACAGGTCAGACACGTAGCAGAACGCCTGCGCGAACAGGACATCAACATTCATATTGCCTCAGCTGCCATGGAATGGCTGGCTAATACCGGGTTTGACCCTGTATATGGGGCCAGACCCCTGAAACGCGCCATCCAGACATATCTTGAAACGCCGCTCGCCAAGGAAATACTGGCGGGTAAATTTGGCCCGGGAGATATAATTAAAGTGGGTATGAAGAACAACAATCTGACTTTTACTGCAGAAAAATAAACAGCTTGCCTCAATTTTGGTGCGGTGCATCATTATACCGTTACCTTAGTCAAAACAATGCGGTAAAAATCAAGCTAACAGGACACTATACTAACAAGGGAGTGAGAACTACTATCTTCCGGCTGGGAAAAAATCAGCCATAAACATACCAAAGTTGTTGGTTATTTCCTCCATATAATCTAATATTTAGCCGTTAAACCTTGCAATTATGTAATAATAACCAGCATGGCGGTCTCAACAAATAAAATTCAACTTAGCGGTCTTGCCAGAAAACTGGTGATCGATGGCTTGCTCGGGGAAGATGCCGCTCAGCAGGCCTTCCAGGGCGCGCTAAAGGAGAAAATACCATTTGTCTCCTATCTCGTTGTAAATAACCTGGTACCCAGCAAAAAGATTGCTCTTTCCGCAGCGCAGGAGTTCGGTGTTTCTTTACTCGACATTAACGCCATTGAACTTGACAAGGATATAACCAAACTGGTCAAGGAAGAACTTATCAAGAAACATCATGCCTTGCCCATTTTCAAGCGGGGTAAACGCCTCTATGTCGCGCTCTCCGACCCGACCAACCTGCAGGCATTGGATGAGATAAAGTTTGCAGTCGGGATGGCCACCGATGTCATCCTGGTCGAGGAAGATAAACTTGCCAAATCGATAGATAGTGCACTGGATGCGGCAGGCGGCGGCATGATGGATAATATGGGTGATGATGATCTTGATAATCTTGATGACCTTGAAACGGTGGATGAAGGCGCAGCCAAACCCCAGGACGATGGTGAAATTGATGATGCCCCGGTTGTACGCTTTGTAAATAAGGTGTTGCTGGATGCCATCAAGAAAGGAGCATCGGATTTGCATTTTGAACCCTATGAAAAGTTCTTCCGCGTCCGCTTCCGTGTTGACGGTGTGTTGGAGGAAATCACCAGGCCGCCTTTAAGTCTGTCCCTAAAGATCGCAGCGCGCATCAAGGTTATGTCACGCCTGGATGTATCGGAACGGCGTGTTCCACAGGACGGCCGTATCAAGCTAAAGCTATCCAAAGACAAGTCCATTGACTTTCGCGTCAGCACCTGTCCGACACTGTTTGGTGAAAAGGCAGTTTTACGTATCCTTGATTCCAGCGCCGCGAAACTGCAGATTGATGCACTCGGTTACGAAGATTTTCAAAAAGAACTGTTCCTGAAAAATCTGCATAAACCGTACGGCATGTTCTTGGTCACCGGCCCTACCGGCAGTGGCAAGACCGTTTCGCTCTATACCGGCATCAATATTTTGAATCAGACTGATATCAATATATCCACCGCCGAAGATCCGGTCGAAATCAATTTGCCCGGCGTCAACCAGGTGCAGGTAGATGAACGCACGGGCATGACCTTTCCCAAGGCGTTAAAGGCCTTCCTGCGCCAAGACCCGAATATTATTCTGGTCGGTGAAATACGTGATTATGATACCGGGTCCATCGCAGTGAAGGCTGCTCAGACAGGCCATATGGTGATGTCAACCCTGCATACCAATGATGGGCCACAAACGCTGACACGATTGCAGGATATGGGCATACAGGCGTTTGCCGTGGCCACCACCATTAATCTCATTACCGGCCAGCGATTGTGCCGACGACTGCACCCTGATTACAAGATCCCCATTGATATGCCGAAAGACGCACTGCTTAAAGAAGGATTTCTCAAGGAATGGGTTGAGGCAGGGATGAGCGTTTTCGGTCCGGGTGAAGGCAGCGATTGTCCCAGTGGTTACAAGGGACGTGCCGGCATCTATCAGGTGATGCCGATCACGGATGCCATGAAGCGAATGATTATGGAAGGCGCCAATGCCGTGCAACTGGCTGATCAGGCTAAAGTAGAGGGTATCTGGGATATTCGTATGTCGGGTTTAAAGAAGGTAAAGGATGGCCTCACCAGTCTCGCTGAAGTAAACCGTGTAACAATAGAGTAACTATTATGGCTGAAGCCGCAAAATCAGTAATGTTTGTATGGGAAGGTACGGACAAGCAGGGTAAACGTGTCAAGGGTGAGCTAACTGGACAAAGTGATGCCTTGGTCAAGGCACTCCTGCGCCGCCAGGGGATCAAGCCGCTCAAGGTCAAGAAAAAGCGCAAATCACTCGTAGGCAGTGGGAGTAGAAAGAAGATTACACCCAAGGACATCACCGTCTTCAGCCGTCAGCTCGCAACCATGATGTCCTCAGGTGTGCCGTTGGTACAGGCCTTTGAGATCGTTGGCCGCGGTCATGAAAATGCGAGCATGCAAGATCTTATCCTTGGCGTTAAGGGCGACGTTGAGGCAGGCGGTTCCCTCACTGATGCCCTGCGCAAACGTCCTCTGCAATTTAATGATTTGTATTGTAATCTCGTTGAGGCCGGTGAACATGCCGGTATTCTGGAAGGCATCCTGCACAAGATTGCAAATTACATGGAAAAGACCGAGGCACTCAAGTCCAAGATCAAAGCAGCGTTATTTTATCCTGCCGCGGTTATTGTTGTGGCCTTTATTATCGTCACCATCCTGATGATCTTTGTGATCCCGCAATTCCAGGATTTATTCTCAAGTTTCGGCGCTGACCTGCCGGCGTTGACCGTAATGATCATCAACATGTCCAAATGGTTTCAGTCCTACTGGTATATATTGGCTGGTGCCATCGTTGGAGTTGTATTTGGGCTTCTGGAAGTAAAAAAACGCTCAAAGGCCTTTGGGCAGTTTCTGGATCGCATGTCTCTTAAAATCCCGATTATTGGTAATATTCTGAATAAAGCGGCGATCGCCCGCTTTGCCAGGACACTGGAAACCATGTTTGCCGCCGGTACACCGCTGGTTGAAGCCATGACCTCCGTCGCCGGGGCCTGTGGAAATATTGTCTATTACAACGCCACAATGAAGATCCGCGACGAAATTTCCACCGGTACTCAGCTCCAGTCCGCCATGCGAGACACCGGGTTATTCCCGAATATGGTTGTACAAATGGTGGCCATCGGTGAAGAATCCGGCGCCATCGACACCATGCTGGGTAAAGTGGCCGACTGGTATGAACAAGAGGTAGATGATGCAGTCAGTGCCCTGACCAGTCTGTTGGAACCCATGATTATGGCCTTCCTGGGTGTTGTGATCGGCGGTCTCGTGATAGGCATGTATCTGCCAATATTCAAGATGGGTGCCGTAGTATAATTTATATATGCTATCTTGGAGATTGGATCCTGCCAGGATCATCTTCCATCACAAGATAATAGATTAATCGCCTTCCTGGTAATCATGTGTCATTGAGCGCCAGTTATAATATTTTCTGATCTCGTGCTGATTTCATCTTACCTGCAGATGTATCCCGTTGCCTTTGTGATCTTCATGGCTATATTAGGTCTGATCATCGGCAGCTTTCTCAATGTCGTGATCTACAGATTACCCCGCATGATGGAGCGCGAATGGCATACGCAATGCAAGGAATTATTAAATTTCCAAGATAAACCAGAAGAGATTCATGAATCATTTAATCTCGTCACACCGCGTTCCCGTTGTCCACAATGCAACCACAAAATCAGCGCTCTGGATAATATTCCCGTAATCAGTTATCTGCTACTGAAAGGGAAATGCCGGGTATGCAACTCATCTATTTCATTACGTTACCCCCTGGTTGAAACGATCAGCGGTATATTGACTGCCTATATCGCATGGCATTTTGGTTACAGTGTACAGACGCTATTTGCTGTTCCCCTGACTTGGGCCCTTATTTGCCTTTGCATGATCGATATAGATCGGCAAATACTTCCGGACGACATAACTTTACCCTTTCTCTGGCTGGGTCTGGCTTGCAATATGTCTGGTGTATTTACTGATGTCTATTCCAGTCTCATAGGGGCCATGGCAGGTTATAGTGTGTTATGGTCGATGTTTATTGCCTTCAAGCTTGCCACTGGCAAAGAAGGCATGGGGTATGGAGATTTCAAACTGTTCGCCATGTTAGGTGCGTGGCTTGGCTGGCAGATGCTACCACTGATCATATTACTGTCTTCTATGCTTGGTGCGGTTATTGGGATCTCTCTGATCTTGTTTCGCAAGCATGACAAGAATATCCCAATTCCGTTTGGGCCTTATCTGGTCATATCGGGCTGGATTGCCATGATTTGGGGGGATGCAATAGTAGCAGCGTATTGGAGTTGGGGATTACCCGGATGAAGGCACCATTCCGGATAGGCCTTACGGGCGGGATTGGAAGTGGCAAAAGTACTATATGCAAACTATTTGCTGATTTTGGGATCCCTGTAATTGATGCTGATCAGATCGCACATGATCTTGTCCGTCCAGGCCAACCAGCCTTACAGGCCATCACAGAGACATTTGGAGAAGAAATATTGACTGATAATAAAGGCAAGCTGGATCGGAAACGCCTTCGAGAATTAGTTTTCCAGGATTCGGACTCAAGAAAGAAACTGGAAGCTATCCTTCATCCTTTAGTTTATGCCGAAATCGATGAGCAGCTTACAAATATTACCGCTCCCTATTGCATTATCTGCATACCGCTATTGATTGAAACACGTGCAACGGACAGAGTCGATAGAGTTTTGGTTATCGATATCCAGGAAGCGATACAAATCCAACGCGCCTGTCAGCGTGATAATATGGATGTTGAGGATATAAAAATAATCATGCGGGCACAGGTTTCACGTGATCTGCGATTGAAAGCCGCGGACGATATAATTCATAACGACGGTGATATTGTCTCACTTCAGAATCAGGTGAATGATCTACACAAGCGTTATATACGAACCTCTGCGGATATTGTTGCCAGCTCAATCTGACTGATAGACAATAATTATATTTTAATGAAATTAAACAACGGTCTTATTTGTGCAAAATAATATTGTTTACGAACAACCATTAAACGAACGGGTACGTACGTTTCTTCGACTTGAACATTTGTTCTACATCGTAAACCACCACATCACATATTCCGGCCAATGGGATAACCGTGCCACTATTACCAGCCTTCTCAATATCGTTGATCTGCTTTCACGTTCGGATATTAAATCAGAACTCATAAAAGAACTTGAGCGTCATTCTTCAACATTGAATGCCTTATCAACAAATCCCAATGTAGATCATGAACGCCTGCGCAACATTTTGAATAACATCGTCACAATTCTCGAATCCTTACGTGACAGCTCATATCAGCCTGGACAAATAATGAGGCAGGATGAATTTATTACCTCTATAAAACAGCGCAGTATAATTCCAGGTGGTTCTTGCAATTTCGATTTACCCGGTTACCATTACTGGCTGCATAAACCTTCAGAAGAACGTATTGACGATATTAAAAAGTGGCATAGTGATTTATTGCTCATTCATGATGCGCTCAAACTAACACTGCACATGATTCGAAACAGTGCCACACCAATAAAAGAACAAGCCATATCCGGATTTTATCAAAAACCAATAGAATCGAATCTGGCATGCCAGTTGATCAGAATCGTGCTGCCATCACAAACAAAATATTTCCCCGAGATCAGTGGTGGCAAACATCGATTTACAGTCAGGTTTATGGAGCAGAATTCTACCTCGTCCAGGCCGATCCAAACCCAGGATAACGTCGAATTTGAACTTCATTGTTGCATTTTATGAAGACCCAACATAATTGCCCTCAGTGCGGAAAACCGGCAGAATATAATTGCGATAACAAATGGCGGCCATTTTGCAGTGAACGCTGCAGATTAATAGACCTTGGCGACTGGATAGAAGGTCATAATCGCATACCATCCGATGAATATGTCAGTAAAGATGCTATTGACGATAATAATCCATTAAAGCACTGACTGAATATTACCTTTCAACACATTTACGAATAACGTCTGCAGGGTTGTTCGCGGACCATACTCCACTCAACATTGCAACTCCCTGAGCACCATTATCCCAAGCTTTCTGCAAATGTAGCGGCTGCATGCCACCCAATGCATAGACGGGTACAGTTGAATACTCAGTAAGCTGCAAAAAATTTTTCCAGCCCAAAGGTTTTGCACATTCTGGTTATGACAGGACGCAGCCACCCAATAAGTGGTATCAAGCGGCCGATGATTTAATTGCAATAATCTTGGACTGGATAAATGTACTCCATGCGTCTTGTATAAAACTGCCGTTGCAGGAGTTGAGTTCAATAATAGTTTGACTTTGTATGTATTACATACCTCAAGCACTTGCCTTACAAGATGGGGGTGTTGTTTAAAAATTTCCTCCTTGCACCGCAATTGCAATAATCGAGTACCTGCTTGCATACACTCTTCAATGCACAATAAATAATTATTCAGACTACCGGTTGGCCCGGGACTGATAAGATATAATGAAGGAAGCTGGATTGCCTTTATGATTGGTACATCTGCGGCAGGGAAATTCAGTTCCGAGAAGTTTTCTATCTTCACCCATTGAATACATTGATCTTCTTTACTGTGAATATGCCCGTGCCATTTATTTACCAGCCAGACATTAAGAACAACAGATCGATCAGGATAATCATAATGAAGTTTTATAAACGGACGTGCCTTATCCACTACCAGACCAAGCTCTTCCTGTAGTTCCCTTGTTAATGCTGTTTTAACATCCTCACCAGGTTCAAGTTTTCCTCCGGGGAATTCCCATAATCCTCCCTGATGCACACCGTGTGGTCGTTTTGCCAGCAGTACTTTACCTGCCTTATTAAAGATTACCCCTGCTGCAACTTGCATGCTGTTTAATGTCATGGCGAAACAGCTATCGATCCGGTCACAGCCTCATTTAAGAACGATATTCCGCATTAATACGCACATACTCATAGGACAGATCACACGTCCAGAATGAGACCGTTGCATTCCCGCGATTGAGATCCACGAACAGTGTTATTTCATCTTTGTCCATAACCGACTTACCCTGTGATTCTGTATATCCCGCTGACCGGCCACCATTTTCAACAATACATACATCACCTATGGATATCATGATCAGGCTTACATCGAGATTATCGATACCCGAACGTCCGATTGCAGCCAGGATTCTTCCCCAGTTAGGATCTGAAGCAAATAAGGCCGTTTTTATCAGGGGGGAATGTGCTATAGCCTGTGCAACATTACGGCATTCTTCATGAGTTTTCCCTCCGCGTACAGTGACTGTTACGAATTTTGTTGCACCCTCCCCATCGCGCACAATCGCCTGCGCCAGATAGATGCATACTTCCATTAATGCCTTCCTGAATTGAGCAGCCAATTCCGAGTCGAATGAGTCTATCCGGGGAAAAGTGCTTTTTCCCGTTGCAATCAATACACATGCATCATTCGTGGAAGTATCCCCGTCGACGCTGATCCGATGAAAAGACTGTTCAACAGATTCCAGGAGTATTGCGTTCAATATATGTCTTTCTATTTTTGCATCTGTTGCAATGAATGCCAGCATTGTAGCCATATCCGGACTGATCATGCCGGAACCTTTTGCAATTCCCGTAATAGTGATGTTCTGATCGCCCACGCTGATTTGCCTGGAGATGCCCTTGGGCAAGGTATCTGTTGTCATAATCGCCTTGGCCACATCATTCCATGCAGTTTCCGATAAAGAGCCCATTAACCCGGGCAACGCATGACATATATTATCCACGGGCAGAGGTTGGCCAATGACACCCGTTGAGAATGGCAATACCGCCTCAACCGGACACCCCGTCAGTTTCGACAATTGTTGGCATGTTTTCATTGCATCGTCATAACCCTTCCTGCCCATTCCGGCATTGGCATTCCCGGCATTTATCAGGCAATAAGATGGAGATGACTTCAGAATATGCTCACGTGCAATAATGACAGGGGCAGCACAAAACGCATTGCGTGTAAATACTGCAACAGAATTTGAACCGGGATCGCAGGCTATAATGGCGAGATCCGGCCGGTGGTTTTTATAAATTCCAGCCGAACAGGCGCCAACACGTATACCGTTAACCGGCAATAGAGATGATATAGCAGATAATCCAACTGCCATTGATATTTATAGTTATATATTAGTTATCACAATAACTATCTCAATTTACCATGGCACTGTTTATATTTCCTGCCAGATCCACATGGGCAGGGTTCATTGCGCCCGACTTTACGTTCGCCCCGCACAAAAGGTGTACGGCTTGTATCTTCCTGTTCAATATTTCCACCCAGGGCATTTGGAGCAGCAGGATGATTATATTTCATATTCTCCGAACGTTTATGTTGATGCTCAGCCGCCTGCACATCTTCCTCTGTTCTGACTTTAACTTTAGACAGAAAGCTGATTACATCATGTTTTATGTTATCCAGCATTTGTACAAACATCTCAAAGGCTTCACGTTTGTACTCCTGTTTCGGATTTTTTGCTGCATAACTGCGCAAGTGTATTCCCTGACGAAGTTGATCCATGGCAATTAGATGATCTTTCCAATGCCTGTCCAGAATATCCAGCATGACCTGTTTTTCAAGACGACGCATAATCTCCGGACCGATTAGCTGTTCTTTCTCCTCTGCGGCTTTATTAATAAATTCAATGATTTTCTCACGTAGTGTTTCCTCATGTAACGAACTGTCATTTTTTAACCATCCAACAATATCAAGATGTAACCCAAGTTCGTGTTCCAATGCTTCTGTTAATCCCTGAACAATCCACATCTCATCTACACTCCCTGGCGGTATATAGGCGCTGATGATGTCATTTACAACATCGTGCCGTAGGGCCTTGATGTTATCGAATA
Organism: Gammaproteobacteria bacterium; assembly: GCA_016844485.1. Classification (GTDB taxonomy): domain Bacteria; phylum Pseudomonadota; class Gammaproteobacteria; order Eutrophobiales; family Eutrophobiaceae; genus JAENIZ01. The sequence continues at coordinate 26,902 of JAENIZ010000003.1, read as the reverse complement.
CATCTTCCCCCTCAAGTAGCTCGTCGCGCTGTTCATAGATAACCTTGCGTTGATCATTCGCAACATCATCAAATTCCAGCAGGTGTTTACGTATATCATAATTATGCGCTTCTACTTTGCGCTGGGCATTCTCAATTGCACGTGAGACCAGTGGAGATTCTATTGCCTCACCCTCTTCCATCCCCAGCTTCTGCATAATGGCCGATACTCTGTCAGAGGCAAAGATGCGCATCAGATTATCTTCCAAAGAAAGATAAAACCTGCTCGAACCCGGATCACCCTGCCGCCCAGAACGTCCACGTAATTGATTGTCAATGCGCCTCGATTCATGACGCTCGGTACCGGTAATATGCAATCCGCCACTTGCAACTACTTCTTCGTGGAGTTTTTGCCAGTTATCTTTTAATTTCTTGACACTTTCCTCATCCGGATTTTCCATCGCCTCCAATTCAGCCACCAGATTACCCCCCAGTACAATATCCGTGCCACGACCCGCCATGTTTGTTGCAATGGTTACTGGGCGGCCGGCCTGGGCTATTATTTCCGCTTCTTTTTGATGAAATTTGGCATTCAAAACCTGATGGGGAATTTTTTCCTTATGTAATAGATTGGAAAGATACTCGGATACTTCGATAGAGGCTGTGCCGACCAAAACAGGTCGCTCGCGCCGGCGGCATTCCTTAATATCTTCCAATATGGCATTGAATTTGTCTTTCACCTTAAGATAAACAACATCGCTCATGTCTTCACGAATCATCAGCATGTGGGTCGGAACTACGACCACTTCCAGTCCATAAATTTGTTGAAATTCATAGGCTTCCGTGTCTGCAGTCCCCGTCATCCCCGCAAGTTTGTTATATAGACGAAAATAATTTTGATAAGTGATTGTGGCAAGTGTCTGGTTCTCATTTTGTATCGGCACACCTTCCTTCGCTTCTATTGCCTGATGCAGGCCTTCTGACCAGCGCCGTCCCTGCATGGTGCGGCCGGTGAATTCATCGACAATAACGACCTTGTTATCCTTGATAATATAATCAACATCGCGATGAAATAACGCATGCGCGCGCAGTGCCGCGTTCAAATGATGTAGAACACTGATATTTACCGGATCATATAATCCCTGCTCCGAACTGATAATCTTCGTTTCACGGAAAAGATTTTCAACCCTTTCGTTACCCTCTTCTGTTAAATATGCGGTCTTTGACTTTTCATCAATAGTATAATCGCCAGGACCATCTTCCGTTTCCTGTCGTTTTAACTTGGGGATAATGTCATTTATTCTGATATAGAGATCAGAACGATCATCCACTGCACCTGATATGATAAGCGGCGTACGGGCCTCATCAATAAGTATCGAATCAACTTCATCGACAATCGCATAATTCAGTTTACGTTGTACACGCTCGCTGTTGCTGAAAGCCAAATTATCACGCAGATAATCAAAACCAAATTCATTGTTGGTCCCATAGGTAATATCTGCTGCATAGGCGTCTCGCCGTAGATCAGTCGACATGCCGGAGATAATGACACCTGTGCGCATGCCCACGAGTGAATAGATCTTCCCCATCCAGTTCGCGTCACGCTGGGCGAGGTAGTCGTTGACTGTAACAATATGCACGCCCTTATCCGTGAGTGCATTCAGATAGGCGGATAATGTCGCGACCAGCGTTTTTCCTTCACCAGTGCGCATTTCTGCAATATTTCCCTCATGCAATACCATACCGCCTATTAACTGAACGTCAAAATGACGCATGCCAAGCATACGATTGCCTGCTTCTCTTATTAACGCAAACGCCTCCGGTAAGAGTTCCTCGAGTGTTTCTCCCTGTTTGTGGCGTCCACGAAATTCTGTAGTTTTTACAGGAAAATCTTCATCGGACAGTGAGGCAAATTGTTTTTCAAGGACATTAATCTTTTCAACAGTTTTACGCATGCGTTTCAGCACGCGTTCATTACGACTGCCAAATATCTTCTTAATTAATCGGATAATCATACCTGGTATTTTAAATTAGATAATTAACCACACGAATAGCAATCATGCCATCTATTCAGGGTTTAAGATAAATGCAGAATAATAAAAGGGAATGACTTAATTTACTGATATATATTTCTTGGGATCAACATGCTCGCTATTATGAACGACTTCGAAATGAACATGGGTGCCGGTAGTGCGCCCTGATGAACCTAAGATTGCAATTGGCTGTCCTTTCTCCACTTTATCGCCTACAGCCACTAAATTCATCTTGTTATGTGCATAGCGTGTGACATAGCCATTTCCATGATTGATTTGAACCATATTACCATACCCATTGCGTCTGTCTGACCATGTTACAATCCCTGCGGCAACCGCAATAACCAATGCCTTCGGATTACCTGCAAAATCTATCCCTTCATGAAACTCGCGTTTACCGGATATTGGATCAGCGCGACAGCCAAACCGTGAAGACATCCATCCACCCGGAACCGGAATCCCAGTGGGCAACGTTTTATCTTCAAGGGTATCAGCAATCAACATGGACTCCATAGCAGCGAGTTTGTCATCCCGATCTTCAATCTCAAGACTCAATTGCTCAAGTTGCGCAATAAAATCTGAAACCTGAAGGGATTTTTGAAATTCAGTTAACGCCGGTCCACCCATGCCAAGTGGTTCCATAACATTAAAGTCAATATCATCGATATCCGCCATCGCTGCAAGACGTGCACCAAGGGCATCAAGGCGCATTATATGGCCTTGCAATTTACTTAACCGGGTTGCCAATGCATCCAGATTATTTTCCGCTTCACGTTTTGCCTGGTCAATCATGGTGCGCTGTTGTTCAATTTCCTGCTTATGCATCATTTTTTCCTGCTTATACATGACGACAATGGCATTAGCTGAATATTTAAGGGTAAAATAGCTGCCCGCACAAAATGCACCAACGGTAATAAGAAACAACAGCAGACAAACCGCAAGAATGTTATTTCGTCCCAGTAAAATCTTGCTGGTCTTGCATCGTTTCTCGGATAAAATTATAAGTTCCATATATATACTTTATTTGTTCTCTTTAACCTGGCTTTTCTGTATAATTTTTGTATGCCGGATACACGAAATTGTCAAATCTTACCTGTAGGTTCCCTTTTCTCAGATCGTAACAATCAACTGGGTAACCTGTGTCAACATATTAATAATCTTCGTAATCTTGAAAATAAATTACTCGTTTACCTTGCCCCACCATTAAACACACATTGTACCCTCGCTAATTACACAACTACCACGATCGTCCTCCACACCGACTCCCCGACCTGGGCGGCAAAACTGAGATATTGTATCCCGGAAATACTCAATTATATGCAGCATGAATGCCAACTCGAGACCTTAAGGACAATTCGTATTAAAGTCATCCCGTTAAATAATCCATTGGATAAAATATCTACTAGGCGTTTAACTATTACCAGCGCTTCAGCAAATTTTATTAATAAAGTCGCAACTATGATGTCTGACAACGACTTGCGTACATCCCTGCTTAAACTTGGCAAACACAATAACTAGTTTGTTTTTGCCTTATTATTTTTATGATGTAACTGAAATCGGTTGAATGAATGAGATGGGTAAATCAATCTCATCTTCAAAACTGACCAATTCCCAGGCTGCTTCATTTGCCAATAATTCCTTTAATAAATGATTATTTAATTCGTGACCGGATTTATACCCTGAAAATGATCCGATCAGGCTATGTCCTAATAAATATAAGTCGCCAATGGCATCCAGTATTTTATGTTTGACACACTCGTCTTCATATCGAAGACCATCATCATTAAGGATGCGATAATCATCAACAACTACAGCGTTATCCAGACTGCCACCTAATGCCAGGTTTTTTTCACGCAATAATTCCACATCCCGCATAAACCCAAATGTCCTTGCGCGACTGACCTCTTTTACAAAAGAGGTCGTTGAAAAATCAATCTCGGCCTGACAGTTCTTTTCATTAAAAACAGGATGATCAAATTCTATGGTAAAGCTTACCTTGAATCCGTTGAATGGTTCAAACATTGCCCATTTGTCCTGGTCTTCAACACGGATCTTCTGCTTGATACGTATAAAGCACTTGGCAGAATTTTGCTCTATGACACCTGCAGATTGAATTAAAAATACAAACGGCCCCGCACTGCCATCCATAATCGGAACCTCATCAGAACTAAGATCAATATACGCATTATCAATGCCGAAGCCAGCCAGTGCGGATAACAGATGTTCAACAGTAGAAATCCTGACATTATTTTTAACGAGGGTGGTCGAGAGTCGGGTATCACCGACATTCTCTGGACGTGCCTGAATGTCAACAGGCGGATCAAGATCAATCCGCCGGAAAATGATACCGGTATTAACCGGCGCTGGACGTAGCGTCAGAAAAATCTTTTTACCAGTATGAAGGCCCACCCCCGTAGCGCGGATAACGTTTTTAAGCGTACGTTGCCTTATCATTGATTTTATTGTCCTTTTTCAGGAAAAGAGCCCCAACTCCATCCCTTTGTAAGGGTAAATCGCCCAGCTGTCAAGTCACAATTATCATAATCAGGCTAAATTGACTCGCTGCAGCCTGTAATGTCAATCTGCCTGCCTCCTTAAAAAGGCCGGTATATCAAGGTAATCGAGGTCATTTTCCACAGGGGTTTTGGCCTTGTTTTCCCCCGCTGGCTGGTTACGCATGACCGTTGGCCGGTCAAATTCCCGGTAATCTACACCCCCACCCGCTGCCTGTACCAATTTTACACGGGCTGCATCATCCCTGGCCTTTTGTCCAAGACCGGTTGCGACAATGGTGACACGCATTTCACCACTCATCTCTGGATCAATGACAGCACCAACAATGACGATCGCATTTTCTGAGGCGAACTGTTTGACTGTAGTACCGACTTCTTCAAACTCTCCGGCTGACAAATCCTTCCCGGCTGTGATATTTACCAGCAAACCCCGTGCGCCAGACAGATTGACATCTTCCAGTAATGGACTTGAGATCGCGGCTTCTGCCGCCAGTCTGGCACGATCTTCACCCTGTGCCTTGCCTGAACCCATCATGGCCATACCCGTTTCCGACATCACGGTACGCACATCGGCAAAGTCCACATTGATTAATCCCGGTCGGGTGATAAGTTCAGCGATACCCTGAACGGCACCAAGCAAGACATCATTGGCTGCGCCGAACGCATTGAGCAGACTGATCTCACGACCCAGAACCGCTATCAATTTTTCATTTGGGATAGTAATTAATGAATCCACAAACTGACCTAATTCCTTGATTCCCTGGTCTGCCACCTGTGAACGTTTTTTCCCCTCAAAGGCAAACGGCCGTGTGACAACTGCAACAGTCAACATTCCCATCTCCTTTGCGACCTGCGCAACGATTGGCGCAGCTCCTGTACCGGTGCCACCCCCCATTCCAGCAGTAATAAAGACCATATCTGAACCATCCAGTACATCCATAATGCGATCGCGATCCTCCAGCGCACACTGTCTGCCTATTTCCGGATTTGCGCCAGCGCCCAATCCCTTGGTTATATTATGGCCAAGTTGAAGCAATGTCTTCGCCGAGGATTTTTTAAGCGCCTGGGCATCTGTATTGGCACAGATAAAATCCACACCATCGATATTTGCATTCACCATATGGTCAACAGCATTGTTACCACCACCACCAACCCCAATAACTTTTATTACAGCAGCCTCATTATCAGCATCTACGAGTTCAAACATTGCTTTTACCTCCTAAATGATTTACCTAATTCCCACTTTTAGAAATTACCCTGAAACCAACTCTTCATTCGTCCTAATACATTTTTCAGACCGCTATTCATCCGGATCGGAGGGATATTGTCATGCACATGCTTGCAGCCGAATAACAACAGACCAACACCGGTTGAATAGATTGGATTTCTGACAACGTCAGCCAGTCCCGACACATATTGCGGAACACCTACACGAACCGGCATGTGAAATATTTCTTCAGCAAGTTCAACCACGCCTTCCATCTTGGAACTGCCACCGGTTAATACGATGCCGGCTGCAATCATGTCCTCATAACCACTGCGCCGTAATTCTGCCTGTACCAGTGTAAAAAGTTCTTCATAACGCGGTTCAACAACTTCTGCCAGCGTTTGTCTGGCCAGACGACGTGCCGGTCGATCACCAACGCTTGGCACTTCAATGGTTTCTTCAGGATTTGCCAGTTGTGTCAGTGCACATGCATATTGCACCTTGATATCTTCGGCATGTTGTGTCGGAGTACGGAGTGCGACCGCGATATCATTGGTAACCTGATCGCCCGCAATCGGGATGACGGCAGTATGATAAATGGCACCGTCGGTAAATATCGCGATGTCCGTCGTGCCACCACCGACATCAACGAGGCAGACCCCCAGTTCTTTTTCATCTTCCGTCAGTACGGCATAACTCGACGCCAATTGCTCCAGAATCATATCGTCCACTTCCAACCCGCAGCGGCGGACACACTTGATAATATTCTGCGCCGCACTGACGGCCCCGGTAACCATATGCACCTTGGCCTCCAGCCTGACCCCGGACATCCCTATGGGTTCTTTCACGCCCTCCTGATTATCAATGACAAACTCCTGCGGCAGTATATGCAGGATCTTTTGATCGGCCGGGATTGCAACTGCGCGTGCGGCATCAATCACTCTGTCCACATCTCCCACAGCTACCTCATTATCACGAATCGCAACAATGCCATGTGAATTGAGGCTGCGAATATGACTGCCGGCAATACCCGTATAAACAGAGTGGATCTCACATCCCGCCATCAGCTCTGCTTCTTCGATGGCGCGCTGAATCGAATGGACAGTTGATTCTATATTCACAACCACACCTTTTTTAATGCCACGTGAACGGCTTGATCCCAGGCCGATAATCTCAACTTCATTATCGGCCGTGATCTCCCCTACAATCGCCACAACTTTGGAAGTACCGATATCCAGGCCGACAATCAGGTTTTTGTCAGGTTTTTTTGCCATATCTGTTATGCCCCGCTTTCACCCTGGATATCTGTATTATTCTGTTTCCATCGAATCGCAAAGCCATTGGGATATCGCATATCGATCTGTTCAACCTCGTATAATTTCGAACCCAGATTAATCGGGACAAAATCGATAAACCTTGCAACACGACCATCAAAATCCTTTCGTCCTATCACAACACGTAATCCACTATTCAGATCAAAAGACCAGGATCTGCGGTCATTCAAATGTAATTCAGCTAGCTGTACATCGAATGGTTGTAATAACTTTTGCAAGTACAGATATTTTTCCATCATCATCGCCTGTGCGCCTTCTGGTCCCGTAAAGATCGGTAAATCCGCCGGAAAAGTCGTTTTCTCAGGGGCAAAAAATTCACCGGATTTATTTAACAGACCGGTATCTTCCCAGCGTGCTACAGCTGTCTGTTCACTTACAAATACCTGCAAGCCATCCGGCCAGACCCTGTGGACTGAAACATCACGTACCCAGGGTTCAGTCAATACAGCATTACGCACAGATGTAACATCAATATTAAAAAATCCCCCTCGCACTTTGTTGCGTACTAACCCCTGTAATGCTGATGTGGACAAGTATCGAAACTCGCCTTCAACACGCACTTGCTTGATCGGCAAGGTTGTAGGATTTATCAGGTAATATCCGATCCATATCATCAGTGCGGTAATAAGCACTGCAAATATCACCTCATAAAAAGAGGTTGTCCGCACAGATGGGGTTTGTTCCTCA
>JAENIZ010000003.1:0-19142 GCA_016844485.1 Gammaproteobacteria bacterium | reverse complement strand
GTACTGTGCTATGCGTATTCATATTTTAATAACCTATGATCTATCGACCATGCTGGTATTCAATATCCGTACTACCAGATCATCAAAAGCCATACCTGCCTGCTTAGCTGCCATGGGCACCAGGCTGTGGCTGGTCATTCCCGGGATGGTGTTGGCCTCAAGCAACCAGGGCTGATCTTCCTTGTCGACCATTAAATCTATGCGTCCCCATCCACTTGCACCGAGGGCAAGAAATGCAGTCAAGGCCAATTCACCGAGTTGCTTCTCTGTTTTCGCCGCAAGGCCGCAAGGACAGATATATTGTGTCGTTTCTTCTATATATTTCGCCTGATAATCATAAAATTCCCGGGGGGTCTCCAGGCGTATTAACGGCAATACACGTTCTTCAAGTATCGGGACGGTATATTCAGTCCCTTCAATCCAGCATTCCGCCATTACACGCTGATCAAATTTCGACGCCACCTGCCACGCCTGTTTAAGATCATTTGCACGTGTTACCTTGCTTGCACCGAGACTGGAACCTTCACGCACCGGTTTAACCATCAATGGCAGACCCAGTTCATCACATACCTTTTTCCAGTCACTCTGTTCATTCAGTTCCATAAACGCCGGGGTCGGTAAACCATGACTCTGCCAGAGTCGTTTACTGCGGCACTTGTCCATGGCCAGCGCGGAACCCAACACGTTACTGCCGGTATAGGACAGTCGCAGGGTATCCAATGCGCCCTGGATCACACCATCCTCTCCTCCCCGTCCGTGCAAGGCGATAAACACGCGATTAAAATTACCTTTTTGTAATTTTTGCAGTACATCATGCTGGACATCGATGGCATGGGCATCCACACCCTTGCGTTCCAAGGCAGCGAGCACTGCCCGGCCGCTTTCCAGTGATATTTCACGTTCTGCCGACAATCCGCCCATCATCACAGCCACTTTCCCATAATCTGTTAGCTTGTATGGATTCTCTGTATCACTCACCACTGATAACCCGCATCAATTTCTGTTCTCCGCCACTAAGCATCCCCAACTATTCTTACTTCAGGGGCCAATTCCACATTACACTCACGCATCACAACGTCCTTAATTTGCATGATCAATTGTTCAATCTCATTTGCAGTCGCTCCACCCATATTAATAATAAAATTGGCATGTTTTTCAGAGACACAGGCATTGCCGATACGCTTACCCTTTAAACCACAGGATTCAATCAGCCTGGCCGCGTAATCATCCGGTGGATTGCGAAATACAGAACCACAACTCAATTGTCCCGTAGGCTGGGTCGCCGAACGCTTCGCAAGTAATTCCCGGATACGTTGTTCCGCAATATTTTGCTTATCAACTTGTAACACTAATTCAGCGGCTATAAACCACTCGTCTTCAGTTAATTGCACATGACGATAGCCAATCTCAAATTCATTCCTTGAGCGAATCTTCTGTTGCCCTGAACGATTGAGAACCTCCACAGAAGTTACGATATCCCAGGTCTCCATTCCGAACGCGGGGACACCAACCCCAACCCGAACCTGGCCTGATTGCCGTATCTCAAGTTCATTCAACACACCATTGATTGCCACCACCGTTCCCCTGAAACCGCCATCACGCACCAGAAGATTACTGCCCAGACCAATCCACAGAAGCGGTTCATCTGCCGGTATGTTCGCGATGTAATCACGCAAATCATCAAGATCAGCAGGTTCAAAATAACGCTCCGCCTTGCCGCCAGCTCGCCATGAAGTATGGTTTGCCATCGGCTCATCGTGTTTTAAAACACCACGTATCGCGCTTTTATGTCTGGGCTTACTCATTTCAATCACTCGACCTGTGGTGTGAACAATGTATTTATCAAACTCATTCATCTCCCTAAACATGTTCAAGCCTCAATGCATCTGTCTGCCAAACTGCTGCATTAATGCAGGTGCCAATGAACTGATATCCCCGGCACCCAGAACCAGTAACAAATCATGATCCTGAATTACGCTGGTCAACAACGAATTCAATTCTTCTTTCCGTTCAATAAAAATGGGATCAACCTGACCACGCATCCGGATCGCCCGGCAGAGTGATCGGCCATCGGCGCCCGCTATGGCCTCTTCTCCGGCCGGGTAGATATCCAGTAAAAACAACACATCAACTTCAGACAGAACATGGGTAAAATCTTCAAACAAATCCCGGGTGCGGGTATATCTGTGTGGTTGAAAGATCACAACAAGACGGCGTTTGGGCCAGCCAGTTTGTACAGCCTGCAATGTCGCGGAAATCTCGCGCGGATGATGGGCATAATCATCAATGACAAGTACCTGCTTGCCATCAATCAGAATCTCACCTGTTACCTGACAACGTCTTGCGATCCCCTGAAAATTGCGTAATGCGTTCATGATGGACTCTTCTGCAATCCCCAGTTCGTGGGCAACCGATATTGCAGCCAGCGCATTCTGTACATTGTGTTTCCCCGGCAGATTCAGTTCGATTTCCAGCCAGTCTATGCAATTTTTCCGTGACACCCGGAACCAGGTCTTGTTTCCTTCATATTTCATCACACGGGCATGAACATCGGCATCATGATCAACACCATAGGTCAGTACCGGCTTGGTAATACTGTTCAGTATCTTGCGTGCGCCACTATCATCAATGCAGATGACTGCCAAACCATAAAAAGGCAAGCGTTGTACAAATTCGATAAAATTTTTCTGCAGGCAGGTAAAATCACCACCATAATTTACCAGGTGATCAGCATCTATATTGGTCAAAACAGCCATAATGGGTTGCAGATGAAGAAAGGAAGCATCGCTCTCGTCTGCCTCGGCAACCAGATATTTGCCACTGCCAAGTCGGGCATGTGATCCTGAGCTGTTCAACAGACCACCAATTACATAGGTCGGATCGAGCCCGCCTTCCGCGAGCAAACTGGCGATGAGGCTGGTGGTGGTTGTCTTGCCATGCGTTCCAGCGACAGCGATCCCGTGCTGGAAACGCATTATTTCAGCCAGCATCTCTGCACGCGGAATAATCGGGATACGTTGTGCGCGTGCCTCCTGTAACTCCGGGTTATCCTGTGCCACCGCACTGGAAAAAACGACGACATCACTGCCATTGATATGTTCAGGCGTATGGCCTCTTGCCACATTAATCCCCAGATTCTGCAGACGCCGTGTTGTACGGTTCTCCTGCACATCAGAACCGGACACCGCATATCCAAGATTATGCAAAACCTCGGCAATGCCACTCATGCCAGCCCCTCCAATTCCGACAAAATGGATATGCTTGACCCGGCCCATGACCTGTTCAAATTTATCAGGCATAAGCCACTCCCAGACATAATTCGGCTACCTGTTCAGTGGCCTTGGGTTTTGCCAATGCCCTTGCTTCTTGCGCCATCGTGAGGAGACGGCCACGGGAATGATAGAGTTCACTCAACAATTGCCCCAGTTTCTCCCTGGTAAACAGTCTGATGGTCATCAACGGCAAATGGAAATGGGATGAGGATAGATGCAACACCCACTGCGGAAAGTTCTGCGATCGTAAGTGCGCCGGCCCGGCAAATGACGATATCAGCCCATGCATAGGCTTGTGACATATCATCAATGTAGGGCTCAAGGCATGCCTTACAATTAAGTGTCTTATAAAGAACTTCCGTTTCCGTATAAAGATTTTTGCCAGTTTGATGTCTGATTTCCAGCTGGATATCATGTGGAAGACTGGCTACCGTATGTGGAACGATTTCATTTAACGCCCTTGCGCCCTGGCTTCCACCAAGCACCAGCACTTTCATAACCCCCGCACTATCAATCTTTATGCGTTTATCCGGCGCATTTACGTCAAGTAGCTCTGTGCGTACCGGGTTGCCAGTATCCCGGGCCCTGATTCTTTTGGGAAAAGTTTCTGGAAATGCCTCCATGACAGTATGGGCCAGGGGCGCAAGCAAACGATTCGTCAAACCTGCGATTGCATTCTGTTCATGAATACATAATGGTATCCGCATCAACCATGCAGCTACACCGCCTGGTCCGCTGACAAATCCTCCCATGCCTAAAACTGCTGCAGGTTTACGTTGTATCAATATCATCAACGCCTGTACCAGGGCGATGCAGAGAATAACCGGGGCCTGCATCCACTTCATCAGACCTTTGCCACGCAGACCACTGATATTGATCGTCAATAATGGAAAACCCTTTGCCGGAACAAGCTGTGCTTCCAATCCCTGATTTGTGCCTAACCATAGCAGCGGGATACCACGTCGTTGCAGATAATCCGCTACCGCCAATGCCGGATAGACATGACCGCCGGTGCCTCCTGCCATGATTAATATGGGTCTATGCGGCATAAATACTTTCCTTGTCCGGCACGATGACACGTCCGCACTGTTTATTTTCAAATTCAACGCGCAGTAATACGGCTATTAAAACACAGGTCACAATAATGCTGTTTCCACCATAGCTCATCAGGGGTAAAGTCAAACCCTTCGTAGGCAACACTCCCATGTTGACCCCGATATTGATAAAGGCCTGTATACCAATGATCAAGCCAATACCATAAGCGAAATAGGCAGCAAACCGTTTGCCGGTCAATTCCGCAACCTGACCGATAACAAATGCCCGCCAGACCAGAAAACAAAATAAGAGTATGACGAACATACTGCCAGCCAGGCCCAATTCCTCCGCCAGTACTGCAAACATAAAATCGGTATGTGCCTCCGGCAAATAAAATAACTTTTGAATACTGCTGCCCAGGCCAACTCCAAACCAGTCACCTCGTCCAAAAGCGATCAGGGCCTGGGTCAACTGGAACCCGCTGTTATAAGGATCCTGCCAAGGATCAACAAAACTTATCAGTCGTTGCATGCGATAGGGAGATAACACGGCAAGCGACATCAAAACCGCAGCTGCAGTCAGAACCCATGCAAAAAACCGGCTGAGTGGTACACCGCCCATAAATATCATGCCCAGTGCCGTTGCGAACATCACCACACAGGCCCCGTAATCCGGTTCAAGCAACAATAAACCAGAGATCGCGGTCAATACGATGATTGGGAAGATGAATCCGGCAAAAGTCTTCTTCACTTTCTCCCCACGCCTTACCAGATAACCCGCAAGATATGCAATCACACAGAATTTGACTGGCTCGGATGCCTGTAATGCAAATGGGCCACTGCGGATCCAGCGCATGCTTCCGTTAACTTCATGGCCTATATCAGGGATCAGGACCAAAACCAGAAGTAACAAACCAGCGATCAGGAGTGGCACGCTTAATCGCTGCCAGAAAATTAATGGGATCCGGACAATTATAAAGGCGAGCCCCAGTCCAATGCAGATTGAAACAGACTGACGCCAGAAATAATAAAGCGGATCATGAAATTGACGATCGGCAACTGTAACTGACGATGATGCAACCATCACCAAGCCGAGACAAACCAAAATTAATGAAACCGTTATCAACCATATATCATACTCGGAGAATATGCCCCGGTTCGCAATCGAACTGCTTTTTAGCACCGCTTGTTGCTGTCTATATCTCATCTATCAACTCACCAACGTCTCGACTGCCTTTATAAATGCATGACCACGTGCCTGGTAATCCTTAAACATGTCAAAGCTTGCGCATGCAGGTGAAAGCAACACTACGTCGCCAGTGACTGCAAGTTTGGCGGCGGTATTAACCGCTGCTTTCATATCGCTGGCATCATATACAGAAACAATCCCCTGCAGAGCCTGTTTGAGAAGCGGACCATCACGTCCTATTACCACTGCTGCACGTATATGATCAGACGCAACTTCAGCCAGTTTATTAAAATCCGCTCCTTTACCATCGCCACCTGCAATCAGGATCACATTTTTATTATCTGCCAAACCTCTGATCGCAGCTGAGGCTGCACCAACATTGGTTCCCTTGGAGTCGTTATACCAGCGAACTCCATTTACCTCAGCAACCCACTGGCAGCGGTGTGGTAATCCCGCAAACGTCTGTAATATTTTCAACATGGCCTCTTCAGGTAATTTAAGCGCATCTCCTAATGCCAGTGCTGCAAGTGAATTGGCAACATTGTGTTCACCTGCTATGCGAATCATGTCAACCGGCATTATTTTTTTACTGCCTCTAACTAACCATCTGATATTGTCGTAACAACGAACGCCATAAACACTCTCAGGCGGATCAGCGAGTGTAAAACCAAGAACCTTGCGTTCCTCCCGTCTCATCTTTACTACATAGGGATCATCAAGATTGATGACCATCGTGCCATCACCATCGTAAATATGGGCCTTGGCTATGGTGTAATCTTCCAAACCTGCATAACGATCCATATGATCCTCTGTCACATTCAGTACCACTGAGGCTAACGCATTCAACGACGATACGGTTTCCAGCTGAAAACTGGAAAGTTCTAAAATGTAGACATCGACCTTGCCTTCACGCAGCAGATCAAGCGCAGGGCAACCGAGATTGCCACCCAGTCCCACTTTTAATCCCGCTGCGCGCGCCATTTCGGCTATCAGAGTTGTTACGGTACTCTTGCCATTTGAACCAGTGATGGCTACGACGGGTGCAGTTATGTTCTGGCTGAATAATTCGATATCGCCATAGACACTGACCCCGGATGCTATTGCGTTTGCGACCGCAGGTTCTCGCAAAGACACTCCCGGGCTTATTAACAATTGATTGGCGTTACACAGAAGCTCAGTATCAAAATTACCGAGATACAACGGTATTTGCGGATACTGCTCACGTATGACTGCAAGCATCGGCGGATCATTACGACTGTCTGTTACAGCAAATTCAACATTTTGATCGGCAAGATAACAGGCACAGGAAAAACCTGTTTTTCCCAATCCGACGATTACCGTATCAAATTGTTTATCTGTATTTGTCATCTCAACTGTTTGTTCCGCGACACAGCTCAATGTCTGTTCCCTCAACGTATCTTAAGACTGGCCAGGCCAATCAATACCAGTATCACTGTGATAATCCAGAAACGAACAATCACTCTGGGTTCCGGCCATCCTTTCAATTCATAATGGTGATGCAACGGCGCCATATGGAATATGCGCCGGCCGGTCAATTTGTAGGAACCCACCTGCAAGATTACAGAAACAGTTTCGACTACGAATACGCCGCCCATGATAAACAAGACGAGTTCCTGCCGGACAAGAACAGCGACAACACCCAATGCCGCACCTAACGCCAGGGCTCCGATATCACCCATGAAGACCTGAGCGGGGTATGTGTTAAACCAGAGAAATCCCAGACCAGCACCGGCTATTGCGCCACAAAACACTGCGACTTCGCCTACACCGGGGACATAGGGAATGCCGAGATAACCGGAAAATCGGATATTGCCTGTTACATAGGCAAAGATAGCCAATGCGGCAGCCACCATCACCGTGGGTAAAATGGCCAAACCATCCAGTCCATCAGTCAGGTTTACTGCATTACTTGATCCGACAATCACAAAATAGGTAAGTACGACATAGAACCAGCCAAGATCAAAATTGACAGATTTAATGAACGGTATGATCAATTGTGTTTCTGCGGGCACGCTGGCAGTCATATAAAGAAATATTGCTGCCGATAGCCCTATAACAGATTGAAACAGATACTTATAGCGGGCAGCCAGGCCATTCGGATTCTTGTTCACAACTTTCTTGTAGTCATCAATCCAGCCTACTGCACCGAAAAATAATGTGACCAATAGAACGACCCAGATAAATCTGCTCGTCATATCTCCCCAGCACAATGTACTCACAGCAATGGAGACAAGAATCAACAAACCACCCATCGTGGGTGTCCCCGCTTTTTCCAGGTGTGTTATAGGACCGTCACTCCTTACACTTTGTCCGATTTGAGATTCACCCAGGCGCTTTATCAAAAATGGGCCTACACACAAGGAAATAAACAAAGACGTTAATACACCCAGGATCACGCGGAGAGTTTGATATTGAAAAACGTTGAAACCGCTGTGATATTGGGTCAAGTATTCTGTCACCCAGATCAGCATTAGCTTTTGGCCTCCAGACTGTTAACAACGCGTTCCATTTGCATTGCACGTGATCCTTTAACCAATACCGTGACATCAGATGCAATATCATTTTGAAGATTTTCAATAAGTTGATTTATATCTGTAAAATGCATTGCGTAATTACCAAACGATTCCACTGCGGCACGACTTAACGGGCCAGTTGCGTACAATCTCTCAATACCGGATTCTCTGGCTGCCTTGCCTGCCCTGGTATGCATTACTTCACTCTCCGGACCAAGGTCACCCATATCACCCAATACCAGCCAACGCCTGCCCTGAAAAGCGGAAATCACGTTTAGCGCAGCAGCAAGCGAGACAGGATTGGCGTTATAGGTATCATCGATGATGCGCGAATTATTCAGACCTGATTTTGTTTCCAGGCGACCCTTGACTGTTTTATCAGGGTGAGGTCAATTTTCAAACCGGTAGCGCAGGTCGCTGCCGCCAATGCATTAATAATGTTGTGTTTGCCCAACATCGGTAATGAAATGTCTATCGATCCGCAAGGGGTTATTAAAACAAAATCACTCTTGGCCCCGGATACAGATTGTGAAATGGATTTCGCGCTGATATCCGCGGGCTGTTCCAGGCCAAAACTCAGTTGCCTGAATCCCCTGATCTTCTTTCGCCATAATTCAGCATAAGCATCATCCGCATTGATGATGGCAGTACCATTATGATCCAGACTCTCATAGATTTCTGCCTTCGCACGTGCCACACCCTCAATACTCCCAAACCCTTCCAAATGTGCCGGTGCGCATTGCGTAATTAATGCAACGGTGGGTCGTGCAATCCGGCTGAGCCACGCAATTTCCCCCGGATGGTTCGCGCCCATTTCCACTACAGCAAAACGATGCTCGTTGCCCAGACCAAACAGTGTCAGCGGAACACCAATGTCATTATTCAGATTCCCCCGTGTCGCCAACACTGGTGCTTGCAGACGCAATATGCTGACCAGCATTTCCTTGACTGTTGTCTTACCATTGCTCCCGGTAATCGCAACCAATGGAATTGAAAACCCTGCACGCCAATATTCAGCCAGTTTGCCCATTGCATGGCGCGTATCTTCAACCACAAGCGTGGGTAAATATTGTTCTTCTGCCTTTTCCACCATGGCAGCACATGCACCATGTTGTTTTGCACTCTTTAGAAAATCATGGCCATCAAAACGATCGCCCTTAAGGGCAATAAATAACTCTCCCTTATTCACCTTACGGCTGTCAGTACTACAACCGGAAAATTCAACATCCTGACCAAAATATATCGAGTGTAATGATTTTGCGGCTTCTGAAAGCTTCATATTGATCATCAATTAGACTCCAGCACACGACGTACGACCTGCTGGTCACTGAATGGGAAGCGCTTGCCACCAATATCCTGATAATTTTCGTGCCCTTTGCCAGCAATCAATATAATGTCATTTTTAGTTGCGGCCTTGATGGTAGATGTTATTGCAATTTCACGATCAGCTTCTATCCTTATCTTATTACGTTTTTGTATACCGCTCAGAATATTCTGAATTATTGCATCCGGATCCTCATGGCGGGGGTTATCACTGGTTATCACAATAATATCTGCATACCGTTCCGCCACTGCACCCATTTGAGATCTTTTCCCTTTGTCGCGTTCTCCTCCACAACCAAACACACAATATAAGCTGCCTTGACAAAGCGTCTTGAGGGTCAGTAATACCTGTTCTAACGCATCGGGCGTATGTGCATAATCGACTACAATCCGCGGATGTTGATCGCCACCGAACCTTTCCATTCGTCCAGGAATATTCTTGCACTGAGATAACCGGAGTAACGCCTTATCCAGTGGATAGTTGAGCAGACATAACGCTGACAGGCCGGCCAAGAGGTTATAGGCATTAAATTTCCCCAACAAATGAGCTGTTAAACATCCTTCACCCCACGGGGTATGTACTTCCAATGACAGATTTTCGGAACGTCCGGACATTATCTTTCCGGAAACAAGGGATATATTCTTTTTCAACCTTAAATTTGAATCAGTATTCAGTGTGTATGCAATCACTTGTACATTTTCATCCAGTTCCTTAACAAGTGAGCTGCCAAAAGCATCATCGATATTGATCACTGCTCTGTTAATTTGATGATTGGTAAAAAAACGACGCTTCGCATCTGCATAACTTCCCATGCTGCCATGGTAATCGAGATGATCCCGGCTCAGGTTGGTGAATATCGCGATGTTAAAATCGACACCTGCAATACGATATTGATCAAGCCCATGTGATGAGACCTCCATTACAACCCGTCCAATATTTTGATCGCGCATATCAGCAAGCAGATGATGCAGAGTAATAGGATCAGGGGTTGTATTCAGGCCTGGTAACAAATTATCTATTCGCCCATATCCCAATGTGCCGATTAACCCGCACATATTTTTGTCAGAATCAGAAAGTGATTGCGCGAGGATATAACTCACTGTGGTTTTGCCATTCGTACCGGTCACACCAATTACAGTCATATCTGCAGAGGGGTGCCCATAAAAACGATCTGCAATAATCCCTGTTTTAGTATATAAATCGCTAATACCTAATAACGGGACTGAACATATGAATGGCTCAGGCAAATATCCAGTTTCCGCCACAACTGCGCTTGCACCTGCCTTAACAGCCGCGTTGATATAGGGGATAGCACTTCGTTGACCCGCCTGGCATGCAATAAATAAATCACCAGGCATGACTTTGCGACTATCTATTGCGATACCCGTAACATCGACATCAACATCAGATGTTACACTGATGAACCCCTGCAACAGGACACTTAAAGGATAGCCATCTGTTATCGACTTTACTGCCATCATTATTCTAATATCTCCACAGGTATTTCTTTGCCCGCGACAATAGTGCCTGTGAGTGCTGGCAGGTCATCAGGGGGCACGTCAAGTAATCGTAATGCCCCACTCATGACCCTGGAAAATACTGGAGCGGCCACCTGGCCACCATAATATTGATCGCCTTGCGGCTCATCGATCACTACGACCATTACCAACCGGGGATCTGCAGCCGGGGCCATACCGGCAAATAAAGACAAATAACGGTCTTCTGAATAACCACCAGCCACTGAT
Organism: Gammaproteobacteria bacterium; assembly: GCA_016844485.1. GTDB lineage: Bacteria > Pseudomonadota > Gammaproteobacteria > Eutrophobiales > Eutrophobiaceae > JAENIZ01. The sequence continues at coordinate 8,044 of JAENIZ010000003.1, read as the reverse complement.
TTATGCACTGTGCCGGTTTTTCCGGCTACCCGATATCCGGTCACGGCAGCCTGTTGCCCGGTTCCTTCCTTTTGCACAACCGCTTCCAGCATGGCGCGAATTTGTCCTGCTATTTCCATGGATATTACACGCCTGCCAGCAACCGGCTCCGTTATCTTGTGGAAAGACAGTGGCAACATCGTGCCACCCGTTGCCAATACCATATACGCCTGCGCAAGTTGCAAGGCGGTAACTGATAACCCATAACCAAATGAGATAGTCGCAAGTTCTACCTCAGACCAATTGTTATAGGCATTTAAATGGCCCGCTGTTTCTCCCGGGAAACCGCTTCCTGTGGTTTGACCCAAACCCACGCTGGAAAATATGTCCCATAATTTGCTTGGCTCAAGCGATAATGCGATCTTGGTTGCACCCACATTACTGGATTTTTTTATGACCGTTGCCACATCGATAACACCATAATTATGAATATCACGAATCACATGATCGCCAACTTTGATATAGCCAGGACGAGTATCTATTGTGGTAACAGGAGAATAATTACCGGATCCCAGCGCTGCGGCGATAGTAAATGGTTTTAATGTTGACCCGGGTTCAAAAACATCGGTAACAGCCCGATTACGGAAATATTCACTCCTTAAATCAGTGCGATTATTGGGGTTATACGACGGTTGACCAACCATAGCCATGATTTCACCGGTTTTTGCATCAAGCATAACCAGTGACCCGGCACGCGCATGGTGCAAATTCACTGCCGATTTTAATTCACGATATGCCAGGTATTGAATTCTGCGGTCAATACTTAGTTCGAGTGTTTTGCCCGGTTTTGGTGTTTTTATACTTTCAATATTTTCAACAATACGTCCCAGCCGATCTTTTAAAACCCTCTTGCTGCCAAGTGTACCTCTTAACCATTCGTCATAAGCCAATTCGAGGCCTTCCTGTCCAATATCGTCAATATTCGTAAAACCAATGATATGCGCAGTTATCTCACCTAGCGGATAATAGCGACGGAATTCCTGCTGTAATGAAACACCAGGGATATTCAAGTCCATTACTTTTTCTGCCTGCACGGGATCGATATGCCGCTTTAAATATACAAATTCCCGGCCAACACGATCTTTTAATAAGATATTGAGCTCGTCCACACTCAAATCCAGATAGCCCGCCAGTGGCGACAGGTCCATTTCAGACATCAACACCTTTCGGGGAGTTGCCCAGATGGAATTCACAGGCGTACTAATCGCCAGCGGTTCACCGTTTCTATCTATAATCATTCCACGATGCGCCGGAATATCCACAACACGCAACGCCCGCGCATCCCCATGTTCCTGCAAAAATTCCTGGTTCAGGATCTGCAAGTCTAGTGCCCGCCATATCAACACGGACATTCCAAACATATACAGGCCTAGCAATAGCCATCGCCGGATGGTGTAGACGGGAGATTGTTTTATTTGCATCATTTAGCCAATAACACAATAGAATTCATGTCTGGTGTTTTCATGTCCATTTCACCATGTGTCAGGGATTCTATGCGTATATCCGTTGCCCAGGTGCTCTGTTCAAGCTGTAAACGGCCCCATTCTTCATCCAATTCATCTCTGACTTTTTCGAGTGTTTGAATCTCAACAAATAATTTTCGTGCCTGGTGGCGGGCTACAACAACCTCCACTGCAGAAATGAATACTGCCGCCACAAGAATCCAAAAAACAAATATCCTCATCCTGTTACCCGCTCAGCAATTCTCATCACTGCGCTTCTGGCGCGTGGATTTTCACTGATTTCCCTGCCTGAGGGGTAAACTGCCTTACCAATGATCTTTAATCTTGGTCTTATCAAATCATGCGTTACCGGTATCTCGAGAGGGTAACTATCACCGCGTGATTCATTGCGCATAAACCGTTTTACCAATCTGTCCTCCAGGGAATGAAAACTGATAACCAGCAATCGCCCACCAACACCCAATACATCAATTGTCTGCGCGAGTGCCACACGCAACTCGTCCAGTTCACGGTTTATAAAAATACGTATGGCCTGGAATGTCCGGGTAGCCGGATGTTTATGTTTTTCTCTTGTTGGAACAGTTTCCGAAACCAGTCCGGCAAGTTGTTGTGTGGTCTTTAAAGGATTTTCAGAGCGTGCCTTTATAACTGCCCTGGCAATTCTCCTCGCATATCGTTCTTCGCCGTAGCTTTGCAAAACTTCAGTAATTTCTTTTTCCCTGGCACAACTTAACCATTTTGCCGCTGTAATACCTTTGGTGGTATCCATGCGCATATCAAGTACACCATCGTTTTGAAAACTGAAACCTCGTGCGGGGTTATCAAGTTGCGGAGAAGAGACGCCAAGATCAAATATTATACCGTCAACCTGACCCATTTTGCCTTGAGTCTCTATTTGTTGGCTCATTATCGTGTATGGTCCATGTACTAATGTAATTCGTGGATCATCTCGCAACTCTTTACTAGCAGCCGCAATTGCAGCAGGGTCTTTATCAATGGCAAGCAATCGTCCCTGTTCTGCAAGCTGTTGCAAGATCGCCTTGCCATGACCCCCGCGCCCGAAAGTGCAGTCGACATAAAAACCATCCGGTCGGACTTTAAGATGCTGTAATACCTCATTTAACAGTACCGGTGTATGGTCATACTCCGTAATATTCATTTGCCAGGCGGCAATTTATATTAATCAATCATAATGACAGGGATTTAAGCGCGTCTGACGGTTCTCCGGAATCTTTACCCACTTCATACAACCACTCATCACGCAACTTGCTCCATGCCTGCTCATCCCATATCTCAAACTTATTACCTTGACCCAGAATAACCGCCTGTCTTCCGAGTCCTGCGTGAGCACGTAATTCCTGTGGGATCAGGATCCGCCCCTGACCGTCCAACTGACAGTCTGTCGCATAACCACGCATCATTTGCTTGGCACGCCTGCCCTGTTTATCAAAATCAGACAGCCCTGCCAGCTTGGATTCGATCAATTCCCACTCAGACAGGGGATATAACCAAAGGGATCGATCCAGCGGATTAAGCGTCAGGACAAGATTGCCCTCAGAGAGGGATATAAGCCGTTGACGGTAGCGGCTGGGCACAGCCAGACGGCCTTTACTATCAACACTGAGTATGCTGAATCCGCGAAACACCAGAAGTCCCCTGCAAGATTATAATTAACCACAATCACCCACAAATCCCCACTTAATGAATCATAGGTATTTGGGAAGGATAATGTCAAGAAAACTTTGTGTTTTTTGAGAGTAAATCTGTCTTATTTAACAAATACTTATGTGTCAAAAGTTGCTGGAAGACATGAAATTTCAATTTTATCTTTCTAATAACCTATTTTATATCATTAAGTTGCATAATATTATTAAAGTTATACTCAAGGAAAAACCAACCTATTATTGGACGCGAAAAGATAGTGAGGGAGCCGACCTATAAGCCGGGTTCTGTGCCGTCAGCATGAGCCAACGGTGACAATCATTCATCTAGGATGTATGTCACCATACATCTCAAGCGACCTACCCAGGGACAGCGCGGACCGCGCATGGTTATCTTAAACCGGCCCCTCTATTTGGTCTTGCTCCAGGTGGGGTTTACCCTGCCGGCGGTATTACTACCGACGCGGTGCGCTCTTACCACACCATTTCACCCTTACCCCGCCACTAACCCGGACGAAATAGATCAGTTATTAGTGAATGCATACTTACAGATTACGCTATTAATAACCTACATATTACTTCCGGGATAGTGGTGGGGCGGTATATTTTCTGTGGTACTTTCCGTAGGCTTACGCCTCCCAGACGTTATCTGGCACCCTGTCCTGCGGAGCCCGGACTTTCCTCCACCGATTTTCGGCGGCGATTGCCCGGTCGACTTCCTCTATATAAGTTTCAAGCATGCTGTCTCAATATGCAAGACAGTACTTACCTGATTAAAACATTGTCACTTATCTTCCTTCAGCATTATTGCCAATTTATACATCCTGTTTCTATTGTCATGCAGAATCTCGGCCGCAAATGTTGCGGCCTCTTTCACAGATAGTGACTGCAATAATATTTTCAAGACTCTGACCGCCTCAATTTCATTAAGTTCGGCCTCGCTGGCACCAGCAATAATCAGAACAAACTCACCTTTTTGCAGCTTGTCGTCTTTATCCAACCAATCCAGCAAATTGATCAAAGTATCCTTGCGTACAGTTTCATATTGTTTGGTCAGTTCCTTGGCCAGTGTCGCATTACGATCCGATCCCAGACAACTGACAGCATCTTCTACACACTGGACAATACGGTGAGGCGCTTCGAAAAAAACCAGCGTCCTTTGTTCTGTTGCAAGATCATATAAGCGATTGCGGCGGGCCGCCTGTCTGGCCGGTAAATATCCTTCAAATACAAATCGATCTGTTGCAATACCTGATACGGATAATGCACTGATAAGCGCAGAGGGTCCAGGTATCGGAACTACCTTGATACCTTCAGCATGGGCGGCGGTAACCAGATGATAACCAGGGTCGCTGATTAATGGCGTACCCGCATCTGAAATCAGGGCGATGGTTTCATTTTTATGCAACCTGCTGATAATGCGTGACACTAATTTCCGTTCATTATGGTCATGATATGCCTGCATTGGGGTGTGCACACCATAATGATGCAGCAATTGTGTGCTATGCCGGGTGTCTTCTGCAAGAATGAGATCAACATTCCCCAAAATTTCCAACGCCCGGGGACTTAAATCTTCAAGATTACCGATTGGCGTCGCTATAATATACAGGGATCCTGGAATAATTGACACGTGAAACCTCACTTCGATACTGTAGTCATATTCTCATAGCTATGTTAGATATTATATCCATGCGCCAGCTGACAATTCTTGGAATTGTTATTCTAGTTTTATCCGGATGCGGCCCCGGTGCCGTGACCAAAGAACCGCCTGATCAGATATCCATCGATCCTGAGCAGCAGGCGCGTGAATATTTACTTGCCCGAAATTATTCCGCTGCCGCAGAAGAATATCTTTTACTTGCTGAACATGATACAAAAAACACCGAATCATATAGATTGAAAGCTGCCGGTGCCTATATAGAGGGAAATGAAATAGACCCTGCAAAACAGCTGCTGGCTGACCTGGAACGGAAAAAGTTGACCGGAATACAAATCACGCAAAATAATATCCTACATGCACGGATTGCAATCAGCGAAAACTCACCTGCAGCCGCCATAAACTGGCTGGATATTGAACTCCCGGTCGACTCATCGCGCCCACTCTTGTCTACATACCATGAAACCAGGGCAATAGCCTATGAACAAAATGAGGATCTTGATAGTGCTGTAAATGAACGGCTAGTACTTGAGGCATATCTGGATACGGCAGAAGAATTCCGCGAAAACTACCAGTCAATCTGGCACCTGTTATCACAGATCCCTGTACCCGAACTTGAACAACAACGCACAGTATCCACCGGTGATACTCTGGGCTGGCTGGAACTGGCGATACTCACCAAAACGATGCTGCATAACAGGTTAAACCTGGAAACAGCCATTGAAGCATGGAACCAGCGCTATCCTGGACACGCGGCCAGGGAATACATCGTTCCGGAAATATTCACACTGACTGAACAAGTAAACCTTCAGCCACGTCAAATTGCATTATTACTGCCATTTGGCGCGCAATATCGCGATATATCACTCGCTATACGTGAAGGCTTTCTGGCGGCATGGTATGAAGGTTCAACAGATAACAAGCCAATTATCAAAATCTATGACACTGATAAACAGAATATCCTGGCTACCTATCAAAATGCCGTAGCTGACGGAGCGGATTTTATAGTTGGTCCTCTGGAAAAGGAGGCTGTTGCAGAACTCATTAGCAATGGCAACTTGCCTGTTAAAACTCTTGCGCTGAATCAACATGATATTATTTCTGAAGATACAACCAATACTGATCAAGCATCCGTACTTCCTGCAGTTTTTCAGTTTGGACTCTTGCCTGAGGATGAAGCGTTTCAGGCGGCAGATCGTGCCTGGTTTGATGGTCATGCCTATGCACTGGTTATTACACCCGAAACAACCTGGGGTGATCGTCTTTACAACGCCTTTAATTCACAGTGGGAAAAACTTGGAGGGAAAATTCTTGAACGGGCCAGAATTTCAGCAGACACACAGGATTACTCAACTCCGGTCAAGTTATTACTCAATATCGATAAAAGCGAGCAACGGGCAAAAGAGCTCACCACAATTATGGGTAGAAAAATAGATTCTGAGCCGCGACGACGACAGGATGCAGATTTTATCTTCATAGCGGCTACACCGGTAATGGCCAGGCAATTGATCCCGCAATTGCGTTATTACCGTGCTGATGATATCGATGCTTATTCGATATCCAGTGTTTATTCGGGTGTCCCCGATCCGGAAGCGGATAACGACATTAATAATGTAGTATTCGCTGATATGCCGTGGGTGGTTGATCCCGGACATGTGTATTCGCCATTGCAACAGACATTAAATAATAACTGGGAACAGAATGAATCTGCCTACAGACGCCTTTATGCATTTGGGATAGATGCTTATCGAATCATCCCACATCTCGGGAGACTCTTCATGCAGAATGAACGATTTGAGGGTGAAACCGGCCTTCTGAAAGCTACTAAAGACGGGCGTATACAACGGCAATTAACCTGGACAAAATTTGTAAATGGCACTCCACAATTGCTTGATGCCGGGAGCACACACTAAAGAGTGTCAATCATTGCACACAATACTTACCAGCGTGGCCAATGGGCAGAAAACATGGCATTTGATTACTTGAAGAAACAAGGATTGAAGCCGCTCGAGCGTAACTATCATGGACCAGGTGGTGAAATCGATTTAATCATGCAGGATAAAAATGTCATTGCATTTGTAGAAGTCAGGTACCGTGCAAACGATCGCTACCTCGACGCGCTTGAGTCAATTGATACACAAAAATGTGCTCGAATTATCAATACCGGCCAGTATTACTTGCAATCTAATCGCGCGGCATCCAAACAACCCTGCAGATTTGATGTTGTGATAATATCAGGACCAACTGACAAGCCTGAGATAGGATGGATAAAAAACGCATTTCAGGCATAATAAACATGCCGTCATATTACCTGTCAATTTGCAACCATGGATCCAATTCAGCGAGTCAGAGATAATTTTAACGAAAGCATACAGCTTAAAACCGAGGCGGTAGAGTTGCTTGCGCCATTAATAGCAAAAGCGGCTGCATTAATGGCCGATCGCCTGCTTCAGGAACATAAGATACTGAGTTGTGGCAATGGCGGGTCAGCGGCAGATGCGCAGCATTTTTCTTCCGAGATGCTGAACCGATTTGAAATGGAACGTCCCGGCCTGCCGGCGATTGCCCTGACTACCGATACATCAACCCTGACATCCATTGCCAACGATTATCAATTTGCAGATATTTTCTCCAAACAGATACGTGCGCTCGGTCAACCAGGTGATATATTACTCGCCTTCAGTACCAGTGGAGAATCACACAATATCATTCACGCCATCGATGCCGCACATGATCGATCCATGGCCATCATTGCAGTGACCGGTCGCGAAGGCGGACAAGTCGCTGATCTGATGCAAGAAGGGGATATTGAAATACGCGTGCCCAGTTGGTCTACTGCGCGTATCCAGGAAGTACATATAATGATCATTCATTCTTTATGCGATCTCGTTGATCGCCAACTATTAGGACAGGATTCATAATGAAAACATTTATACTTACATATAAATTATGTTTTTACCTGCTAAGCACTTTGATTTTGCATGGTTGTGCGGCAGCCGTTGTAGCAGGCGGTGCGACAGGTGCTACTGTTGCGCATGATACCCGAACAACCGGAACCCTGATTGAAGACGAGACTATTGAGCTTAAGGCAATCCAGGCCTTTTTCAAAGATGAAGAGATTAATGAAAATGCACATCTCAATGTAACCAGTTACAACATGATTGTATTGGTAACGGGTGAAGCCCCCACCGAGGCACTCAGAGAACGCATAATCAATATTGTCC
>JAENIZ010000127.1 GCA_016844485.1 Gammaproteobacteria bacterium | reverse complement strand
ACCAATTTTACTCGACAACTTGTTCCTGACGTTGTCTACCGCCTACATCCATGTAGGTGTCCCGGCAAAATTGTCGAATCGCCCACGATGCACAGGAAAGTGCGAATGTCGCGAAAGGTCGGACACTGATAGCAACCGGCCCACCATTAATTACTCCCGTGATTGTGATAGCTACTGGATTACTGCCTCGATTGAATCACTCTCGCCTTTGTTATCAGCCCAACTGATGCGAAGAGTGTCTCCGGTCTTCGCGCCGGAGAATATGAACGAGAGGAAAGGATTTGCTGATACAGCGCGACCCCAGTCGCATTGCAGAACAAGTTTGTCGCCATGATGCACGGTGACCTTCTCTATATAATGTGCCGGAATGGTATCTCCGGTTTCCGGATTTTTTATATAACCGGAATCCATCGGGTGCCGGATGATGGATCGCACGGTGGTCAGACCGTCTTTGATGGATGTGCGAATTTTTATGCTGGATGCCATGTATTATCTATGTTCTCTGTTAACCACAGCCCCCTTCAATAACTTCGACAAATTTACGGGCACTGAAAAGTTTTCCCTGTGATCTGACCACGGCCACAATATCGGATGGTTTCGCCATCTTGATGCGTGTTGCAATAAAACCTGAGCATTCAGGGCTTAAATCAAAATTTGCAATCAGGGGATTGGGATTTTTTTCCACCAGGATGGTAATTGAACTGGTTTCGGGAAGACTGGTGTTTATTTCTACGGGGACAATCGCGCCATTTTCGACAAGATCATGAACACTGATCGCAATAGCATCGCTGGGCGTGATGTTTTGATCAGGGAAAAACTTTGCGATGGCCTCGGCTTCCGTCTCGGCGGAAAATGCGGAACTATTCCTTTCAGCGAATGCAACCAGTGGTTTCAAAAAACTTCCCAGGCCCGCAAGTAGTGCAGACCCCGCCATCAATGTCCTAAGAAAAAATCTGCGTGTTGAGATCATAGTGAGATACTTTATCGGAAAATTTAATGTTGCAGTTATTTTTTATAGTTGCAGTTCTTTTTCCAGTTCAAGTTCATATTCCAGTTGCGCCAGACGCGCGCTGATGCGTTCCTGCTGGTAGTAGTTGAGTTCGGTTTGCAGTTGTGCAAACTTAAGCCGATCGATCGCCAGTTTCGTATCACCCGATAGATAATAATATTCTGCCTTGGCAATACCGGATTCCGCCGGCGAACCTGTTTCGGCCTCGGCCTGTGATAACAAATCATAATACGCAAGGTCCGGATCATGGTCTTGGCCGTACCTGCGCAGGAGATCGCGTGCCACAAGCGATTCCCTGGCATCGAGCAATGCCCTGGCATAACCCAATACCAGGGGCCGGTAGTCAGGATACAGCCGGTGTGCTTCACGATAGATGCCAGCCGCCGCAGGAAAGTTTCTTTGCGCAGATTCCAGTCTCGCCGCGGCCAGCAGATAGGCAATGTTCTCCGGTTCGTCGTTTAGCAATATATGCAATTGTTCGCGCGCCTTGAGAAAGTTTTCCGCGGCAGTGAGCGCAAGGACATAACCATAACGCGCGGATGTTTTATCCGGGTAGTCGTCTGAACTTAATTGCTGTTCGAACAGTTTAACGGCTTCGTTTGGTCGATCTTGTGCCATGACCAGTAACTTTGCGCGTATGAGTTTAAAACTTATGCTGCTTTGATATTTTCCGGGAGGGTATTGATTAGCTCTGGCCATGGAATCTGCGATACGCGATTCCGTTAATGGATGTGACCTTAAAAATTCCGGCGCATTGCCACCACTATATCTGGTTATCTGTTGCAGGTGCTCGAAGAATGCCGGCATTCCGCGGGGATCAAAACCGGATCGCGCCAGCAGCTGCATACCAACGCGGTCCGCCTCTTCTTCATTTGCGCGGGTAAAATTGATCTGGTATTGCGCGCTTGCACCCATGGTGATGGCAAGGGCAGCCTGACCTGCCTCCGGGTTGGCAATACCTAGCGCTATGGCACCGATCATCGCCGCCATCATCGGCAGACTGAACTGGCTCGCCTTTTCAAACGTCCTTGCCATGTGGCGCTGAGTGACGTGCGCGATTTCGTGCGCCATGACACCGGCAAGTTCACTCTCGGTTTCAGAGTTGAGGATTACGCCGCTGTTTACACCCACAACTCCGCCGGGCGCGGCGAAGGCATTGATGACCGGGTCATTCATAATGAAGAAGATAAAAGGTATTTGATTGTTGTCACTATTAGCGGCTAATTGATAGCCGATGGACAGAATGTAGGACTCTACCTCCGGATCCTGAATCATATTGGCGTATTGTCGTACCTGGCGCATGACGGCCTGACCCAGGCGCAGCTCGTATTCGGGCGACACCACGCTGCCCGCCGAATCTCCGATATCCGGCAAATCGTGGGTGGTCACGGCCCACGCAGTGCTGAAGATCAGTCCCAGGGCAACCAAGATAGTTGACAGAAATTTCACGAATCTGGCCTGTAGTTATAATTGCAGATATATTGAGTGTACCGGGGTTTGACAAGTTCCTGTACGTCCAATGCTAGCAAAATCACTTCGCAGAAATGCAAGTGCATGTCTATGTTGGTATTTTATCACAGGCTACCGGCACTGTTTTTGTTGATCATGAGTATTCGGGGGCATTGAAAAATGGCGGATCGTAAAAATGCATTCTACGCACAATCCGGAGGTGTCACCGCAGTCATCAATGCGACGGCATGTGGTGTCATCGAAACCGCCCGCTGCCATAAGAACAAGATCGGGAAGGTCTATGCCGGCCGTGACGGTATCATCGGCGCGCTCACCGAGGATTTGATTGATACCAGTCTTGAGACACCCGCAGCCATCAGGGCACTTAAACACACGCCGGGCGGCGCCTTTGGTTCCTGCCGCTACAAGCTGAAAGGATTGGATCAAAACCGTGCCCAATATGAACGGCTTATTGAAGTCTTTCGCGCACATAATATCGGTTATTTCTTTTATAACGGCGGTGGCGATTCCGCTGATACTTGTCTCAAGGTGTCGCAACTTTCCGAAACGATGGGCTTTCCAATACAGGCGATCCATGTGCCGAAGACCGTGGATAACGATCTTCCGTTTACTGACCAATGCCCCGGCTTCGGTTCAGTGGCGAAATATATTGCTGTTTCGATTAAAGAGGCGGCGCTGGATGTCATGTCCATGTCGCGGACTTCAACCAAGGTATTTATTCTCGAGGTCATGGGCCGGCATGCAGGCTGGATCGCGGCCGCCGCGGGACTGGCCGGTGAAAAACCGGGGGATCCACCGCATGTTATTTTATTTCCCGAGATCACCTTTGACGAGGAAAGATTTCTCGCAAAGGTGAAAGCGAGTGTTGAGCAAAATGATTACTGCGTGATTGCAGTGTCGGAAGGTGTGCGTAACAGCGACGGTAAATTTCTGGCCGAAGCCGGAACACGCGATGCCTTTGGTCACGCGCAACTGGGTGGCGTGGCCACCGTGATCGCGCAACTGGTGAAAGCAAAGCTCGGCTATAAATATCACTACGCGGTCGCCGATTACCTGCAACGCTCCGCCCGGCACATCGCTTCAAAGGT
>JAENIZ010000040.1 GCA_016844485.1 Gammaproteobacteria bacterium | reverse complement strand
TGGAACCCATCCAGGGGGAAGGTGGAATAGTTATTCCGGATGAGGGTTATTTGCGCAAAGTACGCGCAATCTGCAATGCACTTGGTTTGCTTTTGATCCTGGATGAGATCCAGACCGGGATGTGCCGCACCGGCAAATGGTTTGCCTGTCAGCACGAAGATGTCACACCGGATGTTATGACGCTTGCCAAGGCGCTCGGTAATGGTGTGCCCATCGGCGCATGTCTTGCACGTGGCATTGCGGCAGAAATGATCCAGCCGGGCAGTCATGGTTCGACTTTTGGCGGCAATCCACTGGCATCACGCGCCGCACTCTCCGTGCTGGATGTTTTAACGGAACAACAACTGGATAAACGCGCGGAACAACTCGGAGAAAAAATGCTCAGTGGTTTTCGCGCCGCGCTTGCCGGTGTGAAAGGCGTGACATCCATTCGCGGGAAAGGACTGATGTTTGGTATTGAATTGAACCGGGAATGCAAGGAACTGGTCAACATGGCGCTAGCAGAACACCTGCTCATTAATGTCACGGCAGATAATGTCGTGCGCATATTGCCGCCACTCATTATCACTGATGAAGAGGCGCAGCAGATTGTTGATATCACAGGCAGGATCATCAAGGCATTTCTAAAGTAGGCAACAACGATGGCATTACGGCATTTTTTGAGTCTGACAGATCTGAATACCGGTGAATTGCAGGGCATCATCGAGAATGCTGTCGCGGGTAAACAAAGGTTGTTAAACGGAGATATTCAGCAGACGTTAAAGGGCAAGGTACTTGCCATGATCTTTGAAAAATCATCGACACGAACGCGCGTATCGTTTGAAACAGGGATGGCTCAACTGGGAGGCCATGCCATTTTTCTGTCTCCGGATGATACCCAGTTAGGGCGAGGGGAACCTGTTGAAGATACCGCGCGTGTCCTGTCCAGGATGGTGGACTGCATCATGATTCGCACGTTCGAACATATAAAGCTGCAGCGCTTTGCGGATCATTCCGATGTCCCTGTCATTAATGGTTTGTCGGATACTTTTCATCCATGCCAACTGCTCGCCGATATGCAAACCTATTATGAACATCGCGGTCCGATTAAGGGCAAGACTGTAGCCTGGTTGGGCGATGGCAATAATATGTGCCACTCTTATATTACTGCCGCCAGTCTGTTTGATTTTCATCTCAACATCGCCAGCCCCGAGCAATACCGTCCCGACGCGAAGATTCTGCGCAGTGCGGGTAATCATGTCGAACTCCATACAGATCCCGAGACCGCCATTAAAAATGCCGATCTCGTGGTGACTGATGTATGGGTCAGCATGGGGCAGGAGGCGGAAACTGAATCGCGCAGGTCGATTTTCAGGCCCTATCAGGTCAATACGGGCCTGATGTCGCTGGCAAAACAGGAGGCCCTGTTCATGCATTGCCTTCCGGCCCATCGCGGAGATGAGGTTACTGCGGATGTTATCGATGGTCCGCAAAGTGTGGTATGGGATGAGGCAGGAAATCGCCTGCATTCACAAAAAGCATTGCTTGAATTTTTACTACAGTGAATAGTGAATGGTGAATAGTGATTAAAGTTAAAAAATACGAGATACTTTTCACCAATCACTAATCACTAATCACCAATCACCATCCATGCATTTCTTATTGAGCAACGACGACGGCTATCAGGCCAGAGGACTCGAGTTACTGGCAGAGGCAGTAGCCAAATTAGGCAAGGTCACTGTAGTTGCGCCGGATCGTAACCGCAGTGGTGCAAGCAATTCGTTGACACTCGATGCACCATTGTATGCACAGACTGCTGCCAATGGTTTTATCTTTGTCAATGGTACACCGACGGATTGCGTCCATCTGGCTATTACCGGATTGCTTGAACCTGATCCGGATATGGTCATCAGCGGTATCAATTCCGGTGCGAATCTGGGTGATGATATATTGTATTCAGGCACTGTCGCGGCGGCCATGGAAGGGCGTTTCCTGGGCTGTCCTGCCATTGCAGTTTCCATGGTCGGGCCAAATCCGGTTTATTATGATACCGGCGTACGTGTGGTATTAAAACTCGTTAAATCTCTCGCGGCCATGTCCAGAACTACTGATGTGCTGCTTAACGTTAATGTACCTGATCTACCCTACGATCAGCTCGGCACGTTTGAAATTACCCGGCTCGGGCATCGCCACAAATCGGAACCCGCGATACGCACGCAGGATCCGCATGGACGATCCGTATTTTGGGTGGGACCGGTAGGGCAGGGACAGGATGCAGGTCCGGGCACTGATTTTTATGCTGTAAAAAACAATAATGTTTCAATAACACCGTTACACGTGGATTTGACGCTATATAGTGCGCTCGATGAATTAACGCAGTGGGTGGAAGGTATTTCCAAAGATGAAAATTAATCTCAGGGGGATCGGTATGACATCACAAAGGACGCGCGAGCGTCTGATCCTGAGATTGCAGAGCATGGGGATACAATCTGATGCAGTGCTCGATGTGATCAGAAATACGCCACGGCATATTTTTGTTGATGAGGCACTTGCCAGCCGCTCCTATGAAAATACCGCTTTACCGATTGGATACAACCAGACAATTTCACAGCCTTATATCGTGGCTAAAATGACCGAGGCATTACTGGAAAAAGGTGTTCCTGACAAGGTATTGGAAGTAGGCACGGGTTGCGGTTATCAGACTGCGATTCTGGCACAGCTGGTAGGCAAGGTATACAGCATTGAGCGAATAGACGCCTTGTTAAATAAGGCACGTGAAAATATTCGCGCACTCAAATTCCGCAATGTCCGTTGCAAACACGGTGATGGTAATCATGGTTGGCCGGAACATGCGCCATATGATGGAATTATTGTCTCGGCAGCGCCCATTGGCGTACCACAGACGTTGCTGGAACAACTTGCAGAACATGGGCGTTTGATCATCCCGGTGGGCAAGGCGGGCCAGCAGAAATTATTGCTGATTACCAGGACAGACGATGGTTTTCAGAAGGAACAGCTGGACCTGGTCAGTTTTGTCCCCATGTTGGAAGGTGTTGGTTAGCTGGTAATGCAATACATTGGCAGAGCATTTGTCCTGTGGTGTCTGTTATTGAGTGCCTGTAACCGTAATGTCCATGCACCGGTATCCACCCGCGAAGAACCTGATCAATCAACCCCGGCAACATCATTGCAACAGCCAAAACAAACCGGTGTCGCCCAGCAAAATGCAAGACAGCATCTGGTTGTCAGTGGGGATACGCTGTATTCCATTGCGTGGAATTATGGCTTTGATTACCGGGATGTTGCACACTGGAATGGGATTACTTCTCCCTATGTGATTTATCCCGGGCAAATAATACGCCTGCAATCCCCTCCGCAAGGCGAGACCAAGACATTCAAAAATGAGGTTCAACCGCTGACACCCGGTCCAATTGTCACCAAAAAATCCACGACCGGAACAGATGCAACAATAAAAAATGAGCCGGTGATAAAACAGGCAAAGACAGCACAACAGAAATCACAGGTTGAATCAGTATCCGGGCCAATACGCTGGTCATGGCCGACGCGCGGAGATATTATTAAATCAGATACACCGATCTCGAAAAAAGGCATCGATATTGCAGGACAAATCGGGCAACAGATCAATGCCTCTGCACCGGGAGAGGTTGTCTATAGTGGAAGTGGACTTCTGGGTTATGGAAGGCTTATCATCATTAAGCATAATGACACGTATTTAAGTGCTTATGCGCATAACAGCCAGTTGCTTGTCAAAGAAGGTGATCGAGTCGTTGCAGATCAGCAAATTGCCCAGATGGGACGAACGAACGATGGACGCGCTTTATTACATTTTGAAATACGCAAGAATGGCCAACCGGAAAACCCGCTAAATCATCTACCCAAACTTTAGTTCAGCACCAGGCTAATTGTTCAATCATGCCTACCACAAAATCTCAAGGTTCTGATGATGTGAAAAAAAATGGTGATCCTGAATTAATTGATCCGGATGGTAATGACGATCCGGACGAACTGGATATGACGGATGAAGAAAAAGAAAAAGAAGAAGAAAAAGAAGAAGAAACAGGGAGTGATGACAAGCATGAATATATCGCCGGTACGATCCCGCAGGGTGATCTTGATGCAACCCGCATCTATTTGAGTGAAATCGGATTTTCCCCGCTATTAACCGCTGCTGAAGAAGTCTATTTTGCCCGTAAGGCCCTGAGGGGTGATGAAGAAGCGCGCAGGCGCATGATTGAAAGCAATCTGCGTCTGGTCGTCAAGATCGCCAGACGCTATATGAATCGCGGCCTGGCGCTGCTCGATCTGATTGAAGAAGGCAATCTCGGCCTTATCCGTGCCGTCGAGAAATTTGATCCTGAAAAGGGATTTCGATTTTCCACTTACGCTACATGGTGGATAAGGCAAACTATCGAACGGGCCTTGATGAATCAGACACGCACTGTCCGTCTCCCCATACATGTCGTCAAGGAAATTAACATCTATTTACGGGCCGCCCGTAAACTCGCACAGTCGCTGGATCGTGAACCCAATCCTGAAGATGTCGCACAAATGCTGGACAGACCGCTTGAAGAAGTGAAACGCATGCTTGGCCTTAATGAGCGGGTGACCTCGGTGGATATGCCGACAGGCCGCGATACGGATAAATCATTGCTGGATACCATTCCGGACGAACAGAATACGGATCCTTCCCTGTTATTACAGAACACGGATGTGCAGAGGCATATCGATACCTGGTTGTCACAATTGAGTGACAAGCAATGCGCTGTGGTGGAACGCCGTTTCGGACTGCATGGACGCGAGGTCGCCACGCTTGAAGAAATTGGCAACGAGCTTGGGGTGACGCGGGAAAGAGTGAGACAGATTCAGATCGAGGCCATCAAGCGCTTAAGGCAGATACTCGAACGCGAAGGATTTTCCCTGGATACGTTATTCATGGAGCAATGAGGTTCATCATTCAGTCTTTGATCACAATGAGACCCGCCGCGACTTCACGCCCTTCACTGATAAGCAGGTTATAACAGCGGCAGGCGGCGCCGGTATCCATCACCTCAAACCCGATATTTAATTTTTCCATCGGGGAAATAAGTTCCGGGGAAAGGAAACATATTTGATTCCCTGTCCCAATAATAATAATCTCTGGCGCCAGCGCAGTGATCTGTTCGATATGTTGCAATGCGAGATCAGCAACCCTCTGCGGCGGCCAGTCGGGAATTAACTGGGCAGTTGTGATGATCAAACTCGATGTGTAGTGTTCACCATTTACGGATATCAGCCCCTTTTTATAGGAGTCGATCCGGTATTTACTGGCTGGGGAACTATCAAGCTCAATTTTCACGATGAATTATGTCATTTGCCGGTGAACGGCATGTATTTTAACAAGTTATGGTGTTTTAAAGGAGAATAATAAATTGAAAATCATTTTATTAGGCCCGCCAGGGGCTGGAAAAGGAACACAGGCAAATATTATTAAACATACATTTGCCATACCTCAAATCTCAACAGGCGACATGCTGCGCACAGCGGTTACCGCCGGAACGGCTCTCGGAATCAGAGCAAAGAAAATCATGGATGCAGGAGAGTTGGTCTCAGATGATTTGATTTTACAGTTAGTGAAAGAGCGTATAAGGGAGAATGACTGCAAGTCAGGTTATCTGTTTGACGGATTTCCCAGGACCATAGTTCAGGCCGAAGAAATGCGATTATCAGGTATCGATATCGATTTTGTGGTCGAATTACAGCTTGATGACGAAGAGATCATCAAGCGCATGAGCGGGCGGCGTATGCACCCCGGTTCAGGACGTACTTATCATGTGATTTTTAATCCACCGAAGGTCAAAAATCTCGATGATGAAACCGGTGAAACGCTTATCCAGCGCGACGATGACAGGGAAGAGACAGTGCGCAATCGCCTTCAGGTTTACCGCCTCCAGACTGCCCCGTTAATTGAATATTATTCACGTCTGGCAGAAAGCGGATCCGTTGGATATATACGCATTAATGGCATCGGAGATATGAATAAGATCGGAAAACAGATCGTGGAGAAACTCAACGCACATCGCGCATGAAATTATGGTGATGATACCGGGTATTTAATGAATGAAATGATTGGCGTGATGTTGCAAAAAACGCTAAAAAAATTTCTCCGTGTATAATTTTGCGAAGTTTGTCAAATATTTTCAAAAAAAAACATAGCAATAATAAAAAACATTACTATAATAGTGTGCGAGGTTGTTAATTGTGTTGTATATATGTTGTTGTTCCAATCCATTTCAGATTCTAGGGGAGTCTAAATCATGGCAAAAAAGACTGCAAAGAAACGTACCTCAAAGAAGCGCGCTGCAAAACGGAAACCTGCTAAGAAAAAGGCCAAAAGGACGGTCAAGAAAAAAGCCAAAAGACGCAGCAAAAAAAGATAAAACCTCGTCATTAACTCCGGCTCAGCGGGACAGAATACGCAGGGCCGAAGCGAGAGCCAAAATCAAGGCGAGGAGGGTTCGAAGACGGCAAATCGCCAGAATGCTGGCGGGAAAGTCAGGATTATAAGTATCACTGACAGTGCCGTTGAACCCGATAAAATTCAAGGCCCCACCACGATGGGGCCTTTTTATTTAGTAACGGCGGAAACAGTGTTGTTTCTGTAATCCAATCAGTTGTACCTGAAACTATTTGTTAATTCATGCCACGCAAATCCAAGCGCACTCAGCGTAGCCATAAACGCTCCAACTCTGCCCGCGGTTTGTGGTTACTTCAGATGTTTATCATCTTTTTCTTTTGCAGTGCGACATATGTCATATGGATGGATCACCGCATACGCACGGAATTTGAAGGCAAGCGCTGGTCATTGCCGGCACGTGTTTATGCACGGCCCCTGGAATTGTACAGCGGTTTGAAGATCAGCCGTCATGCACTCGTGCAGGAATTGCAGTCACTTGGATATCATCGTGTGCAGCGGCCATCCACACCCGGAGAATATGCATCAGCGGGGGAAAAACTAGAGTTTATAAATCGCACATTTGAATTTTGGGATGGTGTAGAGCCATCCCGGAGAATCTTGCTGAGGTTTGCAGGTGATCAGATCCTGGATCTGGAAGATCTGTCCGGTGCGGAACCCGTCCCGGTGGTGCGAATTGATCCCCTGTTGATTGGCAAGATATATCCGGAACACAAGGAAGATCGTGCATTGGTTGCATATGAAGATGTCCCGCAACTGCTGGTGGATTCCCTGATTGCAGTTGAAGATCGACACTTTTTCAATCACTTTGGCATCGATCCGGTGGGGATTTTACGTGCCGGCTGGGTCAATATTCGAACGGGCAGCATCAGGCAGGGGGGCAGCACGCTTACCCAGCAACTGATCAAGAATTTTTTCCTGAGCCAGGAAAGAACATTCTGGCGTAAATTCAATGAGCTAATCATGTCATTATTGCTGGAATGGCATTATTCCAAACGGGAGATTCTGTCCGCTTATATCAATGAAGTTTATCTCGGGCAACATGGTGCGCTGGGTATCCACGGTTTCGGTACTGCCGCTGAGTTTTATTTTTCCCGCCCGCTGAATGAATTAAGAGTAGATCAGATAGCCCTGCTGGTAGGTCTGGTCCGTGGTGCCTCATATTATAATCCGCGCAGTCATCCTGATCGTGCCCGGCAACGGCGCAACCTGGTCATCGAACAGATGCTGGAGTTGGGATATCTGAACGCAGGTCAGGCAAATGATGCCCTGTCCGCGTCGCTTGATATTGCAGAAAGTCCGGGCTGGAGTAGTGCGAAGTACCCAGCTTACCAGGAACTGGTGCGCAGGCAGTTATTGCATGATTATCAACCGGAGGACCTGCGTACCGAAGGATTGAGAATATTTACTACCCTGGATCCTCATTACCAGGATATTGCTGAGACAGCGGTGCGTGAACGCTTATTCAGGCTGGAGCAGGAAAGAGGACTGAAGAAAGGCACGATCCAGGTTGCTGGTGTAATAACCAGTATAGAGACGGGAGAGATTCTGGCGCTCATTGGCGATCGACAGGAGGAAATTACCGGATTTAACCGTGCGCTCGATGCCAGACGCCCGATTGGTTCATTGATTAAACCTGCTGTTTACCTCACGGCATTGTCTCAACCTGACAGGTATAACGTACTCTCGATCCTTGCAGATCAGCCGGTCAGTATCAAACAAAAAAACGGACAAACGTGGGAGCCAAAAAATTATGACGGCGAAGTTCATGGAGACATTCCGTTGCATTCCGCAATTGTAAATTCCTATAACCTTGCCACTGTCCAGTTGGGTATGCAGCTCGGTATCCCGCGCATTAAAACGACCCTGGAACAATTAGGTGTTGATATCAAAATTCCGGAATACCCGTCATTATTACTTGGTTCCCTGGAATTATCACCGCTGCAGGTCGCACAGATGTATCAGACCATGGCCAGTAACGGATTTCAGATCCCCTTGCGGACCATTCGTGAGGTATCGGATAAACATGGCAAGCCATTGCAACGCTTTAGTCTTGATATCAAACGGACTATCGACAGCAGGGCGATATTTATAACGAATTTTTTGTTAACAGAAGTGGTCAACAATGGTACAGCCAGGTCGCTCGCTGCGAGATTACCGGCGATGATGCCATTGGCAGGAAAGACGGGCACAACAGACGAATTGAGGGACAGTTGGTTTGCCGGTTTTGGCGATAATATCCTGGCAATTATCTGGTTGGGCCGGGATGATAATCAACCGGCGGGATTGACCGGGGCAAGCGGTGCGTTAACCGTGTGGACTGATATTATGCAGAAAATAAATCCTCAACCATTATCATTGACTCCTCCCGAGGGTGTAGTCATGGTAAAGATCATTCATGGTATGCGAACTCAGAAGGAATGTCCCTGGGCGAAGTCATTTCCTTTTATTGAACCTTATCTGCCGCAACAATCGATACAGTGTGAAAAACCGGAACCACAAATAAAATTCCCGGCGTATCGTCCATGGTCACTGTAATACGCAGGAGCGCAGGAATTTTATGTGTAGCCAGCCTCTTGATTGCCGGTTGTACGACACAGCCCAGGCATCCCGTACCGGTGGAAGATCGAACCTTACCGGACCAGCGATCAGCGAGTGAAATTGATCATAATGTAAAGACTTA
>JAENIZ010000002.1 GCA_016844485.1 Gammaproteobacteria bacterium | reverse complement strand
AGGCCGAGCGGGACCGGCAGACAGCCGAACAGGCGGAGACCCGGCGTAACCTTGTCGGCAGTGGGGATCGGTCAGAGAAAATCCGGACGTATAACTTTCCGCAAAACCGCGTTACCGATCACCGCATCAATCTAACTATCTACAATCTTGACGAATTCATGGAAGGCAAATTAGACATGGTGATTGATCCCCTGATTAATGAACATCAGGCGGATTTGCTCGCGGCAATGGGCGAGTAATATCAGGACATACCATGAGTGCGGCCGCTACCGTTAAAGATCTTCTGCAACAGGCAGAGCAGGATCTGCGCGCATTGGATAGCGCCAGGCTGGACGCGGAAATTCTGCTCTGCAATGTCACCGGATTCGACCGCAGCCGTTTATATGCTTATCCGGAAGAGATTGTCCCGGAGCACAAGGCCAAAGCTTACATGACACTCGTGAACGAACGCATTAGCGGACAACCCGTCGCCTATCTGACCGGCACCAGGGAATTCTGGTCGATTGAATTCAGTGTCAATCAACATACATTGATCCCGAGACCGGAAACCGAATGCCTGGTTGAGGCGGCGCTTGAGCATATTCCGCCAGATAAAACCTGGCGTATTGCCGATCTGGGGACAGGTTGCGGCACTATAGCGATTGCCATTGCGAAAGAGCGCCCGGACTGCCAGATTATGGCCGCCGATATCAGTCATGACGCCCTTATGGTTGCAGTAACCAATGCCGGAAAACTTCGAATCAACAACGTTTCGTTTGTCAAAAGTGACTGGTATTCAGGGCTTGCAGGCCCCTTTGAGCTGATCATCAGTAATCCGCCTTATGTCAGGGAAGATGACAAACACCTAAGTCAGGCTGAAGTACGGCATGAGCCTATGCTTGCCCTGTCGGGCGGAATTGACGGACTTCAGGCAATAAGACAAATAATCAGCAGGGCGCCTGCATACCTCACACCAGGGGGACGGCTGTTCATTGAACACGGTTGTGATCAGGGGGAAACCGTGCGCTCGATCCTTGCCGGACACCAATTTTCAGAGATCGGGACACGCACCGATTATGCAGGGCATGAACGTGTAAGTTATGGCAGGGTTTTCCATGGATGAATCCGGCGATTGGGTAAAACAGAGGACAATTGTTCTGAAGGAGTCAGATACCGGTGATGTGGAAGCAACATTATCGAGACTCTCTGCCATGCACGGAATAATCAGCCTCGGTCATGACAGTTTGGCACTTGCCGTAAAGTACGATTTAAGGGAAATCAGCTTGGCGGATATCCAATCTGGACTACACTCATTAAATATGCTGCTTAAACTGGCGCTTGTTCAGAGATTACGTTATGGCCTGATCCATTTTATGGAAACCAATCAGCGGGATAATCTGCAACAAAAATCCGGATGGCATGAACGAGTCCGGGATATTTACACCTGGCATTATCAACATAAAGCAGATGACGCCGGTATAATGCGTTCGCAGCTCTGGCGAAAATATGCGAATAAAAAATAAATGAAAAGGCCATGAACGACGAACAGTTGCTACGCTATAGCCGCCAGATGATGTTGCCGGAGGTCGATGCTGCAGGTCAACAGCGCCTGGCCGATGCACGTGTTTTAATCATCGGCCTGGGCGGGCTGGGATCCTCTGCATCAATCTATCTGGCGGCGGCAGGTGTCGGTCACCTGGTCCTCGTGGACTATGACAAGGTCGATCTGTCCAACCTGCAACGACAGATCGTACATACCACTGCTGATATCGGCCGTCCCAAGGTTGAATCAGCGCGGGAGCACCTCCTGGCATTGAACCCGTACACAAACATCACCATGATCGATCATAGATTAACGGATAATGAGCTATGGGAGGAGGTAACGGCAGCAACTGTGGTGATTGATGCCAGCGATAACTTCCAGACTCGCTTTGCCACCAACGAGGCCTGCGTTAAGGCCAATACCCCCCTGGTTTCAGGTGCCGCAATCCGTTTTGAGGCCCAGGTCAGCGTATTTAATCCAAAAAACAGGAACTCGCCCTGTTACCGCTGCCTGTATGGTAAAGACACCACGGTTGATCAAACTTGTACTGCCAATGGCGTGATTGCGCCCTTGCTTGGCATCATTGGCAGTGTCCAGGCCTGTGAGGCCATGAAACTGATTATGGATATCGGCGAGACACTCGAGGGACGCCTGTTACTGCTCGATGTAATGAATATGGAATGGCATAGCGCCAGACTGCCCAAAGACCCCGATTGTCCTGTGTGTGGAGATGCAAAATACGGTACCAAACCAAGTCACATTGCCGCATCAGCTCACTGAACAAATGCTGGAACATGCGTTGGCTAACCCGGGATTCGAGGTCTGTGGCTTGATTAGTGGCCACGACAATCAACCCGTTACCGTCTATCCCGTTAAAAATATTGCGGATGACCCGGCCCATCGCTTCCTCATGAATCCTGCTGAACAGATTGCCGCCATGCGCAGGATGCGCGAGGCGAATGAACCACTTTGGGGCATCTATCACTCCCATCCTGATACACCCGCGGAACCTTCGGAAACCGATCTCAAGCTGGCGGCTTATCCTGATGTGTACTATTTTATTATCTCATTGGCAGGCCGTACGCCTGAACTCGGTTGCTTCCACTTTGATGGGACGGCGTTCAGTAAAGTAGATGTGAGTGCAATTCAATAAATAAAATGGAATAATAAATTTACCTTCATTTCATGTGCGCGGGGAGGCAATCAATCAGCTTGGAACCCTATAGTAATCCGACAATAAGTACACGCATGTCCGCCTGACCTGGGTAAACAGATCTTCTAATCTAAGGGGAGGAAAGATGATTCATCCAGACACAGAACTCAAGCATGTTAATAAGGACATTGGTCACGGTGTCTTCGCCACAAAGCCTATCCCGAAAGGCACCCTTGTCTATGTGAAAGACCTGTTTGAAATACAATTCACCCCCGAACAATTCGATTCCCTGGATCACGATTACAAGGCCCTCGCCCGAAAATACTCCTATACCGATGAAAATGGAGTCCGAATTCTCAGTTGGGACCACGCCAAATATGTAAACCACAGCTGTGACTGCAATACCATCAGCACCGGTTATGGCTTCGAGATTGCGATCCGTGATATCGCGGAGGGCGAAGAAATCACGGATGAATACAGCCTGTTCAATTTTGAGCACGAACTGGGGCTGATCTGTCATTGCACGAATTGCAGGAAGGTCCTGCGCACGGATGATATCGATACTTATTACACTGAATGGGACACCCGGATACAGGAGGCACTCCAATGTGTGCGGGATGTGGAACAGCCATTGTGGAAATTCCTGAATAGTGAAACCAAGACTGCATTAATGAACTACCTGAATGGACATGAAAACTATCTGTCCGTATTGGCACTGAAACGGGTTGAGGAAGAACTTCCTTATCTGGTCAAAATGCAGAAGCGGGCACGTTAAATTGCATTGTTATTGATCTGTTATTTATTGTTAACTGTTCGTTGTTATCTCCACTCATTACAAATTTTTTATTCGTTATTCATCTTCAAATAACAAAAACTAAAACACCAGCACCAGTAACCACACAGCCGCAACATTGATCAGTGCAATCAATACGGCGGCGGAACCAACATCCTTGGCGCGCCCGGACAGTTCATGGTGTTCTCCACTGATACGATCGACCACCGCTTCAATGCCGGAGTTGATTAACTCTACAATCATTACCAGCAAAATCACCCCGGCCAGTAATGCGCGCTCAACGCCATTTTCACCCAACCAGATGCCTAATGGAATGAGAATGATGGAGAGTATGACCTCCAGACGAAAGGCTGCTTCATTGATAAACGCGGCCTTCAGACCCTTGAATGAATAGCAGAAGGCTCGAATAAGACGGTCAAAATCAAAGGTCCCCTGAAAAGCCATGGAGAAATGAAGTTAAATCGGGATTATTGTATTTCGTTATAACACCGCCAGTGCCTTGTCGTAATCCGGCTCCTGTGCGATCTCGGGCACAAGCTGCGTATATACCACTTTGTTATTTTCATCGATGACGACCACGGCACGTGCGGTAATTCCGGCCAGCGGACCATCTTCAATCAATACGCCGTAATCCTTGGCGAAATTGCGCGAGCGCATCATGGCCAGGGGAATGACATTGTTCGTGCCCTCAGCTGTACAAAAACGCTTCATGGCAAACGGGAGATCTGCGGAGATCATTAAAAAAACCGTATTGACTTTCTTTTTCGCAGCCTCGTTAAATTTTTTGGTTGATGTTGCGCACACAGGCGTGTCAAGACTGGGGACAATATTTAACAGTTTCTTTTTCCCTTTATATGTATCAAGAGTCACATTATTCAGATCACCATCCGCCAGGACAAAATCCGGGGCCTTGCTGCCTACCTTTGGCAGATTCCCATTGGTATTAATCTTGTTGCCCTTCAAGGTTATCGTCGCCATTTTAAAGTTCTCCTATTCTTCAATTAATTCATTATACGCAGTGGCATCTATCAAATCTTCCAGTTCTTTTTCATCATCCGGCTTTAACATGAATATCCAGCCATCCCCATAGGGATCCGAATTAATCTTCTCCGGTGTATCCTCCAGATCACTATTGATTTCAATAATCTCTCCACTCACCGGACAATAGATGTCTGAGGCGGATTTTACAGACTCAACAACGGCACATTCTTCTCCGCTCGCATAATTTCGTTCTAACTCGGGGAGTTCAACAAACACAATATCGCCCAGTTCTTCCTGTGCATGGTCTGTAATGCCGACACGGATGAGACCGTCACCCTGTATTTCACACCAGGTATGCGCTGAAGAGTATTTTAAATCCTCGGGAATATGGCTCATAACCATTCCTTATTATGTTTTTGTAATTATTTTGACGATTGTTACGTAATTGTAGCAGGTAAAAATTCATAATCTCACATCAGCGGCAAGAGTGATCAATCCTTGCCGGAAAGACTACAAGATGGTCAATCTCCAGTCGTATGCCGATAGGCTCATTGACGGGATGATTATGATGACTTGGAACCAGACTCAATACTTTCGTTCCGCTTGCCAACATAAGTGTATACAGGAATTCAGCGCCACGGAATGCCTTGTCCAGTACATTGGCTGTGAGCGCACTATTATCATCGTGAACAATATCATCCGGTCTGATCAATACCTTAACGGAAGTGCCGTGTTCCAATCCCAGCGATAAAGTCCCGGTAATCGTCCCAAGCTCCGTCTGGACTTCCTTGTCACTGATCACCTTGCCAGACAGAAACACACCTTCACCGACAAAATCAGCGACATAGGCCGTCACCGGCCGATGGTAAAGATTAAATGCAGTGTCCCATTGCAGGAGCCGGCCGTCATTGATTACCCCGACGATATCAGCCATGGCAAAGGCCTCAAGCTGATTATGGCTGACCAGTACGGCCGTTATCCCATCCTGCTTGAGCACATTACGCACTTCCTGCGCCAGTTGCTCACGCAATTCAAAATCCAGACTTGCGAAAGGTTCATCCAGCAAAAGGATTCTGGGGCGGGATGCAATGGCACGCCCCAGTGCAACACGTTGCTGTTGACCACCGGAAAGCCGATGGGGATATTTATGCAAAAACTCGCTAATCTCCAGCAGATCAACAAGCTCTGTGATCCTTTCCTCTTTTTGCCTGCCATGCATCTGCTGCAGGCCAAAGGCAATATTCTCCCTGACCGTCATGTGCGGAAACAGGGCGGAATCCTGAAACACCATACCTATCTGGCGTTGCTCCACAGGGACAAGATATTTTCTGTCACTGACCCGTACACCCCGAATCCACACTTCTCCTTCCAGTGGTGCTTCAAATCCTGCAATCGTTCGCAACAGGGTGGTCTTGCCGCAACCACTGGGCCCCAGCAGACAACCGATATCACCTTCATTTAATACGAACGAGATCGCATTAATAACCTTGCGCTGGTCAAACGCTACAGAAATATTTTTCAGTTCAAGTGCTGTATTCATGTCCTGGACGTGATATTGAAATTGATCGGCTGAGATAGATCACGGGAATAATGCCGATGAGTACAATGGCAAGGGCCGGACAGGCCGCATCAGCCAAACGTTCTTCATTTGCAAACTCATACGCCTTTATCGCCAGGGTATTAAAATTAAACGGCCGCAAGATAAGCGTCGCAGGCAACTCTTTCAGCACGTCAACAAACACTAACAATATTGCTGTTAACAAACTGCCGCGCAGCATGGGCATGTGTACTCTACGCATTAATGTGATCATTTTCATGCCAAGGCTGCGGCCAGCATCGTCCATTGCTGGTTTGATCTTGGTCAAACCCGCGTCAACGGTTTTCAATGCTACGGCCAGGAAACGGACCATGTAAGCAAACATTAAGGCAATCAGAGTGCCACTCAGAAGTAAACCTGTGCTGATATCAAAATATGTTCGAAATAAATGATCAATTGTCTGGTCAAGCCAGGCAAATGGCAGCATCACACCGACTGCAATCACGGTGCCTGGAATGGCATAACCCATCCCCGAGATATTCACGGCACTATTGGTTATCGGATTGGAATAATGGCGTTTCCCGTAAGCCATAAATAATGCCAGCACCGTTGCCATCAGCGCGGCACAAACCGCCAGCGCGATGCTATTCCACATTAAAATATAAAACTGCTGATCGACAACAGATTCGTATGTCAGCAATGCCCATTTAATTAAAAATCCCACCGGGATTAGAAACCCCAAAAACACAGGCAGGCCGCATACAATAATTGCAATTGCCGCTGACCAACCCTTAAGTTTTTCTTGTGATAAAGCGTCGTAACGAGTCGAGGTATGATGATAACGCTGTTGTTTGCGTGACCAGTATTCAATGTAAATTAATATGATGATAAACAGCATTAACAAGGCAGATAGCTGGGCAGCAGCAGCGCTGTTTCCCAAACCGAACCAGGTACGGAAAATCCCGGTGGTGAATGCCGCAATTCCGAAATACTGAACCGTCCCATAATCGGCCAATGTCTCCATTAAAACCAACGTCAGTCCGACGATAATGGCTGGCCTTGCCAACGGTAAAGCTACCCTGAAAAAGGTCTTGTAAGGTCCACACCCCAATGTGCGGGCAACTTCCAACGCGCAGATGGATTGCCCGATAAATGCCGCACGGCTGATGAGATAGACATAGGGATACAGTACAAACGACAGCATGGCTATCGCGCCACCCATAGATCGAATTTCCGGAAACCAGTACTCCCCATAACTCCAACCGGTGATTGCCCTCAACCATGACTGGACGGGACCGGAGGCATCCAATATTCCCGTATAGGTATAGGCAACGATGTATGCCGGTACCGCTAAAGGTAACAACAATGCCCATTCCAGCAGGCGACTCCCTGGAAATCTACACATGGTAACGAGCCAGGCCGGGGCTATACCGAGTAGCGCCGTCATCACTCCTACGCCCAGCATGAGGATCAGCGAATTCACGATGTATTCCGGTAATACGGTGTGTAAGAGATGTTGCCAGATATCCTGCGCGGGGATGAGAAATGACCCGGCAATGACAATTAAAGGTAATGATAATGTTAATGAAGCAAATACCAACGCCAGTGCCCAGGGATGTATTCCGATGCGTCGGTTCAATGACGATGATAATGCAGCAGTGTCAACCGATGTTGGCATCGGGAATTACCAGATTACTTCCATCCGGCCCTGTCCATGAGACGGACGGCTTCGGCATTATATTGTCCCAACTGATCCAGATTTAACCTATCAACAACAAACTCACCCCATTGTTTCATGGTGTCACCAATCGCAATACCTGGTCTTATCGGATATTCATAATTCTGTTCTGCATACCAGACCTGCGCCGCATCACTTGTCATAAACTCCAGCAGTTTTATCGCTTCTGTTTTGTTTCTTGCTGACCGGGTAATCCCTGCGCCACTGATATTGATATGCGCACCCCGATCATCCTGATTCGGCCAGAATAAAGCGACCTTATCCGCCGCCTGTTTTTCCTCATCCAGTTCAGAATGCAACATGCCGCCCAGATAGTAGGTATTGACCAGCGCCAGATCACATTGTCCCACAGCAACCGCCTTGATCTGATCGCGATCGCCGCCCTGTGGTGTTCTGGCAAAATTACCGACAAGACCTTTTGCCCACTGCTCTGTTGCCTCAATACCGTCGTGTGCGATCAGACTCGCCACCAGTGACTGATTATAGACATGTGATGATGAACGAACACAAATACGCCCTTTCCATTCCGGTGCGGCAAGTGCTTCATAGCTTGAAAGCTGTTCTGGATTGACACGATCCTTCGCATATACAATTACACGCGATCGCAAGGAAAGACCAAACCAGTAGCCTTCCCTGTCCCGGTAGGATTCCGGAATTACGTTAATTAATATTTCTGAAGTAACTGGTTGCAGTAAATTACTTTCCTGGGCACGTTGCAGTCTTGCGACATCAATCGTCAACAGGAGATCAGCGGGGCTATTGTCCCCTTCAATCTCCAGGCGCTTCAGCAAGGCATCCGCATCTCCAGTCACGAGATTCACCTGTGTCCCGCTTTGTTGTGTAAATCGATCGAGCAGGGGTTTTATCAATGCCTCATTACGAGCGGAATAAATATTGACCTCGGCAGCAATTGCTATTGATTGCGCGAATATCAACACGCCAGAAAGTAAACTCGTTGTTAATTTAATTCTAATCATATTAATAATTTCTGTCCGTTATTTATCAATTGATAAATTATTTTGGAAAGCATCAGTTTCGTTTAAACCACATCCAGGCACCGCTCAGTGACAGGAGTAAAAACAGCATTGCTGCGGCATCAACAAGATAAATGCCCCAGCTGCCGAGTATTCGGCCGCTATGTATATCGAGGATAACCCGTTCAAGCCGTAATCCTTTTCCACGATAAAGGTGAAGCAACCCGGTGAGCAACGCCTCTGGTATCGGATCAGCCTTTGACCATTCTGCATCAATCTGATCTTTTTCCTGCCAGTATAATGACTCTACATCTGCAAGATAATCGCCGTGGGCCCCTTGTATAACAACATTGTTATCCAGTGTTGTACCGATAGCCCGCATCCCGGCAGGGACACCCTCTGTGCCGGTAAGATGCTCTATCACGTCCCCCTCCATGGTTAACAACAACATCTGACCATCATAGGCGACAATAATATTTTCGTTGGTTGCTACAACGCCGATAAGTTTATTGACATTCTCTGCGAGTTCATTCTGATCAAAGTAAACTCTTTCGCCCACTTGCGTGATCCAGTGACCGGCTACCAGAAACCCTTGAGGTTCCTTACCGGGTTTTATGTCATATAGATCAAGAAAAATACCGCTCTGGATAAATCTTTTTTTCAGATTCAATGGTTCTGTATGATTCAGCATTAAACCGGTCACTGCCAGGAACACAACAAACAATGCTGAAATGATACCCATTGTTCTGTGCCATTTATGTATTGTTTCCCACATCATCTTTACGCTCTTTAGTCCTTTCCTTTTTTCGCGTATTCATGTAGTAACAAGGCCAATCTGGCAAGTTTGGTCACAGCATTAACTGACAAGGTCGCACCTGAAATGCCGTCGATGGACTTATCCAGTTTATCCTCATTCACAAGCCCCGCGTCATTAAACTGATCAGTAAAAAACGGATAACGTACTTCCCACCCTCTTGTCTCACGAAAGATCAATATTCTGACTATTTCAATATGGCCCTGATTTACCACAATACCTGTCGTGATCGGGCGTTCTTTGCCTATTTCTTCCAGTATCCATGCGGACCGGCCATCTTTGGACCAGTAGCGTAACCGCAGCACGCCCAGATCATGTTCAAGTATATTACGAATACTCTGCTTTATGTCTTTTGTGATCCATAACTTGTTTGAGTCCGGTGGATGACCTGCAAAAACTTCCTCAATGAAATCTTCAGGTGTCTGGTATATCTCATTCGCAAAGGCGCTGGCCGATATTATGGGCAACAAGAATATTATTAAACTGAATCGACTCAGTATGATGATATTGAACATAAAAAAGAGGGCGCAGTTAATGCGCCCTGTAAATAGTTATTTAGCTGAGAGAATGATACCTTGAATTTCTCTTTAATTATAATCAACGTTTTAAAACTGATAACCAATACCTAGATTGACACCGTCGAATATAGCGTCAACCGGACCATCAGCATCTTCATTCTGAAAATCAAATTTTAATGCAACATTTTGGTGTGGCCACCAGTTCATCCCGAGTACCCAGCGTGAAAATTCCTCAAAACGATGTGCACCGGTAATCTGGTTTCTCTCATCCCAATTCTCATAACGGGCAAACACTCCGAGATCACCCGGAACACGCCCGGGAATTTCAAACCGGTAAGCAGGCTCAACATACCAGCCGTCCAGAGTATCTGCATTGACATTCTCCGGATCTAGTCCAGGAACAGGACTGTTATCATCATCAAAATCCCATCGCGCATACAACGCTCTTAAACCAAAACCGCTAACATGTTTCCAGTCTATATGACCTTCAAACAGGGTCGCAGGTATTGCAAATAGATCAGCAGCGCCAGTGACGTCCCGTTGGTATTGTCCGGCAACACCAATTTCAAGTCCTGGCGTTGCTGTATAGCGGATACGCCCCGTGAAGGCGATATCCTGATCGTTAGCATTTGCAACCTTTAACCGGCCACTGCGTGGCCTGAAAGCGCTGCTGCCAGTTGTCGGAATGGCCAAACCTGAATGAGCTATCAAATCATAATTCCACCCCGGTGCTATTTCTCCAATCAAGCCAAACCCAGCTTCCCACCAGGTTGTAGGAATGATTTCTGTCTCCACTTTGTTTCTCTCAACTCCATAGAAAGTGTTCGGTTCATGGGTCGGGTTGATGATACCAATCGGCAGGATTTCCAGACCGGCACGTGCACGATGGTGATTGGTCAGATCCATTTCCAGCCAGGCCTGCTCCAGTTCTACCTCACCTGGCTGGGATTCTCCTGCCAGGGCATGTTCTACCTCCAATTCCGAGAAGAATCGAAGAGACTCATTAAATTCATGTCCAAAAAACAATACAAAACGATGTAAATCAACCTGATCAAGGTCATCATTGCCACCTGTCAAGTTATTATCATCATTTAAACTGTTGTAATGTAATTCACCGTAACCCCCGACAGTGGTCTTGTCGGCCCAACTTGCAGCTGTGGAAGCACCTGTACCCGACTGTTCCATGGCTTCTGCCGCAGCCTCGACTTCTTTAGCGGTTTCTTCAACCCTGGTTTCTGTGGCAACAACCTTGTGCTCTGTTTGTTCCAGCTTTGCCTTTAATTCTTCAATGACTTTTTGTTGCTGTTGGATAATCTTCCACATTTCCTCACTGCTGGGTACCTCGGCCATTGTGCTTACCGGCACCATAATCATCAGCATTATGTTGGTTACATAACGATTAAATTGTTTAAAAATTATATAGTTACCATCCATTTTTTAATCCTTAAAAATATGTCAGTACGCGAATTAATTTCCCGTGTCTTTTATTTATATATTGTTAATATTAATGATAATCATTACTATTTATTTATACAACTGATTTGTACACTATTGCCATGCGATACGCTATTGATGCCAGAATTTCGAACAGGGAACCCAGATTACGGATATTCGATGCCGACTCCGGCAGGATCTACTTTCAATGGACATTGAACAGAATTCAAAAACCGTTCTCAGAGGACCACATAGCAAAAGAGGACTTCCTTAAATCGGAACGCTATGGAATGCAATATCTTGTAAAGAATCTGTTTCTAATTTCCTGCGTCGAGGAACTGTATCCCTCTGGACAACTTGTTCCAATGCTTTCCACCAAGACAGGAGTCCTGATGGTGAGAAAAAACCATCAGCCTTACTCACTGCTATCCCAGTACCTGATTGATCCTGATAAATGAAAAAATCAAATGGGAAAGGCAATTCGGAAGAGATTTACAACTAATGATTCATCACCGCGTGAATTACTTCTGACTTCGATATTTTTCCTGCAGACCCGGTATCCTGGATTATCTGATTTACCCATCGCCAATGAGATTACAATGCTTCACGGTGTAAATATTTATACGGGACAAATGAACACTCTCTATATAGCCGCCTGATTTTCATTCTGGAAAATCGGTGAATCATTCATTACCTTTAAGGAGTTTGAATTATGTTATCTCGACTGTGTAAGCCGTATCTCCTGGCAAGTTCCGGCTCATGTGAATTCTGGATATGTACAGATTGTAGAACAATTACGATGAACCTGGGATCGATTACTTTGCGCCTTCAGGAAGAACATTTTAAGAACATTGCGGATACCATGCAGATCGCTATCCACCAATTTATGCACTACAAAACCTCACATACCCCGTGTCCGGAATTTGCTGCATCAAACGAACAACACAAACCGAATTGAGAATACCTGCTTGTCAGACTAAATTACCTTGTCTGATTTCAACCTAGACATGATAATCACCCGCATATTCTAAAAAATTAATTTATTTTACCCGGTCTTTGCTTTCGTTGTAACTCATTGATTATTAATTTTAATTTCAATAAATGCCCTACACTTTGGAACGGTTATCCCCGATAGTATTAAGAAAACAGCTATGAATTTTCTGAACTGACTATACTGTCCAAAAATCAGCCATCATTTATCATCATCTAAACAAGATTTATCAAATTGGCAGTATTATTAAACCCGATATGAATAATCCACTGCTAGACACAGATAGGCTGCCGCAATTCAGCCTGATCAATCCTCTACACATTGAGCAGGCGATTGATTTTTTGCTGCTGGATAATCGGCAACGTATAGCGGCGCTTCTGGAGAAAACCGATCTTTACACCTGGGACAATACCTTGCAGATCCTTGAGGAACTGGATGATCATCTGAACCGGGCATGGTCACCAGTCAGTCATCTACATTCGGTTGCAGACAATGAAGCATTACGCCGAACCTATAATGCCTGTCTGCCCAAGTTATCGGAATACGCAACAGAACTGGGGCAGAATGAAGATTTATACCAGGCCTACAAGTACGTGGCAAACAGCAATGAATACTTACAACTGTCACAGGCGCAACGCAGCATTATTGATCACGCCTTGCGTGATTTCAGGTTATCGGGAATTGATCTGGACAATGAGTCAAAACAAAATTTTAAAGAAACCCAGAAAAATCTCTCTCGTCTACAAACAAAATTTGAAGAAAATCTGCTGGATGCTACACACTCATGGAAGAAACATATTACTGATAACAGTCAGTTAGCGGGATTGCCTGATTCTGCGCTTGCGCTTGCGGCACAAACAGCACAACGAGAAAAATTGGACGGCTGGGTGTTTACGCTGGAATTTCCTTCTTATATGCCGGTTATGCAATATGCTGATAATATCCACCTGCGCAAGGAAATGTATGAAGCCTATGTCACCCGCGCCTCAGATCAAGGCCCCAACGCAGGGAAATGGGATAACAGCGAGATCATGCGGGAGATCCTGAAGTTGCGTTATCAGCTCGCCAGGTTATTGGGTTTTGCAAGTTATGCCCATTTTTCATTAGCGAAGAAAATGGCGAAGACACCCGAAGAAGTCATGAATTTTCTCACTGATCTGGCAAAGCGCTCAAAGGACGTGGCAAAAGATGAATTGCATGAATTGCAATTATTCACCAGATCAGAATTTGGCATAAATGAACTTCATGCATGGGATATTGCGTATTATTCCGAGAAGCTGAGGCAGCATAAATTTAACCTGTCCCAGGAAGAACTTAGACCTTACTTTCCGGTACCACAGGTACTTAAAGGACTGTTTGCTGTTATTCACCAGCTTTATAACCTTGATATACGCGTCCGGGATAATATTGACGTCTGGCATCCGGATGTTCAGTTCTTTGACATCTATGATTCTGCAAATACCCTGTGTGGATGTTTTTATCTGGATCTTTACGCAAGGCCGCATAAACGGGGCGGTGCCTGGATGGATGAATGCATCGTCCGTAAAAAAACATTATCCGGCATACAAACGCCCGTGGCTTATTTAACCTGCAACTTTACTCCACAGGTGGGGAATGATCCTTCTTTGCTGACTCATGATGAAGTCATCACATTGTTTCATGAATTCGGACACGGGTTACATCACCTGTTGACCAAGGTAGATTACCCGAGTGTTGCCGGCATTAACGGTGTGCCCTGGGATGCGGTAGAGCTCCCCAGTCAATTCATGGAAAACTGGTGCTGGGAACGTGAGGCATTGGATTTGATAGGCCGGCATTATCAAACGGGGGAAATTATTGATGATGACCTGTTTGAACGACTGATCGCCAGCAAAAATTTTCAGACGGGTATGCAAATGGTGCGGCAACTTGAATTTGCAATCTTCGATTTCCGTTTGCACCTTGAATCCAAGGACGATCACCTTCTGGATATACAGGAGCTGATTAACGAGGTCCGTAATCAGGTTGCAGTTATTATCCCCCCCGCTTTTAACCGGTTTCAGCACAGTTTTTCACATATTTTCGCCGGGGGATACGCTGCTGGTTATTACAGCTACAAATGGGCCGAGGTTTTATCAGCAGACGCCTTTTCCAAATTCGAAGAAACCGGTATCTTTGACAAGACCACCGGGCAGGAGTTTTTACATTCAATTCTGGAACAGGGAGGCACACGCGATCCTATGGAGCTGTTTATAGAGTTTCGAGGGCGAAAACCCAGTATTGAACCCCTGTTAAGGCACTCCGGCATTGCTGCATAAATAGCGTAGGAATTCATGATGGAAAAGACGTATATAAAACAATTGATACTCTGGACTTTGTTGGTTGTCCCTGTCATTGGATTGTCCGAGACTGCCTATATTGCTGACAAACTTATGGTTGGGCTCCACCAGGACAAAACCGTCGACAGCGCTATCATCAAGGTGCTCCCCACGGGTACCCCGCTTGAAGTTCTCTCTCGTGGAAATGAATTGACGCAGGTAAAAGATCCTGATGGCGTAAGCGGCTGGGTCGACAATAACTATTTAATAAATACTCCCCCCGCCCAGACACAGCTGCAACAGGCGCAGGGAAAAGCCGATAAACTTGAAGCTGAATTGAAAAATGCCAAATTAAAACTTGCCGGCCTGGAAACAGGCGAAGCTCCCCCCACTCCTGGAGATGTGGAAAAGCTCGCCGCAGCACTCAAGGAAAATGAGGAACTTAAACAACTTTTCAAATCCGAGCGCCTCAAGGTAGGCGAATTGCAGGCGAATATTACAGAATTGCGAAATAATCTGAGCCAAAGCAATGATAATACCGCCACGCAGGAGAAGCTTAAACAACTCACTGAAGAGAAGGCTGTTCTTGAAAAACAACTTGACGACCTGCGGACAACAGAACCATCTGCCGATAGCGACATAAGTATTACTCAAGGTAACCTGAATTGGCGAAGCATTCTTATTGCATTTGCAATAACATTGACTATTGGTTTTATCGTCGGCCTCTATGTGCTCGATGTGCTGAATCGTCGCCGTCATGGTGGCTTTAGAATTTAGTTGCCCCCAAGCTGATTTTATCCCTACAGTTTAAATTCCATTTCAGTCTATGTTTCGAATTGCCACCTGGAATGTAAATTCGTTACGTATTCGTTTGCCACATGTCCTTAAGTGGCTTGAAAATGTACAACCTGATGTCCTCGCCTTGCAGGAAACCAAACTGACTGATGATAATTTTCCAGAGGATGAATTCCATGCCGCAGGTTATCAGGCGGCCTATGCCGGTCAAAAAACCTATAATGGGGTTGCTACACTTAGCAAAACCAGCGCCAAAAATATCATCACAGATATGCCTGATTACGCTGATCCACAGCGACGCGTACTCTGCACCGATTTTGATGATCTGACAGTATTAAATGTTTATGTACCGAATGGCAGTGAAGTTGGTTCAAACAAGTATGTCTACAAACTTGAATGGTTTTCACATCTGCATACATACATACGAGAACTTCTGACAATCAATCACCATGTCATAATTCTGGGGGACTTCAATATTGCACCGGAGGATCGGGATGTTCATGATCCGGAGGAATGGAAAGGAAATGTTCTGGTCAGTGAGCCTGAACGGGCCGAATTCAGACAATTATTATCACTTGGGTTAAAAGACAGTTTTCGCCTGTTTGAGCAAGAGGCTGGCAGTTATTCCTGGTGGGACTACCGTGCGGCGTCATTTCGAAGGAACCGTGGCTTGCGGATTGATCATATCCTTGTCAGTACTGCACTCGCTGAAAAATGCCTGAGCTGTCGCATCGACAAGAATCCCAGGTCCCTGGAAAGGCCTTCTGACCACGTCCCTGTGATTGCTGAATTCAATTTATGAACAATCCGGATGGCCGGAAATTTCATTTGCGTGACACAAAGGTTTCGAATAAACTCCCCGGCCCTCCGGTAAACATTTATTCCGGTATTTCAGACGATTAACTATGAAAAAAGAAATTCATCCTGCATACCAGGAACTCACAGTGGCCTGCAGTTGCGGGAGCACCTTTAAAACCCGTTCTACCTATAGTGGGGACCTGCATATTGAAGTCTGTTCCCAGTGCCATCCATTTTATACGGGGCAACAGAAAATACTGGATACAACCGGGCGTGTTGATAAATTCCGCCGCAAATACGGTATGTAATAAAGGTAACAGGTCAGGCATCTTTGACTATATAGGCGCCCTTACCGGGCGCTTTTTCATTCCCGCCTGTTTATTTGCCTGTGCAATATTTGTTTTTTCACATGCCACCCATGCAACAAGCGGGGTAATAGATGCTTCATGCAACACCACTGCCTATCATGAAACTGTAAAAATAAAACATGTGATCGATGGCGATACCGTTATCCTTACTGACGATCGCCATATTCGTCTCATCGGGATTAATACACCTGAAATTGGGCATGATGGTGAATCTTCACAACCCGGGGCCGTCCAGGCACAAAATTACCTCAGCAAAATCTTGAATCAATTTCCAAACATACGCCTGCATTATGATGCCCAAAGATATGATAAGTATGGACGTACGCTTGCCCACCTGTTTCTGGATGACGGTACCAATATACAGTTATTAGTGTTAAGGCAGGGTATGGCCGCCCCTTTGACTATCCCGCCCAATCTGGGCTTTCTGGCATGTTATCAAGCCGGTGCGGATTTCGCCTATGAGCATGGGCATGGCATCTGGTCCTTGCCACAGTACCAGCCTGTCCAGGCAACGCAGCTCACTCCACGTGATCTGGGTTATCGTATTGTGACAGGAACAATATCACGCATCGGGGAAAGCAGATCAGCGATCTGGATCAATCTGGCGCCGCATGTTGCTCTGCGAATAGCACGAGATGATTTAGATAATTTTGATGATCTTGTTTTTTCTGATTATGCAGGCAAAGAGATCCAGGCCCGTGGCTTTATAGAGTATCGTAACCGGGAATATCGTATGAGGATTCGTCATCCCGTGGATCTCAATATCACAGGCGTGCCTGGCGGGAACTGATCTTTTTATCTCCATGTCATAAGATCCGGTTATGCGACAATTAATTTATATCATCCTGGTAATAACCTTGCTTGCCAGTTTCGGTTGTGCGGTCAATCCGGTAACCGGACAGCAGGATCTGGTGCTGATGTCCGAGCAGGACGAGATTGCGTTAGGCCGTAAATCCCACCAACAGGTACTTCAACAATACGGAGTCTACGATGATCCTGAGCTGCAGTCCTATGTGCAAAAAGTTGGTGAACGCCTTGCCGCAAACAGCCATCGTAACAACTTGATCTACCGTTTTACTGTGCTGGATAGCAAGGAAGTCAACGCCTTCGCCTTGCCCGGCGGTTATATCTATATCACCCGTGGCTTGATGAGCTATCTGAATTCTGAAGCCGAACTTGCCGCAGTAGTAGGACATGAGATCGGCCATGTTACAGCCAGGCATTCAGTCAGACAGTACAGCGCGGCACAACTTGCCAATATTGGCGCCACTCTGGGTGCGATCCTTATCCCGGGAATGAATTCCGCGGGGAATCAGCTGGTGCAGATATTCGGTACCGCCCTGTTACGCGGCTATGGCCGGGAACATGAGCTCGAAGCTGACCAGCTCGGCGCAGAATATCTCGCGCGCACCGATTACAACCCGCAGGCAATGCTGGATGTCATTCGCGTTCTGAAAAACCAGGAATTGTTTGAAACCCAGGCCGCCAGGGCTGAAGGCAGGGAGCCAAATATATATCATGGTTTGTTTTCCACCCATCCTGACAGTGATGCCCGCTTGCAGGAGGTCATTGCCCACGCCGACAAATACCGGAATACGCCATCTAATTTCATCGGCAGAGAGATCTACATGGACAAGATGAATGGTCTGGTGTTCGGCGACAGTCCGGAACAGGGGATCGTGCGCGGCAGAAATTTCTATCATGAAAAACTGGGTTTTGCCATGCAGATGCCGCATGGCTGGAACATCATGAATCACCCGGACCGGCTGGCTATCAGTGCCCCAAACGGGGTGGCATTAATGCAATTGGGTATGGAAGATATCAATGAACGCATCTCGCCCCGGGAGTTCATGGAGACCCGCCTTGGATTGCAACACCTCACTAATGACGCACCCCTGAACATCCACGGTTCGGATGCACATACCGGCCTTGCCCCCGTTAACACAAGCGATGGTAAACGAACGTGGCGTTTTACGGTGATCTACTTCAATAATCAGGCCTACATCCTGGTCGGCGTCGCCAAAGACCCCGGGGGCACTGCCGAATTCGACAGCTATTTCCTGGAAACCGCGCAAAGCTTTCATGCCATAACCAGCAATGAGCGCATTCTGGCAAAACCTTTACGCCTGAAAACCATAGAGGTTGGTAGTGATACAACTTTCGCTGCATTGGCACAAAGCTCGCCTTTGGAAACCTATTCAGAAGAAAAATTACGCTTGCTTAACGGTATGTTCCCCAATGGCGAGCCCCAGGCAGGGATGTTGTTAAAGGTCGTTGAATAGGCCTTTTTTCAGAATTACACAGAGGTAAAGTTAAACAATCTTGTTAACCCTGTTTCTAATCTTGCTTGTTTAAGCCATTGCCATAATTATTGATCAGCCCTTATCCACATTTTCAGTGGATAACTTTGTGGATGAAATGAGCACATAAGACGGTTTCCGGCATAATCAATATAATCATGACAAATTTGTTAAAAATTAACCAATACTGATTTTATAATGTAATTCAATAAGTTGCACAAACTCATATGGTTTACAGATGTATGTTAAGGATTACTAACGTTGTATACCTTGATCAGCGGCCATGATTGTGCATAAAAAACCCATTCAAGGTCATAAGCTGCACAAAAACTGAACTTTTGCTTAATGGGTTATTCAAATTGATATACACAAGATTTCCCGTTTTTCCTCCCAAGGACGGGAACAAAGAATCCCGGTCTCCCCAGCCGGGTATATTTGGCCCCGGTATGCCCTCCCTCCCCTTGTGACATCCGGGGCCGTTTTTTTTTGCCTAGTCCCCGGTGGTTAATCCATGATTTGCCTTTTTCTGTTCAAACCAGTCATTCAACACCTGTCTTGCCTCATCCACGCCTGTTTGTTTCATGGCGGAAAATAACTGTACAGTAACCTGCTTTTCAGCGAACTGGTTGCGGACTGTCTGAAGCACCGTTAAACCTGTGACACGTGACAGCTTGTCGGCCTTATTTAGCAAGATATGTACACGCATACCCGCTGCCTGACACCAATCCAGCACCTGTTCATCAAATGCCGTTAGAGGATGCCGGATATCCATGATTAACATAAGGCCGGTTAATGATCGCCTGCCTTCAAAATAACCGGTTAAGGTATTGCCCCAATGTTGTTTCATCTTTGCCGATACCCGCGCATAACCATAACCCGGCAGATCAACCATGCGGATATGGGGTTCAAACTCAAAAAAATTCAGTTGCCGGGTCCGGCCCGGAGTTTTACTGGTTCTTGCAAGCCGATGATTCCCCGTAATCGCATTGATGGCGCTTGATTTTCCGACATTGGACCGCCCGGCAAATGCCACTTCAATACCGTCATCCTCCGGGAATTGGGCAATAGTATGGGCGCTTAGCAGAAATCTGGCCTTGTCATATCTGATTTTTAACATCGTTAATCCTGCCTTTAATGTATGAATATCCTGCTACTATGGTTACCCATATCACACAAAATTGCGTGCCAACATTACCAATGTTACTGTTTCGTTTTAAATTTTGACTAATTAGGCTGAAGTGACTTATATAGAATATCTGCCTGATCCGGATACAATAGAATAATGCCGAAATACCGTTACATTATCTTTTTTTTCCTGGTGCATATTGCGCCCAACAGTTTTGCTGCCGGCGATCCGGAAGCGGGTAAACAAAAGGCCCAGATCTGCGCGGCATGTCATGCCGTTGACGGAAATAGTATTAATCCCATCTGGCCCAAACTGGCCGGGCAGCATGCCGAATACATCAGTAAACAACTTCATGATTACAATACCGGCAACAGAAAAAACGATCTAATGTCGCCTATGGCAGCAAATCTTGGTGAACAAGACATTGCAGACCTGGCCGCATATTTTACCAGTCAAAAAATAAAACATGGTAAAGCTGACCCGGACATGCTGGATCTCGGTGCGAAAATCTATCGGGCGGGCAATATTGATGCCGGTGTACCGGCATGTCTGGCCTGCCATGGGCCAACAGGGCGCGGTAATCCTGCGGCACGCTATCCCGCACTGGGAGGACAACATGCGGCCTATATTCAGGCCCAGTTGAAGGCCTTCCGTGAAGATGCGCGTACAAACGATTGCGTACCATCGTGGGCAGGATGACGGATGAAGAAATAAAGGCCGTATCGGAATACGCTCAGGGATTACACTAAGGACCTGATTCGAAACTATCGATTAGCAAATTTCATCATCATTAGTTAATGTTTCAAGTTTGCGCTGTTTAATAAGGAAATCAAGTTAAGCAATTTTATCCTCTTGGCATGCAGACGCCTGTATGCAACAAATACCTGATAACATCATCTAAGCTTAACAATCACGTAAAATCGTTATAAAAATGACCATCAACATTTTACTATAATGTCATCGGGAAAATTTCATGAAACTAAAAACTTACTGGATCAGTGCATTAACCATTCTGCTGCTTTTCTCCACAGGGACTGGGAAGCTTCAAGCACAAGATGCATATCAGCCGGTTACACCACCGCAACCCACACAAACAGGCGATAAAATTGAAGTACTGGAGTTGTTCTGGTACGGTTGCCCACACTGTTATGATCTGGAGCCTTATTTGGATAGCTGGCTCAAGAATAAATCTGATGATGTTGAGTTTCGCCGCATGCCCGCTATCCTGGGAAAAAATTGGATCCCCCATGCCAAGGCCTATTTTACAGCGGAAAAGCTCGGTATTGTCGATCAGATACACAAACCATTGTTCGATGCAATCCATAAGAATCGTGAACAGATATTTGATGAAAAAAGTCTTAAAATATTTTTTACAAACCATGGTGTAGATGCCGGAGAGTTCACCAAAATATATAATTCAGAAGAGGTCGAAGTCAAAATCAAGGAATCTTTTGTTATGGGACAACGCTACAAAATAACAGGAGTGCCCTCGATAATTGTTAATGGCAAATACCTTACCAGCACCACAATGGCAGGAGGGTATGAAGATTTGATTACGATAATTGACCAGCTCGTCGAAAAAGAAAGGGATGGCAACATAGCCCAGGAATGATCTACTCAGATAGAAGCTCTCCGCGATTATCTTACCTGGTTTAAGCATTAAAACTTCAAATTACCATTTGATATTGGATTGGTTGATGTCCAAAATCCCATACATGTGGAAAATACCAATATCCCGCCGTAATTTATGGTCACTCACTATTGTGACTGTGGCAATTTTCACCATTGTTTTGACCTACGTCTGGATAGACCAACAAAATTCACGTAATGAAAGAATTGAATCACTGGAACAACAGCTGGCGAGACAATTAAAAATAAATCATCAGCTGGTAGATAATTTTTCCAAAACACAGGAAATCAGACTCAAAGCAGAGGTGCAGCTGGCAGAGCTTTCTGAGCGGCTGACTGCCGCTGAAGAACAATTGTCCTCTCTGGAAGAAATGGACTGGGAATCAAGATATGAGGCGGCAAAACTAGAGAATGAAACGCTGGCTGCAAAAATCGCAGAGATGGAATTTCAGCATTCTGTCGATATAGACACACAAAGTGAAAATCACAATCTGTTGCTTGCGGCAAAAAGTTTTATTGAAGAGGATTTCATTCGGCTGGAGTTTGAACACGAAAAACTTGCTGAAGAATATACACAACTCCAGCAACAATATGCACATGATGCTAAAAAATGGAAAAAGGACAATAAGGCACTAAGCGAAGATTTGAACAGCAAGGAATCTGAATTAAAAGATCAGATGCAACTTATTACCAAGCTACAATCAGATAATAATACTTACAAAGACACAATTGCAAAACTGGAAAATCAATCGGTACCAAAACCTGAAGAAAAAATATCCGGTTCAACAACCACACAAAAAGCAAATAAAAATATTCCTACAAAAGACTATCGCTCTGTCCGCCTGCAATCTCTTAATGATGCAATGACTAATCGCAATTCATCCGACAGGAAGAAGATACTTATGAGTGTAATCCCGACCATCCCGGATGGGATATCCGGCAGTGAATTGATATTACTGATCTCCGGCATGGAAAGTGAAGATATCCTGTCAGTGATACAGGCCGCGAATAATTACATCACCCGCCCACTGGACGGCAATGTCTTGAGCGCACTCTCAAAAAACATGAATGAAAGTGATGCTGGAAATGCCGCTAAAATTCTGGCAAATGAGTGAGGTTTACATAAAAAATATTCGAGAGATGCGGCGAGACTGACTCGCACGGTCGCTCTTTGATATCCATATCATCGCGACATTCGTGCATCCTGCACATCATCCTTGTTGCTCGCACTTTGTGCGGACTAAAGTCCGTCCAAATCGTCTATCCTGACGATTTGTCGAACTAGTGAGTTCGAACCAAATTCCCCGGATACGCAAATTAAAAAGGCCCGTTTTAGGGCCTTTTTAATTTGGCGCGGCCGGCGAGACTGACTCGCAACATCCTTGTTGCTCGCACTTCGTGCGAACTAAAGTCCGCCCAAATCGTCTATCCTGACGATTTGTCGAATTCCGAATCTTTTTAT
>JAENIZ010000039.1 GCA_016844485.1 Gammaproteobacteria bacterium | reverse complement strand
ACGGCCCTGGCAAATGGCCAGAGCAAATGGATCACGGCAGATGCAGCAAGACAGGATGTACAGAGATTGCGCGCACAGAGTTCTTCGATCATGACCGGG
Organism: Gammaproteobacteria bacterium; assembly: GCA_016844485.1. GTDB lineage: Bacteria > Pseudomonadota > Gammaproteobacteria > Eutrophobiales > Eutrophobiaceae > JAENIZ01. The sequence continues at coordinate 9,169 of JAENIZ010000039.1, read as the reverse complement.
ATCGGCACCGTGCTGGCAGATGATCCGGCGCTGACGGTCAGGGATATTGATACGGGTAATCGCCAACCCTTGCGCGTTGTGCTCGATCCGGATCTTAAAATGCCAACGACAGCAAAAATGCTTAAGGAACCCGGCAGGACGCTGTTATTCACGCTTTCAGGCAACAAGAAAAAGAAAACTGCACTCACTGGTGCGGGGGCGGAAGTTTTCACACTGGATGCCAAAGACAGGCAGGCCATGGTTCAGCCGGTCATGACCCATCTTGCCGGGCATGAAGAGGTCAACGAAGTACTGGTTGAGGCAGGGGCTGTATTGAACGGATCATTATTGTGTGCAGGATTGATCGATGAACTGATTATCTATATGGCCCCTCATATATTGGGACACGATGCGCGCGGGTTGTTTAACATCCCTGTGATTGAGGAGATGAATAATCGTTTTGAATTGAAATTTACGGACGTACGTATGATCGGGCAGGATATTCGTATAACTTTGAAACCAGTGTCGACTAAACATGTTTAGTGGAATCATTGAAGCGGTTGGCAATATTACAGAGATAGAAGATCGCAGTGGTGACAAGCGAATTTCCGTTCATGCAGGGAAACTCGATCTCTCTGATCTCAGGGTTGGGCACAGCATTGCGGTGAACGGCGTCTGTTTGTCCGTCGTAGAACTTGATCACAATGGCTTTGTTGCGGATGTTTCGGGAGAGACACTGTCGTGTACAACATTTAATGACATTGCAGTGGGGACAAAGGTCAATCTGGAAAAATCGCTGCGTCTTTCGGACAGATTAAATGGCCATCTTGTCAGCGGTCATGTTGACGGTGTTGGCGCAATCCGGGAACGTGCAGCAGACGCCCGATCGGAAAAATTTGTTATCGAGACACCGAAAGAACTTTTGAAATATATCTGTAAAAAGGGTTCTGTCTGTATTGATGGCGTAAGCCTGACAGTCAATGAAACTGATGCAACTTCTTTTACAGTAAATATCATTCCCCATACCTTGCAGGAAACTACATTTACAGACTTCAGAACAGGGACAAAAGTCAATATCGAGGTTGATATTATCGCCCGTTATCTGGAATCCCTGTGTAATTCGCTTAGCTAGTTTTCACTTCCACGTTATAATTCTGTTAGTAATTTGCTGAAAAACGGAGTTTTTCAGCACCCTGTCGGATATTAATGGGTTTCATTGTTTTAATATGGCGCTGAATACTGCTGAAGAACTGATCGAAGACATACGTAAGGGCAAGATCGTCATTCTCATTGATGATGAGGATCGTGAAAACGAAGGTGATCTTGTACTGGCGGCTGCCTGTGTACGACCCGAAGATATCAACTTCATGGCGCGTTATGCCCGGGGTTTGATCTGTCTCACTTTAACCAGGGACCATTGCAGACGCCTGAACCTGCCGCTGATGGCAAGCAACACCTATTCCAGTGATACCACCAATTTCACGGTATCCATTGAAGCGGCTGAAGGTGTAACGACGGGCATTTCGGCCGCGGACAGGGCGGTCACCATTCAAAAAGCCGTAGCAGTGGATGCAAAACCCTCTGATCTGGTGCAGCCGGGACATGTGTTTCCGCTCATGGCGCATCCGGGCGGTGTGTTATCACGCGCCGGTCATACCGAGGCAGGCTGTGATCTCGCCCGGCTTGCAGGACTGACTCCCGCGGCAGTGATTGTTGAAATACTCAAGGATGACGGCACCATGGCGCGGCGGCCGGATCTGGAATTATTCGCACGGGAACATAATCTGAAGATCGGCACGATCGCCGATCTGATTCGATACAGGATTCAAAATGAAAAGACCATTGAGCGGGTTACCGAATGTGATCTGCCCACCGAGTTTGGTGATTTCAGATTATTCGCCTACCGTGATGGTGTAGAAAATGATCTGCACTTTGCCATGGTCAAGGGCAAGATAAATTCATCAAAACCCGTCCTGGTCCGTGTGCATGTGCTGAATCCTATTTGTGATTTAACCGGCAGTCTGAGAGAGGACTGCGGCTGGCCGATCAGGGACGTATTGAGCCGGATTGCAAAGGAAGGAGAGGGTGTGGTAGTGATACTCTGTAATCAGATCGAATCTCTGGAATTGATCAATCAACTCGCAGCATACAGTGCGCGGGGCGACGATAAACGATCAACCAAAAAACAACAGATCAAGGATTTACGTACTATCGGTCTCGGCGCCCAGATCCTGTCCGATCTCGGCGTCCGCAAGATGCGTGTATTGAGCGCGCCGAAAAAGATCCACGCGATTTCCGGGTTCGGGCTCGAAGTGATCGAATACGTAAGCTGAAATGGAAAAATAAGTATGTCCGGACATAGCATAATTGAAGGTGAACACGAACTTGAAAATGCCAGGATAGGTATTGTCGCCAGCCGGTTTAACAGTTTTGTTGTCGATCGATTGTTATCGGCATGTCTCGAAACCCTGAAGGCTGTGGGATTAAAGGATGATGATTTGATTGTTGTCCGTGTTCCGGGTGCCTTTGAAATCCCCCTGGCGGTGCAACGCCTGATCAAGGCCAGAGATTGTGAAGCGGTCATTGCCCTGGGCGCAATCATTCGCGGTGAGACCCCCCATTTTGAATACATTGCCACGGAGTGTTCACATGGTCTTGCCCGGACAGCGCTCGATTACGATACTCCGGTGATCTTTGGTGTGCTCACTGCGGATACTTCAGAACAGGCCATGGATCGGGCAGGGACGGAGGAAAGTAATAAAGGCGTAGAGGCCGCGCGTGCGGCAATTGAGATGATCAATGTGATGCGGAGCCTGGCTCAATGATGTCACCACAGACTCAATCATTTTCAAAGCATGCGCGGGTCAGGGCGCGCCGCTCGGCAGTGCAGGCCCTCTATCAGTGGCATATGACCCAAATACCGATTATTGATGTCATTACTGAATTTGAAAATGAACGGACCGAACTGAAAAAGGCCGATAAAGAATATTTTCGCGATTTGCTGCAAGGTACCGCACAACAAACGATGGTGCTGGATGATCAATTAGGGCCGTTGCTGGATCGCCCCGTAAAAGAGCTGGATCCGGTTGAGCGCGCTGTACTTCATATCGGCTTATACGAGTTGCTGTTCAGATCAGAACTTCCCTGGCGCGTCGTTATCAATGAATCCGTGGAACTGGCCAAGATGTTCGGTGCCGAGCAATCCTACAAATTTATCAATAGCGTACTGGACAGGGCCGCGCACGTGATAAGGTCTGATGAAATAACCCGGGCGCCCTGATTTATCATGCCTCTTTCCGAATTTGATCTCATCAGGAAATATTTCCAGAAACCATTTAAAGATTATCCGGATGTCCGGTATGGCATCGGAGATGATGCAGCGGTTGTAACCGTACCTTCAGGCATGGAGCTGGCATTATCCATGGACACACTGGTTGCAGGTATTCATTTTACAAACCGAACGGCGCCTGAAGATATCGGCTACAAGGCATTGGCCGTCAATTTGAGTGACATGGCGGCAATGGGGGCCGAACCCCGCTGGGTCACCATGTCACTTACCCTGCCGGAGAACGATCCGGCAGCGTGGCTGGAACGATTCATGACAGGATTCAGTCTGTTAGCAAAGAAATACTCCGTCAGTCTGATTGGAGGTGATCTGAGCCGTGGGCCATTATCGATCACCCTGCAAATTCATGGCTGGTTGCCTGCCGGTACTGCCATTACCCGGGGCGGGTCAAAGCCGGATGATTTGATCTATGTTTCAGGGACACTTGGTGATGCGGGATTGGCGCTGAAATTATTGAGCGATCAATTATCAATTCCGGACAAATATCGCGCTTTTGTACTCGATCGCCTGAACAGACCCGGTCCAAGGATCGATCTCGGCCTGGCCTTGCGCCATATCGCCACGAGCGCCATTGATATCTCGGACGGGTTGATCGCAGACCTGGGACATATTCTCGACGCAAGCCATGCAGGTGCCCTGCTCAATCCGGACAAACTCCCGCTATCGGATGCAATGCGCCATGCAGATGTGGCTGATGAAGAAAAATGGGAGATAGCAGTAACATCCGGGGATGATTATGAACTCTGTTTTACCATCCCGCCGGATAAAAAAACCGGCTTTGAAAAAAAACAAATATCTGACTGTCCGATCACCTGTATTGGAAAAATTATCCGCGAGCAAGAGATGCGATGGGTAAGGACAGATGGCTCAGGATACACACCTCGTGGTTCAGGATATAAACACTTCTAATTTGTATAAATCCTGATTTGATTAGCGACTTCAGTAACTGTAAATTTTATATGACGAGAGGATATGTCAGAGGTTGATATATCCTTCCTGTTGAAGTCTCGCCATTTCATCCGGGGCATAGGGCACCGGTTCAATGAATGCAGGTAACTCTTCAGGATTGACACCTCGCTTGGCCATGGTGGTTTCACAGACCTTGAGATCAATAATGTCGAAGGCATCAAGTTTTGCAGCAAGGTCCACCAGTTTTTTGTTGTTCTCGTAATTCTGTTCCCTGAACCAGTCAATGTCCGGTCCATGCAGGATCATGACGATGTCCAGTTGATCAAATTTTTCCGACTCCACCTGGGTGATCTCTTCTGCCCTGTGCAGCAGGGCTTCGAGTTCTTCCATGGTGTGGTCTGAAATGTCAAATAAATAACTCTGGTTGCCGATAGTAAATTGTGTTTGTGCAGGCCCTCTATCAACAGAGGATTCTGGAGCGGCCACTGCAGGAGTCTGCAACTCGGCATGGCTCACAACAGAGGTTTCCGCACCGGCAACTGCGGGGATCTGTATCTTTGTCTGGTCCATAGCTGACGGATTGTTTTGTTCGCACCCGGTTAACAGCGGGATGATGCCTGCCAGGGTTAGTGTAGCTAATTGAAAAAGACGGAAAAAATCATACTTTCGCATGAGTGAATGATAACCATAAAACAGGGTCATTTACCAGTCACGAAAGCGGTGGAAGAGGGGGACAGGCGGGTTAAAATAGGCCTTCTATGGCAATATGCAGATTAATGAAAAGTGTGTGAACTTCTGGGCATGAGCGCAAATGTACCTACGGATATCTGTTTCAGCTTTTCCGGGCTGATGCAGAGGGGGGGGAAGACCGGGCCGCATCGCGATGGCTGGGGCATTGGCTTTTATGAAGGGCGTGGGTGCCGGCTTTTTCATGATCCCCTGGCAAGTGTTGATTCCGAAGTTGCCAGATTCATAAGCCGTTACTCTATCAAGAGCAAGATAGTAATCAGCCATGTCCGGAAGGCCAACCGTGGCCGGGCATGCCTGGAAAATACCCATCCATTTGCGCGCGAGTTGTGGGGAATGAGTTGGGTGTTTGTCCACAACGGGCAATTGAAAGGCATAAAAAAATATCCACTCAAGTTCTATCAACCGATCGGGACAACAGACAGTGAACACGCTTTTTGCTGGATGCTGGATCAGATCCGTTCTGCCTTTCCGAAACCTCCAAAATACTCCGGGAAACTGTCAGAATTTATTTATATTCTTGCAAAGAGGTTGAATGATCTGGGGGTGTTTAATTTTTTGTTAAGCGACTCCAGGGTTCTCTATGCCTATTGCAGCAGTAGAATGTGCTGGTTGACGCGGCGGGCGCCCTTTAGCAAGGCGCGGTTGATTGACGAAGACATGACTGTCGATTTTAATGAAGTCACCACGCCCAATGATATCGTCACGGTGATTGCCACCCGCCCACTCACAAAAAATGAGAAATGGATCAGGATGGAACGTGGGACCTTTAAGGTATTCAATGATGGAATGCCTCAATTGCAATAACAAGTATTTAAAAAATTTAATCGTATAGGGGAAATAACAATGGCCGATTATCGAATTGAGAAAGACAGCATGGGCGAGATGCGGGTCCCCGCCGATGCCTTGTATGCCGCGCAGACACAACGTGCCGTGGAGAATTTTCCGGTCAGCGGCTTAACGATGCCGCGTACTGTCATCCGCGCACTGGGGTTGATCAAGGCGGCGGCTGCCAAGGCAAATAAAGATCTCGGATTAATCGAGTCAGATATGGCAGAGGCGATCCAGGCGGCCGCAAATGAAGTTGCCAAGGGAAATCACGACGACCATTTCCCGATTGATATCTTTCAGACGGGTTCCGGCACCAGCTCCAATATGAATGCAAATGAAGTTATTGCAAGTCTCGCCAGCGAACGTCTCGGCCGCAAAGTGCATCCCAATGATCACGTCAACATGGGCCAAAGCAGTAATGATGTGATACCCACAGCAATCCATGTCAGTGGGAGCTTATTGGCGGGCGAGTCATTGATCCCGGCGCTCAAACATCTCGCCGCCACCATCAGAAAACGTGCGGAAGAATTGCAGGATGTCGTCAAAACAGGACGCACGCATCTAATGGATGCCATGCCGGTGACCCTCGCGCAGGAATTAAGTGGCTGGGAAACCCAGATCCGTCATGGCGAGCAGCGAATCAGTGCGGCATTGGAAAGGCTTACCGCACTGCCTCAGGGCGGAACGGCGGTGGGCACGGGCATCAATGCCCATCCGGACTTTGGCAAAAAAATTGCCTCTAATCTTTCCAAAGCGACCGGCATTAAATTCACGTCCAAGGACAATTATTTTGAAGGATTAAGTACCCAGGACGCAGCGGTCGAGATGAGTGGACAATTGAAAACGGTGGCGGTGAGTCTCATGAAGATTGCGAATGATCTGCGCTGGATGAACAGCGGTCCGCTCGCAGGTCTGGGTGAGATTGCATTGCCCGGACTGCAACCGGGAAGCAGTATCATGCCCGGCAAGGTCAATCCGGTGATCCCGGAGGCGGTGTGTATGGTGTGTGCGCAGGTCATCGGTAATGATGTCACGATTACAATCGGCGGCCAGGCGGGCAACTTTCAGTTAAATGTCATGCTGCCGGTGATTGCCTATAACCTCGCCCAGAGTACCGAGATACTTGCGAATGTATCGCGGCTGCTTGCCGACAAGGCCATTGCCGGGTTCACCGTCAACCAGGATAAAATGAACGAAGCGCTGGCGCGTAATCCAATCCTGGTTACGGCGTTAAATGCAGTGATTGGTTATGAACAAGGGGCAAAGATCGCCAAGAAGGCCTATGCCGAAGGCCGGCCGGTCAGGGAAGTAGCAAAGGAAATGACGAAGTTGTCGGATAAAGAACTTGATCGGCTGCTGGATCCGGCGGAATTAACCAAGGGCGGGATAAAAAAGTGAACATCAATGGAGCCAGACCTCTTTTATCTTCACCTTTAAATATCATGTTACTATTGCACGCACAATCAGCAGTGAAATGAGATTTGTAATCTTTCGTAATTATTCAATCATAGTATAGAGGCAGGTCCTGTATGAAACTCAAATTCTCTCTAAAGGGTGTTAAAAAATATTATCTTCATTTTTTTGTCATATTTTCAATGTTGGGTATTCTGGGTGTTAATCCGAAAGCGGAAGCGGAGCCAGGCGTAGAATTTAAAGGGATGCTGTTTTTTGAAGGGCAGGTGAATCCAACGTATATACCGCAGTGGGAGGAATTGACCACGATTTTCTATACTTCCACTTCCCGTTACATCTATACCATGATTCAGCTCAATAACCTTAAATATCAAATCAGTGAACAACCTGTTTCCATTACCTTGAAATATTTCAAACCGGATGGGACGAATTTCGGGGAACCTGTTATCAATTACACAATTCCCGCTGATTGGGATGTGGCGGAACTCTGGCAGGGTTGGGGATGGGCAGACGCCGGTTATTGGGAAGCCGGGGATTGGCGGGTCGAGGCCTGGTTGAATAACTCGGAAAAACTTGGTGAATATTCTTTCAAGGTGGTAAGTAACTAAACGACCCCATAAAAAAAACGGCGAAAATCAATCGAGTCTGACCTCCTTTGATCGAGATATGTAAGACATAGCGCGTAAAGCGCAACCATTCTGGAGATAACACATGCTAATCAATCAGAGAATTGCAGTCATAACCGGTGCTGCAAGCGGCATCGGCAGACAGGTAGCCCTTGAATTGTCAGAACGCGGGGCGAAGGCGCTGGCCCTGGTGGATCGCACAGATACCGTCGCAGAGGTTGCCAGCTATATAAACAATCGTGTCGGCCGCAATGCTCGTGTCGAGGCGTTCAGCGGTGACGTCACCGACGCGGATTTCCGTAAACACGTTTACGATGAGACTATTGAAAAATATGGCCTGCCTACGATTTGCGTCCCCGCTGCCGGTATTACCCGTGATGCGCTGAGCGTGAAGATGGACAAAGCCACCGGCAAGGCAACGATCTACCCGCTACAGGATTTCCGGATGGTGCTTGAGGTGAATCTGGTGGCGCCGGTGTACTGGGGCATTGAGATGGTGGCGCGTATCGCCGAGGACCGCGCCAAGCGCGGAATGAAGCGCTGGGAGCCGGCGGAGGGTTTGCAGGGCACGGTCATCTTTATCGGTTCAATCTCCTCACAGGGCAACAAGGGACAGATCTCGTATGCCGCGACCAAGGCGGGTCTCGAAGGCGCCGCGGCGACACTGATGCTTGAGGCGATGTACCATGGAGTACGTTGTGGGTTGATTCATCCGGGGTTCACCGATACACCGATGGTGCGCGCTCTTGGTGAAGATTACATAAACAAGTCCATATTGCCGCAGACGTTGTTACGCCGTCTTATCACTACAGAAGAAATCGCCGATGCCATCTGTTTCATGATCTCGAATTCCGCGGTAAGCGGTGAGCTGTGGGCCGATGCCGGTTGGCACCCGGCATTTTGACGTGCGGGTAAATGACTCAGGCCTATTATTTATAATCTGGTGATTTCTTGGAAATCTATAGCATCAATTTTTGCAAGATCTTTTCGTAGATCACAGACAATGTTTCCAGATCATCCACCTTTACACATTCATCAATCTTGTGAATGGTGGCATTCACCGGGCCGAGTTCGATCACTTCTGCGCCGGTGGGCGAGATAAATCGTCCGTCGGAAGTACCGCCGCCGGTAGAAAGTTCGGGATCAAGACCAGTGACTTCTGTTACGGAATTTTTTACGGCCTCAAGCAATTTGCCTCCGGGCGTAAGGAAGGGGCCGCCTGAGACATGCCACTCGATATCGAAATCAAGTTTGTGTTTCTTTAGTATTTTCTCAACCCGTTGCCTTAATTGTTCGTCAGTCACTTCAGTGGAGTATC
>JAENIZ010000126.1 GCA_016844485.1 Gammaproteobacteria bacterium | reverse complement strand
AGGCCTTGAGACGCTTTGTAAAACAGGTCCAGGCAGTTGTACCGCGTGTTACCGGCGGTCCTGTAATCATTATTGAGGCCGGTGATGCCGTCGTCAAAGCGTTTATTCAGGCATTCAGCTATGCCCTGATTGCTATTATCCTGCTTTTGCTGTTAATGCATAATGTGCGGGATACTGTATACATACTGATACCGTTATTGCTGGCCGCGTTATTCACGGGTGCGATCAGCGTTTGCATGCACATACCGTTAAATTTCGCCAACATCATTGCCTTGCCATTAATTCTCGGCATGGGTATAGACAGTGCAATACATATCATGCACCGTGTGCGTAATGCCCTGCCCGAAGATGATCATCTCCTTGATACCAGCTCAGCGCGTTCCGTGGTATTGACTGCCTTGACAACGATTTTCAGTGTTTTTAGTCTGGTATTTTCTCCACATCTTGGTACCGCCAGCATGGGCATATTACTAACCGTCGGTATCAGCATGACCATGATTTGTTCAATTATCGTGTTACCGGGTTTACTTGTAAAACAATCAAATCAAGTACAAAACTAATGAATTACGAAAGACCCTGGGATGCCCGCCTCGCCTATTATCTGATCTACCCATTACGTGACAGCCGGATCACTCCAAACCATCTGACGTGTTTGCGCCTCATGTTCGGGGTTCTGGCGGCGATTGCCCTCGCCTCAGGTAATTATTTCTGGTCGAATATCGGGGCCATTTGTTTTGTGATCTCAAATTTCCTTGATCACACGGATGGCGAACTTGCCCGGCTCACAGGCAAGTTGAGTAAAAAGGGTCATTATTTTGATCTTGTCAGTGATGCCATGGTTAATATCATTCTTTTTATGGGAATTGGCACAGGATTGATGCACAGTAACCTTGGAGGCTGGGCATTACCGATGGGTATCATTGCCGGGTTTTCTGTTGCTGCCATCTTTCATATACGACACCAGATCGAGCAAAGTGTGGGGAAAACTCAGGCAAGACAGCCCAATTATGGAGGGTTTGAAGCTGAAGATGTATTGTATTTACTTATCATTGTTACAACTATGGAATGGCTGACACCATTCTTGATTCTGGCCAGTGTCGGTGCACCTCTATTCTCCTTATGGGTATGGCGCTAATATAGCTCATTAAATAACAAAACTGCATGAAAACACTTGTTACAGGAGCAACCGGATTTGTCGGTTCGGCAGTCGTGCGGAAACTGATCAATGCCGGTCACGATGTGCGGGTGCTGGTCCGGTCCAAAAGTAACCGTCGCAATCTTGATGGCTTGACTGTTGAAATCAAGGAAGGCGATCTGTGTGATACTCAATCCTTAAAATCAGCTGTTGCTGGCTGTGATAATTTATTTCATGTGGCTGCTGATTACCGTCTCTGGGTTCGTGATCCAGAGGTGATGTATAACATCAATATTAATGGTACCCAGGCTTTGATACTTGCAGCAGCTGAAGCCGGGATTAAACGAATTGTTTATACAAGCAGTGTGGCAACACTGGGATTGAACCAGGATAAAAGTTCTGCCAGTGAAGATACACCCTCTTCACTGGCAGCTATGACCGGTCATTACAAACGCTCAAAATTTCTTGCCGAACAAGCCGTACAACAATTGATAGAACAACATAAATTGCCTGTGGTTATTGTTAACCCGTCAACTCCGATTGGACCGCGCGATATCAAACCTACACCGACGGGTCGTATTATTCTGGATACAATCCGTGGCCGCATGCCGGCCTATGTGGACACGGGGCTGAATGTCGCGCATGTCGATGATATCGCGCGAGGTCATCTGATGGCATATGAACACGGCAAAGCGGGAGAACGTTATATTCTTGGAGGTGAAGATATGACCCTCTTGCAAATTCTTGAAATGATAGATGAGATCACGGGCAAAAGGTCAAAACGGATCCGCCTGTCACACAATCTTGTACTACCCATTGCCTGGGCAATGGAAAAGATTGCAACCATAACAGGGAAAGAACCGAGAGCAACATTGGACAGTGTGCGCATGTCAAAAAAGCATATGTATTTCTCCAGTGACAAAGCCATACGTGATCTTGGCTATCAACACCGTCCGGCGCGTGAAGCGATAAGAGACGCAATCGACTGGTTCAGGCAAAGCGGATATTGCGAATAACACATCCCTGCGGCTTAAATAAAAAATAATGACGAACAAACAATATATAACTCCCTGGGATCAGCAACTGGCAAGACGGCTGGTTACTCCATTTAATAATACTCCACTGCATCCCAATCATTTAACCACGCTGACTTTAATCCTCGGACAGTGTGCGGCATGGATATTTGCATCTGCCATGGGGCAGCTGGCATGGTTTGCCGCATTGTTGTACATGCTCGCCGTGTTTTCCGATCATATGGACGGCGAACTTGCAAGAATGACGGGGAAAACCTCAAGCTTTGGCCATGACTATGACTATATCGTCGGCGGAATTAATTACACGACACTATTCATCGGCATCGGACTGGGTCTACAGGACAGCTTTGGATCATGGGCGATCATCCTTGGTTTTTCCGCCGGCCTGTCAAATCCCTTTATTCTCTATCTGCGCATGAGCATGGAGCGGCAACACGGTAAAGAGGCAGTGGAGCACCCGATATTTGCCGGATTCGAGATTGAGGATTTTATTTATTTAATCGGACCGATTACCTGGATTACGGGCATTGTCTATTTTTTTATCCCCTATGCCCTGGGAAACATCGGTTATCTCGTCTGGACAATAATGGAATATCGGCGCTGGCGCGGGAAAATTAAAAAAGAAGAATAAAATCAATTAAATGTGGTAATTAAGGTGTGCCATCCCTGGCACAGAAACCGTCCGTGACCTTGTAATTGTAATTACTTACCGGAAAATCCGTCTCCTTCTCCTTCCATGGAAATTTTACGTGCGATCCATCACGAGTAACTATAGTGGCAGGTGAAATTAATATCGTCCCCCAAATAGGGTATTTTTAAATAAATTTTTATACCCCTAAATAGATGACGCTCCAGAGATCATAAAAATATGGCCCCCTGCAGATAAAACCGGCTCAACCTCCGCCAGCATTCACCGTGAAATACGCAGCATTGAGTAAAAAATGGACCCATATACTTGCGGCGTAACCAAGCGCAATCGCCCACATCCATTTGAGATGCGCGAAGAACGTATAAATCCCGCGCGCTTGTCCCATCACAGCTACGCCGGCAGCGGAACCAATAGAGAGTAGTGAACCACCGACACCTGCAGTCAATGTCACTAATAGCCATTGACCATGGCTCATATCGGGATTCATGGAAAGTACTGCAAACATGACCGGGATGTTATCCACGATCGCTGACAGAATCCCGATCAGGATATTACTGATCGACGCACCAAGATTGCCATATAACAATTCGGAAGACATCGCCAGATAACCCACCGTTCCCAGTCCGCCGACGCACATAATAACGCCGTAAAAAAACATCAGTGTGTCCCACTCGGCACGCTTCAGAGATTCAAAGATATTGAAGACCTTGCGCTGCATGTCACCCACGGCGAGATTTTCACCGCCGAAATCTGCGGGTAACATTCCACGCTTGGCCAAATCTGCCCGGGACAGCATGCGCAGATCACGATGGGTCAGGTAATAACCATACAATTTAAGTATGCCCAACCCGGTCATCATTCCAATTACCGGTGGAAGATGCAGGAAATTGTGTCCGCAAACAGCCAAGGCAATGGTTAATAGAAACAAACCGGCAATGACCAGCGCTCCATGCCGTAA
>JAENIZ010000038.1 GCA_016844485.1 Gammaproteobacteria bacterium | reverse complement strand
TAGGGCGAACCACAAGGATGTGGTGAGTAATTTCTCTCCCGGAGAAATTGTCGAATCTCTCCGCACCCTCCGGGTATAAAGGCGCGCCAAATTAACAAGGGTACTACATGCGCCATTTTTGATTTGCTGTCAAATTCGGTGGAAAGGCTGACTTGATGGAATAAATATAAATGCCCATTGTTGAAACAGTGGACAGACATCATCCCCGGCTTTCATCGGTTACATGCAGGTGGCTTTGATCCTGAGCAAGAAAGTTGCAGTATCTTGCAAATGCAGTATGCAATCAGCATACGTTTCTAATAAACTAAAGTTACCGGCGTTCGAAATTATTACAAGTTAACTGTGCACACATCCTCTACAGCAGGCGCTTTGGGCCATAATCTCGCGAACGAATTTTGGGGAGGACTGGCATCAATGCTGGTCGCCCTGCCTTCAGCCATCGCCTTTGGAGTACTTGTATTTTCAGCCATCTCGCCAGACATGGCTGGCCAGGGTGCGCTCGTTGGAATGATCGGCGCCGCGGCACTGGGATTGGTTGCACCCCTGTTCGGAGGCACACCAGCGCTGATCACAGCCCCTTGTGCACCTGCCGCCGCGATCCTGGCCGGACTTGCTGTTGGACTCGTCAGTCTTGGGGTGGAGCCCGGTCGCATACCGGGATTGCTGGCCATCACCGCGCTGTTTTCGGCACTCCTGCAAGTGCTCTATGGACTGCTGAAGGGTGGCCGTCTCATCAAGTACATTCCCTACCCAGTCGTGAGCGGTTATCTTTCCGGTGTTGGCCTGATCATTGCGCTCGGCCAGCTTCCGAAACTGCTTGGTTTGCCAAATGAAACCGGACTCATGCACGGACTGGTATCTCCAGAATTATGGCAGTGGCCGGGCATAATCGTCGGCCTGATTACGATTACCGTAATGCTGCTCGCCCCGCGCATCACCCGAAAAATACCAGCCGCTATATTGGGCCTGCTATCTGGCATAGGTGGCTATTTCATCCTGGGCCTGTTTATGCCATCACTATTGTCTGTTGAGGCGAACCCGCTCTTGATTGGACCAATCCGATCGACAGGTTCTTTCCTGCAGACGGTCAGTGGGCGTTTCAGTTCATTATTAGCGATCCGCATGGAGGACTTGCGCCTCGTTGCTTACTCCGCACTAGCCCTATCAGCGCTGCTTTCCATCGATACGCTCAAAACCTGTGTCGTGCTGGATGCCCTGACCAGGAGCCGGCATAACTCTAACCGCGAATTATTTGGTCAGGGAATTGCCAATCTGGCCTCATTCGCCGTGGGTGGTATGGCCGGCGCCGGTACGATGGGGCCGACGCTGGTCAATGTGACAAGCGGTGGGCGCAGAATGCAATCGGGTGTCGCCGAGGGTGTGTTGGTGGTGCTCGCAATTCTCGCCCTTGCTCCATTGATCGCCTGGGTGCCGATCGGGGCACTGGCCGGAATCCTGCTGGTCGTGGCCTTCCGCATGTTCGACTGGCATGCATTCCGGTTACTGCAACACGCCGAGACACGCCTGGACTTCACAGTCATTGCCGTTGTTGTCATCGTGGCTGAGACGGTGGGGCTGATCGCGGCCTCTGCCACAGGTATCGGACTTGCCATATTGCTGTTTATCCGCGATCAGATTCGCGGGTCAGTTTTGCGACGACGGGTTTCACTCAAGGAAATCTCATCCAAGACTCACCGCCTCGAATCGGAACGCGCAATCCTGCAGGAACACGGCGATGAGGCCGCCGTTTATGAGCTGCAGGGAAATCTGTTTTTCGGTACGACTGACCAGTTATATATGGAAATGGAATCCGATCTGAAGACACGAAAATGGCTGCTCCTTGATATGCGCCGGGTACAATCCATAGACTACACAGCCGCACATTTTTTTACACAGATGAAGGACCGGCTTCAGGAACGTGGCGGTGAGCTTCTTTTCAGTGGTATGCCATCCAGCCTGCCTAATCGTCAGGATCTGTACCGTTACATGGTCCGTGTCGGTTTGTTCGGAGGAGAAGGCAGTGGAATTCGTATCTTCGAGATCCGGGATGAAGCCCTTGAGTGGATAGAGAACCGTATCCTTGAAGCAGCCGGCTGGACCCAGAACAAGGAAGAGGGTGCACTTGATCTGAATCAGATCGAATTGTTACACGGATTCGACGATAGCGTACTCGATAAATTGCGCCAATGCGTGAAGGAGCGGACAGTGCACATCGGAGAGAAAGTATTCAGTCGTGGTGACGAAGGTGATGAAACCTTTCTCATCCGTCGCGGAATTGTGCGTATATTGCTCCCGCTTAAAGGGGGCAAGCGCCATCATCTGGCCACCTTCGGACAAGGTGACTTTTTCGGTGAGATGGCGTTTCTCGACCGGGGTCGCCGTTCTGCCGATGCCGAGGCCAAGACTGATTGTGATCTTTATGTGCTCTCCAGGCGAGAGTTCAATTCGCACGTCTACAATGATGCCGTACTAGGTGTGCGCGTTTTTGCGCGAATTGCACGCGCAATTTCGCTTCGCCTCCGCCAGACTGACAGCGAACTTCGCATCATCGAGGATCGCTAGAACATACTTTACAGTCATAAAAAAACCAGTCCCTGTTATGGCGGGACTGACGACCTGCCGGCATCTTCCTTGAGACGGTCGCGTCCCGCGACCGGATGATATACATCTGGATTAATGCACTGTTTGGGATTAAGTTTTACCCGGTATGGATTATCCCTTCGACCATCAAACCCTGCTTACCCTGTTCCTGCGGCTTGGACTCGCCGGCCTGCTCGGCCTCCTGATCGGCCTTGAGCGCGAAATGGGCGGCCAGCCTAATCCGCATGGAGGCATGCGGGACTTCGTGCTGTTCGCGCTGGTCGGCGCGGTAAGTGCGATGGCCGCCGTGATGTATGATAATTCCTGGCTGATCCTCGCAGGTCTGGCCGGAGTGCTTGCTTTTATTGTGTCGGGTTACTGGATCACGGTTCTCCGGCATGACGAGGAAGACAGCGGGATCACCACGGAGTTAGCCGCCGTCCTGACCTTCTTCATGGGGGTCCTGGTCGTTAAAGGCGCGCTGGCGCTGGCCATTGCATTGGCTATCATCGTGCTGGTTACGCTGTCACAGAAAGTAGCCTTGCGTGGTTTTAGCCAGAATGTGCAGCGCTACGAACTGGATGCTGCCCTGAAGTTCTTGATCATCACTTTCATTATTCTGCCTGTTCTCCCTAATCGTACCCTGGATGCCTACTTCACACTGCCGATCGGTTCAGTCGTGGCTGTGGACAAAGGTGAAAACAGGTTGATCCTGGAACCACAAAAAGGCTATGGATTTGAAACCGGTGTGCGGGTGGAATTGTACTCAGCCGAGGAAGGACGTATCGGTACACTGGTTGTGGATGAGGCGGCAACGCAAACCGTGTCCGGCCATTTCCAGGGAGAAAATCTGGAACAGATCCAGCCGGGCGACGAACTCCGCGGGCCGCTGGGTGCGGAATTTATCAGCATACTCTTGTCCGCGCTCAATCCGTACAAGATCTGGCTCATTGTCGTGCTGGTGTCTTTTGTCAGTTTTGTCGGTTATGTCCTCATTAAGCTCATGGGCACTGGCGCCGGCATCGGCCTGACCGGTCTTATCGGCGGACTTGCCTCGAGCACTGTCACCACGCTCAGCTTCGCGAAGCGCAGCCGCGAGATGCCGCAGTGGAACCGCAATTTCGCCGTCGCCGTCATTCTGGCCTCTTCGGTAATGTTCCCCCGCCTGCTGCTGCAGATCGGGATCGTCAATCAGGCGCTCATGAAGAACATGGCCATTCCTGTTCTGGTGATGGGGATAACGGGACTGACAATGGCCGGCTTTTTCTACCTGCGTGGCAAGTGGAAAGAAAGCGAACGTACCGAAATGAGCTTCAGTAACCCGTTCAGCCTGCAGTCAGCCATCAGTTTCGGGCTGGTGTTCTCCGTGATCCTGATGGTAACACGGCTAGCGATCTCATACCTGGGCGAGTCGTGGCTGCCGCTCATTGCTGTTGTCAGCGGCCTGACGGATGCCGACGCCATTGCGTTCTCGCTCAGCGATGCACAGCAGGCTGGAATGATCAGTCTCGATTGGGCCAGCTTCAACCTGGTGCTGGGCGCGCTCTCCAATACCTTTATGAAGCTGTTCCTGGTTTTCACGTTGGGACATCGCGGGCTGTTCAAGCATCTGCTGGCCGCTTTCATCATAATCAGCTGTGCAGGAATTCTGACGATGTTTCTGTATTACGACTTCTGATCGAACGATGATGCGGAATTCATGATTCTGGCCCGCCGCGTATCGTCGCTGATAGCCTGAAATGCAGCATGATGACCAGGGACGTTATCGTAATGCTGACGCGGAGATGATTCACAGTAACTTTCTGGCTTCCTTTGTCTCCGCAGCGGTTTAGTTCACCTGCTTGAGACGTAAATGTCGTGATGCAGTACTCGATCCTCACTCTCAGGGCGCACGGATAAGTAACAAGGGATTCCTGTCACTTCTATTTCGGCAGTATCACTGGATTAATTTCCGGATTCTTCACAGCAAGTATGCGGGTGAATATGCATTGCTGAAGTTCCGAAAAGTCATTGATCCAGATCAATTTCTGCTTGTTTAAAACCCTTGATAATTAATCAGATATTGCAAAAAATGTGTATATGAACATACCTTCACCACATTCAGCAGAAGGCCTTGATACTACGCCACATTTTGACAAATCCAGAGAAAGAGATAACGAAGATCACAAAGAACAGGTGTCAAAACAGGGCCAGTCTTTACCAGCGAAAATACAGCCACTGTTTGAAACACAGCCGGCGAATTATGACCTGTCTTCCTCCAGATTCTATCTCAATCGTGAATTAACCTGGCTTGAGTTTATCCGGCGTGTTCTGCATGAGGCTCAAAGCACGCGTACACTGCTGCTGGAACGGATCAAGTTTCTGGCCATTGTAAGCTCCAGCATTGACGAGTTTTTCATGAAAAGAATTGGAGGATTGAAAGAACAGGTGGGTGCGGGTGTACAGGATTTGACGGTGGATGGACGTACGCCCCAGAGCCAGATCAGCGAATGCTGTAATATTATCCGTGACATTGAGGCACAAAAAGATGTGCTTCTGCCTCAATTACTGGATCAACTTAAAGAGCACAACATTCACGTTCTTACTTATAATCTTCTTGAGGAGGATGAAAAGGAATTTGTACGGAATTATTACCTGAAGAATATTTTTCCGCTTGTCACACCTCAGGCGGTAGATCCCGCGCATCCATTTCCGTTTATCTCCAATCGATCGCTGAATCTACTGGTTACTCTCAGCTATCCTGATGACGAAGAATCTTTGCGTGCACGGGTAAGAGTACCAATAGGCAGTGGGATTCCCCGGTTTCTTAAGGTAGGTGATAAAACAATGTTCGTTCTTCTTGAAGATGTCATGTCTAATAATCTTGATCTGCTCTTTCCAAAAATGAAGATACAAGCATGTGAATTATTTAACGTGATTCGCAATGCCAATACTGAGCGGGATGAAGATCAAGCGGATGACTTGTTGGCAATGATCGAATCAGAACTCCGGGATCGCAAATTTGCCCGTATCGTGCGTGTGGTGGTCGAAAAAAATATGGACGCGGAACGCAGGAACATGCTCGCTGCGGAACTTGGATTAAACAAGACTGCTGATGTATTTGAAACGTCAACCATGATGGTAATGGCTGATCTGGCTGAATTGGCCTCAATAGAAGTTCCGGAACTTCACTATCCGCCGCATCATCCTATTGATCATCACAAGTTACATGATTCTCCAAGCATTTTTTATGCAATACGTGACGCGGGATCGATTCTTCTACAGCACCCGTACGAATCTTTCACGACTTCCGTGGAACGGTTCTTAAAGGAGGCGAGTCGTGACCCCAAGGTCTTAGCCATCAAGATGGCACTTTATCGTACCTCCAGTGACACGAAAGTGGTTGATTACCTTATTGATGCCGCACGAAATGGTAAGCAAGTGGCAGTAGTAGTCGAACTGAAAGCCAGATTTGATGAGGAGGCAAATATCCGCTGGGCAAGCCGTTTAGAAGAAACCGGTATTCATGTGACTTATGGCGTTGTAGGTCTTAAAACCCATTGCAAGGTAATCCTCGTGGTACGTAGCGATTACGATGGACTGCGTCTCTATGCGCACATAGGGACTGTGATTTGGGTTTACTGACCTGTGATGAGGTTATTGGTCAGGATCTTACCGAATTGTTTAATTATCTTACGACCGGCTATACGCCAAAACGGAACTATCGCAAAATTCTTCCATCACCGAAAATGTTGAAGCGTGCACTGCTCAGTAAGATTCAGCGGGAAATTGAAAAACATTTGGCCGATAACAGTGGGTTAATCCAGTTCAAAACAAACGCATTGGAAGACGCCGATATAATTCATGCACTCTACGAAGCGTCGCAGGCTGGCGTGCATGTTGATCTCATTGTTCGAGATACCTGTCAACTTCGCCCCGGCATTCCAGGAATCTCGGATAACATATCTGTCATAAGCATTGTTGGCCGGTTCCTGGAACATAACCGCATTTATTATTTCCGCAATGGAGGTGATGAGGAGTATTACATCGGATCTGCAGATGCAATGAAACGTAATCTTGAACACCGTGTTGAAGTAATGGTACCGGTGGAAAGCTCGATACTACAATCAGAACTGCGTGCTTTACTGGATATACATCTTGCTGATCAACGTAATGCGTGGGATATGCAATCGGACGGAAACTATGTTCAACGCAAACCATCTGACGAAACTGTTATTGGAAGCCAGGAAATTCTTGTGCAGAGGGCGGAAGCTCGCCAGAAGGAAGCACGCCGTTTAAAGAAACGGAAACCACAGGTAATCGGTCGTAGAAACATCAGGCAAGATAGCCAGTAAGAATTACAAAAAGGCGGATTTATCGTAATTTTAATCTAGGGAATAACAACGTGGTTAAAACTATGACAGAGCCTCCTCCAGGCGCGTGCAGAACGTTTTAAGTATTTCGATCCTGGCGAATTTCTTATCATTGCTAGGTACCAGGGTCCAAGGCGCATATTCTGTGCTTGTATGTAATACCATATCATTGATCGCTATTTTATAGTCGTCCCACTTGTCACGGTTTCTCCAGTCCTCATCTGTAATCTTATGGGCTTTCCAGGGGACAGTCCCACGTTCCTTGAAGCGTCTGAGTTGCTCATCCTTGCCCAGGTGAATCCAGAATTTTGTAAGAATAATTCCATGTTCACACAATTGTTCCTCGAACTCGTTGATTTCCTGATAAGCACGCATCCATTCTTCTTCACTGGCAAACTTCTCAACACGTTCCACAAGTACGCGTCCGTACCATGAGCGATCATAGATGGTTACGTAGCCAGCCAGGGGAACGTGCCGCCAGAATCGCCACAGATAATGATGTGCCTTTTCTTCATCAGTTGGGGAGGCAATGGATATAACTGTGTAAAGACGTGCATCCATGGCAGCTGTAAGTCTGCGGATACAACCGCCCTTGCCGGCGGCATCCCAACCTTCGAAAACAGCAATACTGGACCGCTTTTTATTCCGTGCAGCCCATGCGAGTTTGTAAAATCTACGCCGGTATTTTTCTAGCAACCGATCATATTCCTTTTTAGAAAGTTTTAAACCAAGATCGACATGATCCACGATTGTAATCATTTTATTTTGTGTTTCTGCGGGCAGCAATTTATGAGTTTTTGGTTGAGATGTTGTGCCGGGTTGCTTGTTGAGCCTTTGCTCAATCGCATTTAACAGTATACGGCCGACAGTAAGGTCTCTGTATCTCCGGTCAACAGCTTCAACCAAATTCCATGGACACTCACCCTGATCTGTGATTCTAATCGCATGTTCCGAAGCGCTGGAAAATTCATCGTAACGTTTGGAAAATTTTTTCAAAAAGGGCGAAGACTTCTTGTCTTTTTTCTCCCTCTTCAGTTTCTTTTTCTGATCCTTCTTTGACATATGAAACCAGAACTTTACGATAAGCGCACCGTCCTCAGTGAGGGTGCGCTCAAATTCGGCAATACGCTGCAAATGACGTTCATATTCTGATTCATCTATATTACCGTACACATAATCAATAATGGGTTTTGTATACCAGGAACCGAACATAATCCCGATAGTCCCACGTGATGGCATTGAACGCCAGAACCGCCAGTAAGGAGGTCGCACCTGTTCTTCATCACTTTCATCCCAGAATGCGTGAGTCTGTATCCCGCGCGTATCAAGCCATTCATTGAGACGATTGACAACCTCGCCTTTGCCAGCACCCTCAACACCGGATACAATAACAATCACAGGGATTTTTGTGTTCCGTAAAGCGCGCTGTGCTTCCAACAATTTCGTATGAAGTTGAGGTTCCTCTTCTGCAAATTCTTTTTTGGAAACTTTGAGCCCTAATTCCGCTGCTTCAAACATGACTATATTTCTCCTGCCCATTTAATAGATCGCTACTCGTGCAACACAAAAAAACATAATCTTTTCCAGATTATCGCAATGACGATGTTGCTCTGTATAAATGTAAACTCTATAAATAAGCCTTATATTGATCTAGGTCAATGTAAAATAACAAATTGTTCTATATTTTGCTTACTATAGAACCGTTTTCTAAAGAGGGCCAGGCATGGACATAAACATTGAGAAAAATAATCCACATTTTCCCTAATAGGGATGCATCAACAGAGAATTTCCGCTTATGCAATGATAAAGAATTTTCTGTTAATTTTCTTGATCCGGCCGGAATTTGGGGTGGTATGGCTGCAGCGGCTGTCGTCCTGCCTCAGGCTATAGCCTTTGGCGTAGCACTCCTCCTGCCGTTCGGGTTCAATCCATCTGCCGGAGCCATAGCAGGACTAATCGGTGCGGTTGCATTGGGTTTTGTTTCCGGAATTTCCGGGGGCACACTTGGTTTAATCAGCTCACCAACCGGGCCTGTGCTGATTTTATTGGGCGGCGCGCTCGCTTCCTTGGTGAACGCAGGACTTGCGTTGTGAAAGTACTTATATTCAACATACCCCGTAGCCAATCCATCAAGCAAGTAAAATCTTTTTTGAAACAGTATCTTCTACTACAGCTGCAATCATCTAATTTAGTCACACGTACATATCTTGATACATTCGACTGGCGTATCTTCGATGATGGTGGGGTATTGGAGGTAACCGCGAATAAAACAGGGATATGGATCAACTGGCGTTCGCTGGGAGGAGAAAAGATATACGGCAAATATCCAATTGAACAAATTCCCCGGTTTGTCTGGAACCTGAAGGAAACTAGTTTCAGGTCACGGCTTGAAATAATCCTAGGTGTGCGGGCACTGTTACCTGTTGCTATTGTTTACAGCCGTATCCATAGCTTGAGTGTCATTAATAATCAGGGAAAGACCGTGCTGCACGTGGAATTTCAAAGTGACCGTGTTCCATATAAATCAAGCGTTAGTAAACGGAGCAAATGTTCAGCAGAAATTGGCAAACGCGTCCATCTATTACCAATGAAGGGCTATGAAAAGATACTTAAGAAAACATGCGAGCTTCTGCAGCAAGAATGCAATCTTTCCCCAGTTACAACCGATCCTTTTGTCACTACATTAGAACGCATTGGACGTAAGCCAAGAGGTAGTTTTCATAAACCAACGGTTACGGACCCTGAACAGAGAACTGACATTGCCGCAAAAAGTATCTTTTATCATCTGCTGAATATAATGGAACAAAACGAAGACGGCATTCGTGATGATATCGATTCTGAATTTCTCCATGATTTCCGTGTTGCATTGCGACGTACCCGTACCTTGCTTGGTCAAATGAAAGGTGTATTCCCTGGCCGCAGAATCACCAGGTTCAGTCGTGAATTTGCCTGGCTCGGGGAAGTTACCGGTCCCACCCGTGACATGGACGTTTATCTCCTGTCATTTGATACATATAAGCAACGTCTGCCACCAGAAATACGCGGGAATCTCATACCACTGTACGAATATCTCTGCCGCCACCGGCTTAAGGAGCACAGTCATTTGATAAGGGCGCTGAGCTCAGTGCATTATCAAAAACTCAAGCAGGATTGGAAAAATTTTCTTTCTGCCACTCCCCCGAAAGAATCAAGGTTGACCTACATAAACCATCCCATCATTAACGTAGCGAGCGAATGTATCTGGCATATTTACCGTAAAATCATTAAAAAGGGTAATGTCATCGGACCCGATTCACCCCCCACGTCGCTTCATCAATTACGCAAGACATGCAAAAAACTGCGCTATTTGATTGAATTCTTTCAAGAGTTTTATCCTGAAAACAAAATCAAGAAACTGATTAAAAATCTTAAAGACCTGCAAGATATCCTGGGCGAATTTCAGGATCTGCAAGTACAACAGGAATCTCTCCGTAAATTCATCCTGGCCATGGAACAGGAAACCGGAATCACTACAGGAACCCGTAATGCCATGGAAATGCTGATAGCCGAACGAGCACGACAAAATCGGCGAGTAAGAGCAGAATTTGATGACCGATTCAGAAAATTCGCATCACCGTCAAATCTTGCACTGTACAAGAAAATTATTGCGTCAAAACGAATATTGCATACTGGTGAAAAGTGAAAATTCTTGCAACATACAGTATCAAAGGTGGAGTAGGAAAAACCGCTGCTGCCGTAAATCTAGCTTATCTGGCCGCCTGTGAAGGGTTCCATACTTTACTGTGGGACCTGGATCCTCAGGGTGCTGCCAGTTATTACTTTCGGATCAAACCCAAGGTAAAAGGAGGGACGCGTGGGCTCTTAGATCGTACTAAATCACTAGATGATGTTATCAAAGAAACTAATTTCGTGGGGCTTGATATGATACCGGCTGACTTCTCTTACCGCCATATGGACCTAAAACTCAACGATGCCCGGAAACCGGTCAAACAACTTCGCAAGCTAATGAAACCATTACGTAAAGAATACGATTTTCTGTTTCTGGACTGTGCACCGAGTATCTCCCTCGTGTCAGAAAATATATTTTATGCTGCTGACGCACTGCTGGTACCGTTGATACCAACTACACTGTCATTGCGTACTTACCAACAACTCCTGCGTTATTTCAATAAGTCACCGGTGGATCATGTTACTTTCCTGCCATTTTTCTCAATGGTAGATTGTAGAAAGCGGCTACACAGAGAAACAATGAAATCAGTAATTAATGAGCAAGAAGGTGTTTTGAAAACCGTGATTCCATATTCAAGTCAGGTTGAACTTATGGGTGTTCGACAGGCGCCGCTGGAAAGCTATGACCAACACAGTGTACCAGCCCTGGCGTTTGAAAAATTATGGGAAGAAATAAAAACCAGAATTTGAAAATAAATATATATTTAATTTCTTAGTAGCATTATTTGTTTCTGCAAACTTGATCACATATCGATGTTAAATTATGTGAAGTAACGCCTGGCATTTCAGTAAAATATTTACTATAATATCTCAAGAGAATTATGTAACTACTTAATTTTATTGAGAGAGTTATAATTATGAAAAGCCTTATTTTAATACTTACATTGAGTGGATTAATGGCCTGTACCGGACAGCCGTCTGCCGTGCAGAAAGACACTGAGCCGGAAGTTTTAATTGTACATGCCGATGGCACAATGGAGTTTAATAATCGACTCATCAGTGAGAAAGATGTCGTCATTTATCCTGACGGGTACGGTGGTGAACGTGCTGCCGTGTTGGTGCGTGTGCCAGTAAAAATACGATCAGATTATTATCGGGATACTATCCACGTACATCGTATCAGCGACAAAGACACGCTCAACTGATACTGGAACTGGAGTAGAAGCTGCTACCCATTGGCAGGATATTCCGGTTTTTTTAGCGTTAATTGTATTTTTTATAGCTTACCTTCTTGGCATATCGCATTTGATTGTTCTATGCTTTAATCCGATGCAGTTAGTTTGTGTTGTTGATGGTATCGGGAGTTTCCTTTGTGTTCTTGCCGTATATACCCTTCATCCGGCTATTGGCTGCACTGAGTAAATCTATTAATGTCTGGGGAGGTAGTTATAAATGAGTAAGGGTACCGTTAAATGGTTTAATGAATCCAAAGGTTTTGGTTTTATCGAACCAGAGGGTGGCGGAGATGATATATTTGTGCATTATTCTGCGATAAAGGCTGAAGGCTTTCGCACCTTAACTGAAGGGCAGAGTGTGACCTTCGAGATTGAGGAAGGACCAAAGGGATTTCATGCAACGGAAGTCATGGTCAATAGCTAAAATTAACACTTGTTAGAATTAAACCCCGCATGCTCGGGGTTTTTTATTTATAGTAGCCTCTAAATGTGAATTTAGTTGTAACCCATGATGCAGACATGCTGATGAAAAACAATAATGAACTCGATATTTTTTAACCTGGATCTAAAGAAGGAATAAATGGCAGTTTGGGAACAAGTATTGCTTGGTATAACCGCATTGGTGGTCTTATTCCTGTTTTGGCCGGGAGTTAAAACTGCAATGCAGAAAAGCAAGGAAGCGGAAAATCCGGATTGGATGGGCGCATTAATACCGGTTGGATTGGTCATACTGTTTGCAATACTTTTGATTATTGTTGCAAGGTCCTGAGCTGATTAATGATACAAGTTCAAAAAATATCAAAGGGTGTATTTCCATGAAGATCTGTTTTTACACATTATTAGTTTTATTTATTTTGCCCATTAGTACGGTAAGCGCTGAACAGGAAGGACAGGTAGAAGAAGAGGTCTTGTCCGGCAAGGAATTATTGGCTGGATGTGAAGAAGGTGCGGCGCCCGGCGCACCCAACCAGTATTGCATGCAGTACATTTTTGGTCTGGTCCAGACAGTTGATACACTTCAACAAGCGGAACCCGGGCCAAAGGTGTTCTGTATCAATCCCCATAAAGTCAGTTTGCAAGAGGTCACTGAAACAACTACCAACTGGTTAAAAAATGTGCCTGATCGTTTGGGTGAAGACGCCTATAAACTGGTTACCGAGTCATTGCATGTCTCATATCCATGTGAGTTGCAGAATATCTGAAATTTATGCAATCCGTCGCCAGAAAACAGATCTATAACTTCAATAAATTGCAGAAACGGCTGCGGCGCAATGTCGGCCGTGCGATTGAAGATTTCAATTTGATCGAACAGGGCGATAAAGTCATGATCTGTTTATCGGGTGGCGCGGATTCCTACACTCTCCTGGACATTCTTCTCAATCTGCAACATAACGCGCCGGTTGATTTTGAGCTGGTTGCCGTAAACCTTGATCAAAAACAACCTGATTTTCCTGATCAAGTGTTACCCGAGTATCTCACCCAGCTGGGTATTCCGTACCATATCCTGGAGCAGGACACCTACAGTGTCGTCAAGGACATCATTCCTGAAGGCAAGACCATGTGCAGTCTCTGTTCACGCCTGCGCCGGGGTGTTCTTTATACTTTTGCCAAACGGAATGGATTTACGAAGATTGCACTCGGTCATCATCGTGACGATATCGTTGAGACGTTATTTCTGAATATATTTTATGGCGGGAAACTCAAGGCGATGCCACCGAAACTGATCAGTGATGATGGTGAACATATTGTTATCAGACCACTCGCCTATTGCAAGGAGAGTGATATAAAGAGTTACGCAGAATACAAGGCCTTTCCGATCATCCCCTGTAACCTGTGCGGATCACAGGACAACCTGCAAAGGCAGGCCATCAAGGGAATGCTCAGGGAATGGGACAGGAAATATCCGGGCAGAATAGAGACTATCTTCTCAAGCATTCAGCATGTTGTTCCTTCACATCTGGCAGATAATGCACTCTACGATTTTGCATCTCTCAATAAGCGTAAGCGGTAATGGGGAATGTAACCCCGTTATTTTTCTGTGTGAAATTAAACAATGCCTGAATTGACGATATTCGAGAAGGTATTTGTCTGGACAATACCTGTTCTGTTTGCCATCACAGTGCATGAGGTTGCCCATGGCTGGGTGGCCGGGCAATTGGGTGATCCTACGGCAAAGTCAGCAGGACGGCTTACCTTGAATCCGATAAAACACATTGATCCACTTGGTACAGTCATACTGCCCTTGATACTCCTGTATGCCAGTAATTTTATCTTTGGTTGGGCAAAACCGGTCCCGGTTTCCTGGAAAAATCTCAATCATCCAAGACGTGATATGGCATTGGTGGCGCTGGCTGGTCCTGCAGCCAATTTATTGATGATGATTCTGTGGGCGCTGCTCGCAAAACTTGTAATGTTATTTCCCAATGATGCAAACTGGGGAATAAGGTTAATCGCCTATATGTGCAGTGCGGGCATCATAATTAATATCGTTCTCATGGTACTTAACCTTGTGCCCATATTACCTCTGGATGGCGGCCGGGTAATTTCGGCCTTATTGCCGGTATCCTGGGCAAGGACATATTCTCATCTTGAACCCTATGGTTTAATCATACTAATTATATTACTTGTCACAGAAGTGCTGGATAAAACAATTGGACCAATTATCACGGGGATACAGACGTTTGTGTACCGGTATTTGTAAATTTTTCATCCTGAGAAATAATGGCAATTATCAATCAATTTGAACAGTATGTTGTAATACATGCAGTAATTTACACTTAGTATATGACACTCCGGTATCATCAATTTTTCTGCCAGGTGAAATTACCTTGATTGGACTGGCATTATTATTAATTTAATTATTAAAAATTTTGATCAGGTCACGCCATGCGGTCAATGCAAGTAATCCCCGGTGATGAAAGAATATAATTTGGGCAATGGATCGAAATACAGGCGTCCCTAATAATAAGTCGTAAGCGGAGTTAGGGATAGTGATGTGATCAGAAAGATGTCTGAGAATTTTTTTAAAGGTAAAATCAGGGATCGATTGTTGCAGATAACATCCAGGATTAATTCCACCGTGATTCAAATAGTCTGAAATTGCAACTCCCGCGATTCTACCGGCACGGACCGCAGAGTGTATTCCGCCGGCTGTCAGTGGAGAAACCATACCAGCAGCGTCGCCTAGTAATAGTACATTCTGATTAGAATAATATTTGACAAGGCCCCCGCAGGGGATAACGCCGGCACGATGCGAATATGGTTTCATACGATGTAAGTTTATAAGTGGTGAGATTTTATGAATAAAATCTTTCAGACGGGGTGCATAGGGGAATCTTGCCGCTAATCCGATTTGTGTACAATTAACGCCAGGAACTACCCAGGCGATATACCCGGGTGCAAGTTCTGAATCAAGGAAGACATGTAACTTGTCCTGGTCGAGATCTTCAATGGGTTCATATTCTGCCTCAATCCCGATCAGAAAATGCTGGTTCTTGCCCAGAGTATAATTTCTGGCAACCCGTGAGCGGGCACCATCGCAACCAGCCAGATAACGGCAACGTAGTTGTTCAGTCTCCAAAATGTGCTGGTTATTTTCAAACTTTGAGGTGCTATATGGAGAATCAAATTTAATCTTTGCACCCTCTGCAATTGCCCGTTGCGCATACCAACGAATCAGCTCTGGTGTATCTGTGGCCAGAAAATAATAGCCGGGCGATGACAGATCGAACCAGTCAAGTGATGGACTGTATAAGCGTACACCATGAATCTTTTTGACCAGACGCTGCGGTATATCCCATTCTTCAGCGATCTCCTTTACCAATATGCCAGTAGTCTGCAGATTCGTGCTGATATCATGTTTGCGTTCAAGTACCAGAGTACGCAGGTTATGTTTTGCTGTT
>JAENIZ010000125.1 GCA_016844485.1 Gammaproteobacteria bacterium | reverse complement strand
ATTATATAAACCCTCTGCAAAAAAAACTCCCACATGGATGACCTGTTCAGTGATGCGGGTTTTTGCTATACCTTCTGACGGCAGGGTCAGACGGTAAAAGTAATCGGTCGGGACCGGTGGCGCTTCACCACATCCTGCCAAAACCATCAATAGAACAACAGTGTATAAATACCGCATCATTTGCCGGATCCCTCTTCATCGGGTTGTGGAGAACTGTCCAATATCAAACCCGGATTTTCACGCAATTGCCGGCTGAGTTCATGCATATTCCTGCTGCTGCCCTCCATGTGATAGACGATGGAATTGATATTATCCGATACGGTATCCAGGGTCTTCTGCAAATCGTTGATAGATGTCTTGAAATTTTGCCGGTTATCCGTTACCAAACCATCAATATCTATCAAAACCTCGTTCATGGCAGCGCGTGTGTCTTCGATACGAAACAGCAAGTCGTTGAGAGCAACAGACGCGGTTTCCATATTGACCAGAAACTGCTCCAGATTATTCTGATTCTTGTCATCCAGGAGACTCAATAAACGATCCGCATTCTCATTTAATTTCTCCAGCAGGGTCGTCAGATCAGTCACGACCTGCTCGTTGAATTTGTGGTTGATGTTATCAATCATCGGACGAATGCTCTGCGTTGTGAGATCCCTGAGTTCATTACCCAGGCTTTCAATCTGGTAATTCAGATTAGTGATCAGGGGCTTGAGATTGTTCCTCGACAACTCCTGCAGTTCTCCGGCGACATCATTGACTACCGCAAAGATATTCGCGGCCTCACGTCCTTCAAGCATATCCCCCGGTACCAGCATGGTCTGGCTCGTTCCTTCCTTGATATCAATTGTAATTGCAGACAGTAAACCTGAGGCGACAATGCTTGCAATACTGTCCGACGGGATGCCCCAATCTTTGGCGACACTCAATGCCAAACGGTATCGCGTTTGCCCCGGTTCACGCACTGGTACTATATTTTCAACCTGCCCAATCTGAAAACCTTCATACAATACGGGGGTGCCATACTTGATGCCCGTCACGTTACTGTAGGTTACATAGTAATTATCAGTCGGTCCGGTGCGGCCGGTGATCTTGTATAAAATCACCAGAAATGCAACCAGCATGGTCAGGACAAATACGCCTACAACGAGATAATTGATATTTTCACGTTTCATTATTGTTATATCCGTGTCAAACGTTCCATATACTCATCCGCAGATATCTCCTCATTGCTGGGCCGCCTGTTTAGCAAGGATTGTATGCGCTCGTTTTTCGAGGCATGCACCTCGTCCACTGTGCCGGTCATTAAAATATTTCCCTTGTCCAGTACCGTGATCCGATCTGCTATTTTGAACGCGCTCTGGAGTTCATGTGTGACTACCACGATCGTCATCTGCATGGCGTCACGCAAGCGCAATATCAATTCATCCAGTTCCGCTGCCACCACAGGATCCAACCCGGCAGACGGTTCATCAAAAAACATTAGCTTGGGATCCATAACGATCGCACGCGCTACAGCGGCCCTTTTAATCATGCCACCGGAAAGTTGCGCCGGCATCAGATTCTCAAAACCGCCAAGATTGACCACCTCGAGTTTCATCCGTGCCATAATCTGCATGGTCTTTTTATCCAGACCGGTGTGCTCATACAATGGTAATTGCACATTTTCACCAACCGTCATCGAACTCAGCAATGCTCCACCCTGAAATGCAACCCCCATATTTTTGCGTAAATCATGCATTTCCATCGCGCTTAGATGGGTGATGTCTTTCCCCAAGATATATATATTACCGCTGGTTGGAATACCCAATCCCAACAGATAGCGTAGCAGTGTGCTCTTGCCTGAGCCGCTGCCCCCCATAATGATCATGATTTCGCCTTCATGTACGGCCATATTAACGCCGTGTAATATTTCAGTGTCGCCGTAATGGGTGACCAGATCCCTTACTTCAAGTACCGGACTTCTATCAGTCGATGCCATATAAGTCGATCAGCGATTCAGGAAATAGGTAAAGATCATGTCCGCAATCACAATATAGGAGATTGCCAATACGACAGATCGTGTCGTTGCCCTGCCGACACCTTCTGCACCGCCCTTAACATCAAAACCATTAACGACGCCTACCATAACGATGATAGTGGCGAACACCACACTTTTTATCAGCCCTTGCATGATGTCATCCACCTCAAGCACCTCAATACTCTGGTTGGCATAGGCATCAAAACTCAAGCCCAGTTCAATACCGCTGAATACTGCCCCTCCAAACAGGCCTGCAATATCTGAAAAGAAAGTCAGTGTGGGAACCATAATCAACATGGCCAATAACGCGGGGGCGATGAGATAACGTACCGGGTTTATTCCCATCACGCGTAACGCATCGATCTCCTGATTGACCTGCATGGTGCCTATGCGGGCGGCCAGCGCGGAACCGGAGCGCCCGGCAATTAATATCCCGGTTATCAACGGCCCGAATTCGCGCGTAACAGAAAAGGCAATACCGACTACGACCTGTGATTCTGCGCCAAAGGCTTTAAGCGTATGTATGCCCTGAATGGCCAGCATGACACCAATTGCAAATGACAGGACAAATACTATGGGTATGGCGGCAATACCGATTTGCATCATCTGGGCAAAGACCGAGGGAATACGCACCGGTTGTTTGTAGAAAGTACCGCAGATTATCCAAAAGAAACCTTCAACCAGAAGTGCAAAAAGATAACCGGCTTCCTCAATTGCCCTAACGGTCCTTCGACCCAGTTGTTCAAGTACAAATATCATGGGATTCAGGGTTGATGCGGACTATCCATCCTCGCGCAAACGTTCTTTGACATTCGCGTGAATCGGGAAGACCTTGTCCAGACGTGCAAGACGCAAAACACTCATGGCCGAATCGCTGACCCCGATAAGGCCGAATTTCAAGTTTAGCTTTTTGGCGGTTTGATAACCTTCAACCAGGCTGGCTACACCGGAACTGTCGATATATGTTACTGCCTTCAAGTCGACCAAAAGACTCCGATTGGCCTTTAGACAGGCAAGTATCTGTTTCCTTGCAGCAGGTGAACATGACAAATCCACCTCCCCAATAAGCTCAATTATCGCGTAGCCACCCTCTTCGCGTGTATTGATTTTCATGGTCTATCTCTCTTATCACTTTATTATTTTTATCATCTCAAGATAGTTGCCCACGCCATCCTCAAGATGCCCCATAGTACATTCATCCATAATCTCCTGTATGAAATATGTCCCCAAACCCCCGGGACGGATATCGTCAAGGTCGCGGGGTTTTACACATTCCAGGTCAATGGGTGCGGCATAATCCTCCACCCTGAACAGAAGACGGTTATCATTATTGAGTATTTCCAGCACAATTTCACCTGAATAATCCCCTTTATAGGCATGCTGGATGACGTTCATGCAGGCCTCATTG
The DNA here is from genome assembly GCA_016844485.1 of Gammaproteobacteria bacterium. GTDB lineage: Bacteria > Pseudomonadota > Gammaproteobacteria > Eutrophobiales > Eutrophobiaceae > JAENIZ01. The sequence goes on along the minus strand of JAENIZ010000125.1, from coordinate 388 downwards.
ACTGCAATAACCAGCTTTTCAGCCAGATCGCTATTGCAACCCGCAATCCCGGCGGCACGTTTTACCAGGGCGCGCACCAGACACAGCCGATCCGGGTTCGCGGGGAAATGTAATTTAAGTAGATGTTCCTCGTTCATTTTGGCCTGCAATCTATCACCATTAACGTAATATCATCGCGTTGATTAACGTTCGGTTTACGAATCTCCGCGAGAATATTTTCCAGGCATTCCGATGCGGTAACACGAGGATTTGATTGAATCAGTTTTATCAGCCCGGATATATCAAGGGGCTGATTGTTTTCATCCAGACTCTCGGTTACTCCATCTGTGAATAAATACAGGCTTCCCCCTTGCATGGGAATAGTCGTTACCGGGAATTGCATGGATGG
>JAENIZ010000037.1 GCA_016844485.1 Gammaproteobacteria bacterium | reverse complement strand
CCAGGCGGCCTATTATGGTTTTATCGATCGGTTCCGTCAGGTGCCGGGTGATTGGGACCAGGCCCTTGCTACAACTGCCATTGGTGTTCCTATAGTTTCGCCGGTCGCAGGTGGCACTACCGGTAATGGACGGATCGATGAAGCCAGTTGGGAAGAGGCCTCTGCGGTGTGGGAACAGCTTTCCAAGGCTGGTTTTATATCAGGAAACTATGTTGGTGGTGGTACTGCTGCAAATTACACTGATGGTACACATGCACCGATCAATGCATTTAATGGAAGTCTGTTATTGGCCCGCAGTCTGGACTTCCTGACAGCGGACGATGTTATTTCTGTTACCAGGCGTCTGAGTCTCGATATCGGTGATAATATTCCCGTGAAGATTGCCAGGGAACTGGACGTCAAGGTTGATGACAGCAAGCCGCATACAGGTATCCTGAGACTTGCACCGGATGCAGGAGGCGCTACTGACTTTTCACCGGTTAGCGAATCAACATCGACTGATTGTGTTGCTGCAGCTACAGATGAATATGATATAACGACAGATGCCCAGAACTGTAATCTGGTGTTCCTGTACTAAGTTGATTACAGTTAACAGGGATGATGTATAAATTACATTACCTGAACCGGATGTTATTAATGAAAGCCCGCGTAAGCGGGCTTTTGTTTTTCATTACCTGTAAACGGGCACCGCGATTAGGCGTTATATGACTGAAACAGCATTACAAATAAACAAGGTAGTCAAGACTTTTGGCAAACATGAGGTCCTGAAGGGGATCGATTTAGATGTTCAGTCAGGTGAATTTATCGGACTGATTGGCGTCAATGGCGCGGGCAAGACAACTCTGATCAAATGCATGCTGGATTTTTGTGCCCTTACATCCGGCTCAATAGAGATATTCGGGGTGCAGCATACCAGAACAAATTCCAGGAGGCGGCTGGTTTTTTTGCCGGAAAAATTCATGCCTCCTTATTATCTGACCGGCAGGGATTTTCTGGTATATATGTCTGAACTGCATGGGGTCGGATATCGTAATGTGAAAGTAGCAGAATTGCTTCGTGTCCTTGATCTGGACCAATCCGCATTATCAAAACCAGTACGTCAGTACTCCAAAGGTATGGGGCAGAAACTGGGATTAGCCGCTTGTTTGTTGAGTAACAAGGAACTCATGGTGTTTGATGAACCCATGAGTGGGCTGGATCCCAGGGCAAGGGCCTATCTGAAACGTTACCTGCTTGAACTCAAACAGGCGGGTAATACATTATTTTTCAGCACACACCTGCTATCAGACGTAGAGGCGTTATGTGATCGTGTTGCCATACTGCATGCAGGCAAGATCCATTTCATCGGGACACCACAGGAATGTTGCCGGAAATATCAAGCTGATGATCTTGAACAGGCTTATCTAGCTTGTGTGGGTGGATAGTTGTGGGATTAAATTTTCCATCGGGGTAATAATTAAGTGTATCAACCCGTTAAAAGCGCACGCAAAAATTGCTGCGTCAATGAATATATACCCTGATATTTACTCTCCCGGGGACCGGCAATATTCAGGATTTTAATTCCGTGCCTGTTAAGCCAGGCATAAACGGGTTCAAAGGAAGAAGGTTCATTCAGGTTGATGATCATATATGGCTTGTTTAATTGTCTGGCGCATTGGACTGTCAACGCGGTGCCTCCGGAAAGTTCTCCGGCATTGAGGATTAAGGTGCCATCTGCATCGCGGACGTTGAAATCTGTCCTTTGCGTATAATCTTCACTATCTGTTTCATATAGTTGATAGCGCACATCAATAATCCCGTCCTCCGCTATACGGCCACACGGACACCACCCGCCGTGAGGCATGCCAAGCTCAATGGCAATATCCAGTGCCGCCCGATCAACACCGGTTTGCCCGCCGGAGATGATTCTGGTCAAGCGTTGGATGGCAATGTCCGGCATAATATTTTAATCATATAGAATGCTATAATCCTTTATTAGTATTCTTGCTAATGTTAGAGAAGGATGAACCAGTGCTACGTGCTTTATTTATTTTTTTATTGATATCAAGTCTTCCGGTACAGGCGCGCATGTATCAATGGACGGACCCTGATACCGGCACCACACAATTATCAGGCAAACCACCGGCCTGGTATAGAAGCGCAGAGGTTGGGCCGCGTGTCTTTGTGTTTGACAAGGGCAAGATTGTTGACGATACAGCTATTAATATCCCGGATGAGGAACGTGAGAATTTACGCAAGCAGGCCTTAGTCAGGGCGGAAGAAGATAAGGAGCTGGCAAAGCAGAAGGCACTGCAGTCAGAACAATTAAAATCCACGCTGGATCAGCGCAAACAGGATGAATCAACTACGACAGGGGCAGAAGAACCAACAGATACAGAAGCACTGGTTGAGATTGAAAAGGAAAATGTTGATGAGGATATGCCCGTAATTACGGACCCTTCCATAGAAGAAATGCGGACCTTGATTTCAGATTGGGAAGAAAAACGGACTCAGCAAGCCAGGGAATTAGTTACACCTGATGGCGAGAAATAACAGCAGTATGTAATAAAAATACCTTCTTATTCTTATTTGAAAATGTTTTTTAATGTGTCAATAAATGATTTCTGACTTATCTCTTCACCCAGTGATTTTAAAGATAAGAGCGCTTCATTACGTGGATTAATCTTCAACCCGATATTGATATAAGCCTCGGTCTTTTCAACTTCATTATCGGCCAATGCCCTCTCGGCTAATATCGCATAGCGATCAGCAATTTCCAGAAACCCAAACCTGGCAGTCTTGTCGGCCGGATTGATCTCCAGCAGACGGGAAAAATAATAATAGGCATTGTCTTTTGGAGGATCGGTCAGCCGGTATTCTTCCAGACTGCGTTTCCCAAGCCATACCAGGGCACTGATGACTTCATCCGATACCGGTTCAACTACAGTTTCGCTCCCGGTAAAATTTGCGGTTTCTATAGTATTCGGGGGTGCAATAGCAGACGTCTGGCCTGACAATGATGTGGTTATGGGGACATCATCAAGATTAACACCGGGTTTTTTGATTCTTATTTCAACAAACTGCAGGGCGGTAAAGAAACTCGCTGACAGGAATAATAAAATCATCAGGATCATAAAAGTTTGATTGCTTTTTTTGGCGCTTGTTTTTGGCCCGGTTAAATCAAAATCAAGGATTGTTGGGGAAGACGGCAGGCGTTTTCGCAGATCTTCGATGTGATGTACCATACTTTCCGCATCTTCAAAGCGATCCTTGCGATTTTTCGCCATCATCTTGTCTAACAGCGGTTGAAATACCTGCAGATCATCGGGAAGTCTTGGAATTGGCGCCTGCCTGTGTTGCATGACCACATCAAACACTGTTTCGGCAGGATAGGGTTTTTCACCCGTGAGCATTTCATAAAAGATACAACCGAGGCCGTAGATATCAGCTCTGCCGTCAATCTCGGATCCGTCTGCCTGTTCAGGACTGACATAATTCGGACTGCCGAGAAATAAACCGGTCGAGGTCAGATTCAGATCTTCATTTATCTGTTTGGCAATACCAAAATCCGTGAGTAGCGGCGTATTATCATCTCTGAAAAGAATATTGGCGGGTTTGACATCCCTGTGAATGATGCCGTGTTGATGCGCTACATGCAGGCCACTACCTATTTTAATGAGATAATCCAGCGCCTGTTTTGTTTCGATGGGAATGCCAATGCGAGCCTTGAGATCTCCGCCCTGAATGTATTCCATGGAGATATAGAGGAAGTTATCACCCGCAATACCGATATCATATATAGTGATAATATTGGGGTGAGTCAGTGAGGCAACGATACGTCCTTCTGCGAGGAAGCGTTCTATCAGATCTTCGCTGCCGGTCTTCCTGGAAATATCCAGGACTTTTAACACTACAGGACGGGCAAGGGATTCCTGGATGGCGAGATAAACTAACGCCATTCCCCCCTTGCCGATCTTTCTTTCAATTAAATATCCGGGTATCTCCATAAAGACGGATTATATGTTATTCAGTAAACGATGCTGGTGTGTATAAGAATACTTGTTATTACAATTATTGGGTACTATCTCACGGGGTGTGGCGCCGTTTCACCCATGCCGGATAATGATACTTCATCTGTCACTCCCATACGCGATAGCAAGAATATAATGGATACAAGGAATTCGCTATTTATAGCGCAACCTGTACCATCTGAATTTTCCATTTGCTACGGGCACACCTGCCAAAATTGTGCCCATGTCAGTCTGGACAAGGAGGAGTGGGACATAATCAGACAATTTTTCGATCCACCTGCAGGGTCACCGCAGCGGGAACGTGAACAAATACGTATTGCCGTCGGAATGCTTGAACATATTGTGGGCAAGAAGACAGGGACCGCAAATGATAAAGGAGAAAATTTTCAGGGCCTGGGGCTTGAAGGACAGATGGATTGTGTTGATGAGTCAACCAATACAACAGTATATTTGACTATGCTGCAGGGCGACGGCTTGCTACGCTGGCATGTGGTTGATCAGAGAACCAGCCGTGGCATTTCCAGTTTCCAGGCTCCGCATTTCACTGCTGTGATACGTGATATAGAAAACGGAATACGCTATGCAGTTGATTCCTGGTTCCTTGATAATGGTGAACCGCCCTTTGTACTGCCGTTGACGATCTGGGAAAACGGATGGAAACCGGAGCCTTCATTATAAGCCGCTTGTCATCTTATACTGAGGCTGTTAAAAATGTACTAGCCGTAAGAAACCAATAATATGTAACTTGATGATATGCTTGAACGCCGAAGTCCCGTTAATCAACTTATCGACAACATGTTGAATGAACGCAAACAATTGCTTGCGTTATTATTGCAGACCTCAAAACTCAAGCTTGGCAATGCAGATGGCCCGGATAAAGACTTATTGGAAGAATTTTGCCAGGTGCTGGTTGACTATATTGCAGCGGGACATTTTGGTCTTTATGAGCGTATTTCCCAGGGCAAGGAAAGACGAAGGCCTATCGCGGACATGGCCAGAACCTTATATCCGAAGATCGAACAATCTACACAGGTTGCGCTTGAATTCAGTTCAAAATATAACTCAGAAAGAAAAAAAACAGGGTTAAATAATCTCCATATAGATTTATCAATACTTGGAGAGGCATTAACAACCCGTATTGAAATGGAAGATCAGCTGATTTCCAGGATACTGAAATAATATAATTGCCCGATTTGCTAAACAGAGTTTAGCCCTGAATATATTTTTATCCCCCGGCCTTTACTAAACTAATGAATTCAAATTTTGTTGATCGTGATTTAGCCGTACTCTGGCATCCATGTACGCAGATGAAAGATCATGAAACCCTGCCGCTCATCCTGATTCAACGTGGTGAGGGTGTCTGGATAGAAGATGTTGACGGCAAACGTTATATTGATGCGATCAGTTCCTGGTGGGTAAATCTTTTTGGACATGCCAATCCGCGGATCAATGCGGCAATCAAGGCGCAGCTTGATAAACTGGAACATGTGATCCTGGCAGGGTTTTCCCATGAACCGGTGATAACGCTGTCTGAACGATTGGTTCAGATCACGCCTGAAGGACTCAGTCGCTGTTTTTATGCAGATAACGGTTCGTCAGCGGTTGAGGTCGCGCTGAAGATGAGTTTTCATTACTGGCGTAATCTTGGACAATATAAAAAAACACGCTTTATCAGTATTGATAACAGTTATCACGGCGAAACGCTCGGTGCATTGTCTGTAGGTAACGTTCCCTTATACAGGGAGATTTATGGGCCGTTGTTACTGGATACCATCGTTGCCCCTTCCCCGGACTGTTTTGATCGGGAACCGGGTGTCTCATGGGAGGCACACAGCCGGCAGCAGTTTGCGGCAATGGAAACACTTTTGGTCCGCCATGCTGAAGAAGTATGTGCTGTGATAATAGAGCCGTTGGTGCAATGTGCAGGCTATATGCGTATGTATCATCCCGCATATCTCTCCCTGCTCCGTGCTGCCTGTGATCGGTATGGAATACACTTGATAGCAGATGAAATCGCCGTAGGTTTCGGACGCACCGGGACGATGTTCGCCTGCGAACAGGCCGATATTTCACCTGACTTCATGTGCTTATCCAAGGGATTGACGGGTGGTTATCTGCCGCTTGCAGTGACATTGATGACCGACGAAATATATCGTGCGTTCTATGATGATTATGAGAATCTGACAGCGTTTCTGCATTCGCATAGCTATACCGGCAATCCATTGGGTTGTAGCGCCGCACTTGCCACGCTGGATATCTTTGCCGGGCAACCGGTGCTTGAAAATAATGTCACACTTGCGAAGTGTATGCATGACTTGACTGAAGACCTGCAGGAGCATCCATATGTTGCGGAAGTGCGTCAGCACGGCATGATCCTCGCCATTGAAATGATTAAAGACAAGAAAAGCCGTGAGCCTTATCCCTGGCAGGAACGCCGCGGACTCAAGGTATACCGGCATGCGCTCGGCAAGGGTGTTCTGTTACGTCCGCTCGGGAATGTGATCTATCTGATGCCACCCTATATCATTACCCCGGAGCAAATCGAAACGGTTGTCAATGTTGCAAAAGAAGGGATTGATCTGGCCACACGGGATTGATGATTACTGATGCGCAGGACGAGGATATTTTTGGATCAGCCGTTGCATGTAGATGCAATGTGTTTATTGCCGGATGATGCAGCCCATCATATTGCACATGTTTTACGTATGCAAACAGGCCAGCAGATTATCTTGTTTAATGGTCAGGGGGGGCAATACGATGCAGAAATCCTGCGTATTAATAAACACAATGTTGAAGTACAGGTTATTGCTCATTTAGATGAAGAGCGGGAGTCACATCTTGATATTACTTTGGCTCAGGGGATTTCCCGGGGTCAACACATGGACTATACCCTGCAGAAAGCGGTGGAACTTGGCGTCAAACAGATTGTTCCTGTTTTCAGCGAACACAGTAGCGTCAGATTAAACAGAGACCGGCAGGAAAAGCGTTATCAACACTGGCGCAGGATCATCATCAGCGCATGTGAACAATGCGGCCGCAATCGGCTCCCTGTTCTCACCCATACTGAAACGCTGGCAGATTGGCTGGATGACGATAACAATGATTTAAAAATAATCCTGCATCCAGTCACAACATCCCGTTTGTCTCAACTTGATAAACCCCGGCACTCACTTACACTCCTGGCAGGACCTGAAGGTGGATTCGCAGATAATGAAATAATACATGCACAGCAAAAAGGCTATCAACCAGTGGCACTTGGGCCTCGTATTTTGCGCACCGAGACGGCTGCATTAGCGGCAATAAGCGCATGCCAGGCACTGTGGGGTGATATGTGTTAATGATTATGCTGTAGAATAGTACCGTACCCACTTAATACGTTTGATGATCATGTCCACACAACCTGTTCCACATCTCACCACTGCCCTGAGTGGACCGTTACATAAAGTGGAAAGCCATCTCCAGGAGCATCAGCCGGATATTGAATCCTGGTTCCGCAGTCAATGGCGCCAGACTTCCGCACCGTTTTACGCCTCGGTGGACATACGTAATGCCGGTTTCAAGATTGCGCCCGTGGATACCAATCTCTTTCCAGCGGGGTTTAATAACCTGAATCCCGCCTTTCAATTTCTGTGTATTCAATCGGTACAGCAGGCGATAGAGCGCATGAATACAAAAATTGATCGTATCCTGATTATTCCGGAAAACCATAGCCGTAATCAGTTTTATTTCGAGAACCTGGCGGCATTGCAGGAGATTGTGGAAAAAGCCGGTTTCGAAGTCCGGCTGGGATCAACATTACTGGACCTCGATAAGCCGATGGATATACCGCTCACATCAGGGGGTTCGCTGCATCTCGAGCCACTGGTGCGTGAAGGAAAACATATCAGTGTTGATGGTTTTACTCCGGAACTGGTGATCTTGAATAATGATCTGTCCTCGGGGCGCCCCGCGTTATTGGAAGATCTGGAGCAACGAATAACACCACCGTTACAAATGGGCTTGTCCAATCGATTAAAGTCCGATCATTTTGCACATTACCAGACAGTCGCAGAGGAGTTTTCAAGCCGGATTGATATTGATCCCTGGCTGATTACCCCGATGTTTCGAAACTGTGGCGAAATTGATTTCATGAAACGGGAAGGCGAGGCGTGTCTGTCAATAAATGTCGAAAGGCTGCTTAAAGCCATTCAGGAAAAATATGATAAATATGATGTCAAGTGCCAACCCTTCGTCATGGTCAAGGCAGATACCGGCACCTATGGAATGGGTGTGATGACGATTAAAAGTCCCGATGAGATCAGCTCACTGAATCGCAAGCAGCGCACGCGCATGGCCACCATCAAGGAAGGACAAAAGGTCAGCAAGGTCCTCATTCAGGAGGGTGTATACACCTATGAAACCTGGGGTGATGCGGGGATGGTGGCGGAGCCGGTAGTCTATATGATCGATCATAATGTCGTGGGTGGTTTTTACCGGGTGCATTCCACGCGTTTGGCAAATGAAAATCTCAATTCTCCCGGGATGCGGTTTGAACCACTTGCGTTTGATGATTGTTGTATTTCCCCGGAGAAAACCATGGCACCGGATGCACATCCCAACCGGTTTTATGCCTATGGTGTGATTGCGCGGCTGGCATTACTGGCTGCAGCACGGGAAATGATCAAGTAAGTATCAATGTCCGGGGGATTTAAGGATTTTTCTGACAAGGCTGATATGCCGGCGGCTGACCTGTAGCTCGATCGGCATTCCACGCAGACGTATTGTTACATTATCCTCATTGTCTTTTTTCAGGGCCTCAATATATTGAAGCGCAATCAGGGCATTGCGGTGTATCCGTATAAATTCCACATGAAATTCCTGTTCCAGAGACTTCAGGGATTCATCCAATAACAATTCACCACCCGGCCAGGCGGCAATGACGTATTTCTGTTCAGCTTTCAGATAGCGAATATTATTGACTGGAACAAGCTGAATATTGCCTGCCACGACGGCGCTCAGATGGGTACGGGGCCGGGCAATATTATCTTGTGCGCGTAGTTCAGCAATACGCGCGCGCTGAAGTACCTTCGCACGTTGTAACGCCTGGTATAACCGTTCCTTGCGTACCGGCTTGAGCAGATAATCTACGGCGCTGGTATCAAAGGCCTCCAGTGCATGGTCCTGATATGCGGTGGTAAAGATCACTGCAGGCGGTGTTTCAAGTCCTGACAAATGATGAGCCACCTCCAGTCCGTCCATGAGCGGCATGCGAATATCCAATAACACAACATCAGGAGATTCATGTCTGACTATCTCCAAGGCTGCCAGACCGTGCTCGGCCTCGCTGATCACATCACCGCTGTTTAATTCAGCGATCAGGCTGATTAACCGTCCCCGGGCCAGTGCCTCATCATCAACGATCAGTATCTTCATCGCGTAAGGAATGGTTAACCGGGCATGATAGCGGCCATCCGTAATGTGGGTATGTAATCTGGCCTGATTGCCAAAACATGCGGAAAGGCGTTGTTGCACATTATCCTGTGCAAATTTGTTGCCAACATGCTGGTCAGCGTGGCCTTGTGGTGGTAAAGGGTTGTCAATGCTGATGACAATAGAGTTTTCATGATATTCCCCGCTGATATGAATGGTGCCTCCC
>JAENIZ010000124.1 GCA_016844485.1 Gammaproteobacteria bacterium | reverse complement strand
CGGAGTAACCTCATCCGGTATTTCCGCACCAAAACTTATGCCTGGATGCCGCTTAAATAAATCCGTTGTCTTGTGTTCCTGTATTCTCTGATTTTCCCGAATCGCAATAAATTCCATTTCCGGCGTAATTACCCCCTGTTTTGCGTAATGTAATTGGGTAACATTACGCCCGGGTTTTGCGCGTCTTGGTCTCGGTGAACAAGCAAAGCGAAAATGGGCCAGCCCGGGATCCTGCATTCGTGTGCGGCCGTATTCAGAAGAAAAATTTTTCAATTGCTCACTATCTGCGCGTTCTTCAATCCATGCTGTGCGAAGCGCCGGTAGTCCCTTGCGAATATCTATCTCAACATCAGGATCCGTATAGGGTCCGGATGTGTCATAAACAGTCAAGGGAGGATTTTTTTCTACTCCGAAAACAGCCGGAGTATCGGAAAGTGAGATCTCCCGCATCGGGACACTCAGGTCTGGACGACTCCCTTGCACATAAATCTTGCGTGAATTGGGCAGGGCCTGTACAGACTGTCGATCGACCCTGGCCTTCTTACTCAGGAATGACTGTGGTATAGCGCTCATGATATAACTCCCTCAAGCGAAAAGAGTATAAGCGCCTGTCATGGTGTGAAAGTGCTTGCTTTCCTACGCCGGCATTAACCGGATCAGGTTCAAGGGTCACTCTCAGCCCATTTGGGCGCCCCTAGCCGCACTACTCATGCTTAATGTTATATAATATAACAATTTTTAACAGAATGTACCTGACTATGAATGCGCGAATGAACTTTGAACAGGCCCGCCTGAATATGATTGAGCAACAGATCAGGCCATGGGAAGTGCTCAATCAGAACGTGCTTGACCTGATAGCGGAAATACACCGGGAAGACTTTATACCTGAAGAGTACCGGCAACTCGCCCTGGCTGGTTCCCAGATCCCCCTGCTGCATGGTCAGGTTACAATGACTCCCAAGGTGGAGGCCCGCTTGTTACAAAGTCTGAACATACAATCCGGCGACAAGATACTCGAGATCGGCACCGGTTGCGCCTATCTGACCGCTTTGCTGGCAAAATCAGGACACCAGGTTATCAGTGTGGATATTTATCGGGAGTTTACCGGGCAGGCCAGTATGAAGCTGGCACGATACAGTATTAATAATGTCACCCTTGCTACAGGCGATGCAATACAGGGGTGGAGTAAATCCGGTCCCTATGATGTGATTGTTGTCACCGGCTCAGTACCTGTACTCGAACCCTGTTTTCAGGAGCAACTTACAATAGGGGGCCGCCTGTTCGTGATCACGGGTGAGTCCCCCGTGATGGAGGCATTACTGATTACACGCGTCGGGGATAATGAATGGTCCAGAGAAGATTTGTTTGAAACTGACTTTCCACCCTTGATTGGCGCGCCACAACCACAACGGTTTACCTTATAGATTTGTAATGATAAAACAGGTCACTCCGGAAAAATTGAAAATAAGCCTTGATGAAGACAGTTCCATATTATTGCTGGATGTCCGTGAACCATGGGAATACCAGATATGTCATATTGATGGATCGATGAATATCAGTATGCTTAATATCCCTTCTGCTATCGGAGAGCTGGATCCTGAGAGGGAGACTGTTGTGATTTGCCATCATGGGATACGCAGCTTGCAGGTCGCCAATTATCTTGCAGACCAGGGCTTTAATAAAATCACCAGTCTTGAAGGCGGTGTAGACACATGGGCAAAATCCATTGATCAAACTATGCCACAATACTAAGAGGTATATATGTTGTAACTGAAATAGTTTACGATGTGCTTCACAATAAGAATTAACAGAAACTAACACGGATGACCCATTTTGCATAATCAAAAAATAACATTTACTTGCACATTGCTGGCTCTGTTCGTCTGCTCCGGATTACATGCGGAGGATCTCGTGCAGGCATATACACTTGCCGAATCCAGCGATCCGGTTTACAAACAAGCACAGGCATCTTACCAGGCAACACTTGAGACCAAACCGTAGGCACGATCCCAACTATTACCGTTAATCAGTCTGAGTGCAAACACCTTCAGTAATGATCAGGATATCAGCACTGCCGGTTTTGGTACTGCCGGAGAAGTTGATTTTAACAGTCATGGCTATTCGCTGGATATCACTCAACCTATATATCACCATGATCGCTTTCTGGCCCTGAAGCAGTCGGACAGTCAGATTCAACAGGCCCTGGCCGAACTTGATGCCGCACAGCAGGATTTAATCCTGCGTGTCGCCGAACGTTATTTTAATGTACTGGGGGCTATCGATAATCTCGAATTTGTACAGGCAGAAAAAATTTCACTCGGCCGTCAGCTGGAACAGGCAAAACAACGTTTTGATGTTGGTCTGATCGCAATTACGGATGTACATGATGCACAAGCCGGATATGATCGTTCAGTCGCGAATGAGATAGCAGCGGAGAATATAATCGACAATGCACGTGAGGCCTTACGCGAAATAACAGGTGAATACCTGACTGCGCTCGCCTCCTTGGGCGAATCGATGCCGCTAGTCAGTCCGGATCCTGACAAGATTGAGGACTGGACCCAAATCTCGCTTGAACAAAACCTGCAGGTAATTGCCGCCAAACATCAACTGGAAACTGCGCGCCAGGAAATCAAGATTCAGAAAGCAGGTCATATTCCCACACTTGATCTGGTGGCAAATCGCGGATTTGATTCAACAGGGGGGCGGTTTGGTGGAACAGAAGTTGATTCTACTGCTATTGGATTATCGTTAAATGTTCCTATATATGAAGGCGGTCTGGTAAATTCCAAGACACGCGAAGTACGCCACCTCTATGATCAGGCCCTGGAACGTCTGGAACAGCAACACCGGGCTGCACAGCGGGAGACACGCGAGGCGTTTCTTGGTGTAATCTCTGGTATCAGTCAGGTCAAAGCCCTGGATCAGACGGTGATCTCCGGTGAAAGTGCTCTGGAGGCCACTGTTGCAGGTTTCGAAGTAGGCACACGCACTGCGGTTGATGTTGTGGCTGCAGAACGCGCTGTTTTACAAATCAAACGTGATTATGCACGCTCACGTTATGATTATATTTTAAACAGCCTGCGCCTGAAAAAAGCCGCAGGCACACTCTCCCCCGATGATCTGCAACTGATCAATGGATGGCTGGAATAATAAGAGAAAGATAATAAACGATAGCTGGACTTAGAAAAAATTTCATGCCTGGTCAACCGCCTGTAACTGCCTCCCTGCTATGCAGGGCTGAAAACAGTTGCCTTGTGGTAATTGATGTACAAGCACGCCTGACTGCCGCAATGCCGGCGAAGGTCCTGTCAAGACTTAAACGTAATTCGATCATGCTGATTAAAGCGGCAGGTATCCTGTCCATCCCTGTATTTGCCACTGAGCAGTATCCAAAAGGTCTAGGGTCATTGGACCCTGATATCATTGAGGTATTGCCGGAAAACAGCAGACGTTTTGAAAAAACCTGTTTCTCCTGCGCAAATGCCGAAAATTTTATTGACGAGTTGAATAATCATGGGCGTAAACAAGTTATATTGCTGGGTCTGGAGGCCCATATCTGTGTATTACAGACAGCTATTGATTTACTGGCTGCAGGGTACAACGTCTTTGTGGTTATAGACGCTGTGTGTTCACGGCAACGGGAAAATTATGAGGCGGCCCTGCAAAGAATGTGGCAATCCGGCGTCATTATATGTAACGCAGAATCGGTGCTGTTCGAATGGCTCAAGGATTCGAGTCATGAACATTTTAAAATATTATCAGCAATGGTGAGATAAAAATTCACACAAAATAAATCGTCAACCCGACAGGTGTTTTTGCAACACACTCAGAAGTAATGATTTTTTAATTGGCTTGGCTAAATGCGAACTGCAACCAGCCGACATACACTTGTCGATTTCCTCCCTG
>JAENIZ010000123.1 GCA_016844485.1 Gammaproteobacteria bacterium | reverse complement strand
CCTCTCCCACCGGGAGAGGGAGGCCACGCGCCTCGCGCGTGGCGGGTGAGGGCGTGTTTTTCGATATCGAAAATTTGTAAAGTAATTATGCAAAGCTAAATAATATGTTTTTTATCGATCAAATTCTGCGCTCTTGATATCTCTGGCGGTATCCAGACCGATAATCGTATCTTTACCTTTGATATTTTTAAAAACTGTTCCGGTTAATTTCGCCTTTGTTAAATTCGCGTTGGTCAAATCCGCGCCGGTAAAATCAGCCTTGCTGAGATCGCACCAGGTCAAATTGGCGCCATTCAGATTAGCATTCATCAGGTTGCCGAACTTCATGGTGCAGAATGAAATATCTGCATCCTGCAGATTGGCATTTTTCAGGTTGGCATAATCCAGAATGGTGCGCAACATACCCATAGATTGATTGTTCATATTGGCGCCCCCCTTGACCCTGACCAGGGTTGCTCCCTCGAGATTTGCGCCTTTCGCCTTCACAACAAATTCGGCCTCCGTCAGATCGGCACCTTTCAGAATGGCGTCTCCGAGTTCGGTAATGTTCAGTCTGGCGTTGCGGAAATTTGCGCCTTCCAGATTTGTGCCGGGCATAATGGCGAGGTCAAGATTTGCATTCTCAAAATTGGATCCGGAAAGATTGACGTCCCGCATATGCGTATAAAAAAGATCTGCGCCCCTGAAATCAATCCCCGACATGTCCTGTCCGCGAAAATCCTTTTCTTTCAGATTCGGCATCTCCCCTTCCGGGGTATTATTAATTACATCCAGTGCTTCCTGACGCGTAACCGGTGTCCAATCGGGTATTTTACCCATCTCTGCACTGGCAATATCCGGGATTAACATGAAATAGAAAAAAATTCCTGACAGTATCATCAAATCTGGCTTACACATGCCTCGCCTCTTCGTTTCAATCGAACATCATATTGGTATATTGTTCTTGGATTGCCGCCCTGCTTTCGAGTTCCTGTCATGGGAACCATTGCAGTAATTCCTGTTGGGTCAATAGAAATACGCCTTCCCCTCCATGCTGGAGATCGAGCCATAAAAACGGCACCTGCGGATAGTAGTTGATCAATGCCTGCTGACTGTTACCCACCTCCACAGCGAGTACACCCTGTCCGGTTAAATGTTCCCGCGCAGAATTCAGGATTTGTTTCACCACATCCAGACCGTCGTGGCCTGCATGCAACCCGATCACCGGCTCATAGTGATATTCAGCGGGTAAATTTGCCAATTCATCATTACTTACGTAGGGCGGATTGGCAATGATCAGATCATATTGAATATCGCCAATGTTCTCGAACAGATCAGAATGTATCACTGTTATCCTGTCATCAAGCTTATAGCGCTCAACATTCTTTCTCGCCACGGCAAGCGCCTCCGTGCTGATATCAATGGCGTCAATTTTTGCGTCGGGAAAAGCGAAGGCGCTGACAATAGCGATACAACCGCATCCCGTGCCGATATCGAGGATACGTTTCACATTATCTTCTTCACACCACGGCGAGAATTTTTCCGTAATCAATTCGGCAAAAGGCGTGCGTGGGATCAACACACCTTCATTGACATAAAAAGACATCCCGGCAAACCACGCCTCGCCAAGGATATATGCTACCGGCCGTTTTGTTTTGATGCGCTCATTAATAACGGAGAGTATCCGTTCCTTTTCTTCCTGTTCCAGCGCTTGATCCAACACTTTATCTGCAACGTCGAATGGTAATTGTATGGAACGCAATACAAGAAATACCGCTTCATCATACGCATTATCCGTACCATGCCCAAAAAACAAATCAGCCGCATTCAGTTGTTCAGCCGTCCAATCGATCAATTGGCGCAGTGTGGAGATTGACTCAACAACGTTTGGATTGTCGCTGGAAATCAAAAGTTATACTGAGTTTAATGGTGGTTTCAGGTTACAGGCGGAGGAACGTAACCTGGAATGCTGCCAAGGTCGACTTCGTCGATCTGTTCCGGGTCCAGGTGTTCCCGGGCATATTTCAGATAGATTTTATCCCATATAAAGATATCAAACAGATCCGGATCGATATGTTTTTCAAGTTTCATGCGGCCCAATATCGTCAGGGATTTGGACAGCGACATGGCCTTTTTGTAAGGTCTGTCCTTGGCGGTCAACGCCTCAAACACATCGGCAATCGCAACCATCCGTGCGGGAATGGACATCTCTTCCCGTTTAAGTTTGTTCGGATAACCCGTGCCATCCATTTTTTCATGGTGCCCACCGGCGTATTCCGGCACTCTTTTCAGATGTTTGGGATACGGTAGTGATTCAAGCATCTTGATGGTGACTGCCACATGATTGTTGATAATCTCCCGTTCCCTGACACTCAGCGTGCCCCTGCCAATCTTCAGATTCTGCACTTCTTCAGTCGTAAGAAAGTTTTCTTCCACGCCTTCCGGGGTCCGCCAGCGACAACTGGCGATCTGATCGATGCGTTTTATATCCTCATCAGAGATTGCCTCACCGCCGATATTACATTTGCGGATAAATGCCCTGTCATCATCAAGCCTGGCCAGTTTTGCTTTTAATTCCTCGTCAGCATCAGGAGATGAGTTATTCTTTTTCTTGAGTGTGCGCTTCAATGCCCTGATTTCCGCCTCATGTTTAAGAATTTCAAAGCGGACATCTACAAGCTTGATTTTGTCGAAGATCGTTTCCAGCTTGGTGGCTTTATCCACGACGTATTCCGGCGTGGTGATCTTTCCGCAGTCATGTAACCATGCCGCTACATCCAGTTCATATTTTTCCTCCTCGGTCATGGTAAAATCCTTGAGCGGACCGAATGTGATATTGCTGGCTGCAACAGCCAGAAGATTGGTTAATACGGGCACACGGCGGCAATGACCTGCGGTATAGGGAGATTTCTCATCGATGGCGTTCGCGATCAATTTGACCAGGGAATCAAACAATTCCTTTTGTGCATCGATCAGGGATTTATTGGTAATTGTCACCGCCGCCTGCGACGCCAGGGATTCAACCAGTTGTTGATCGAGTGTTGAAAAGGGTTTGACTGCACCTGATTTCAGGTCTATTGCATTTATTAACTGGAGTACCCCGATGATCTTGTTTTCATGATTGGTCATGGGGACGGTCAAAAACGATTGTGATCGATAGCCGGTCTTTTGATCAAAACTGCGCGTACCGGAAAAATCGAAATCATCGTTGCTATAGGCATCCGGTATATTGATCGTTTCGTTATGCAGCACCGCACATGCGGCTACATTATTTGTGTTTGGCTCGCCGTCCTCCTTGTACAGACGCACCGGATAAAACGTAATCTGCTCACCGCTGGTGCCGCCCATATGAATATCAAGCGAGGTGGTATGCATGATCTCGAATTTAAGTTTGTCATCCTCGGTCCGGGTATAGAGGGTGCCGCCATCGGCATTGGTGATGTCCTTGGCCCGCATCAGGATCATTTCCAGCAGGCGCTCATGATTTTTTTCCGCTGATAAGGCAATACCAATGGCATTAAGCTCGGCAAGAAGTTTGGGCAGATCAGTATTTGCAATGTCCATTATTCTTTATCGGATATCTTTCTTAGATATTTATCCTGGACTAGAATTATTGCAGGTAATTTTAACATACAACTAATCCCGTATTCGCCTTTATGCTATTGTATTTCCAGATTTATTCCCTGACGGGGAAATAAAGTATCCTTCAATAAACCTGCAGGATTTGTATACTATAAGTATAATTTGACTATATTATTACTGATTAAAACATCACATGCCTATGTATAAGACCCTGATAATCCTGACACTGTTACTGACACCCTTACTGTCCTTTGCAGCTGAGCCTGCCAAGCCCAAGTCCGAGACTACTGAACCCTCCAAGACCGAGACTACTGAACCTCCCAAACCCAAGTTTACCAAGGAACAGCTAGACAAGCTTAAATCCGGGATTACCGACGAACCCCCACCAACGCCAATGCCAACAGAGACCGCTCAACCAAAACAACCGTCCCTTCAGGGATCACGTACCACAGCTGATGCTGCCTATGACCAAGGAGATTACGAAACAGCCATTTCACATTACAAGGCCCTTGCCGCGGAAGGAGACCCCGAGGCCAGTTTAATCCTTGGGGTTATGTATGAGCGTGGTCAAGGGACTGAGGTGGATACGGCCTCTGCCTCTACATGGTACCGGCGCGCAGCAGAAGCCCAACCGGACAATCCTGATAATCCGGGCAAGGTACTGCTTGAAGGATTAGAAAGATTTTCCATGTCGGAAGAAGATAAGGTCAAGGCCGATCAAAAATATGAGGAAATTAATAAGGAGATTGCCGGAGAGAGTAAACCTGAAACCCCTGATCAAAAATCTGAAACAGCACCTCAGGCAGAGGGCGAGGCTGATTCCGGTCCATCTCAAACCGTCACCATGCCCACAACCAGAGGTAAACAGGTGCAGTATGTTTATGAATTAAAGTCCAGAGTAGTTAAATTTACACCTGAAAAGATCGAGCACATGCAACACCTTCGACTGGAAGGTCAGGCGAGCCATTTACAGCCTGAGAAATTCATCAGACAACGAGCAGGCAAACAAGGATAGTTAATCATGATCATCTTTCCTTCACGTTATCTCCGCTCAGCAGGAGAAACATATCATTCAAACGATTTACAAATCCGGCCGGATCATCCAGTTGTCCGCCCTCACTTAAAAGCGCCTGATCAAACAGGATATGTGACCAATCGGCAAAACGCTGCTCATCCGATTCCTGTTTGAGCCGTTGCACTACAGGATGGTCAGAATTGATTTCGAGGATCGGTTTGCTGCCGGGTATCTTCTGTCCGGAGGCCTTGAGGATACGTTCGAGGTGCCGGCCCATGTCGTTTTCATCTGCCACCAGGCACGCCGGCGATGTCGTCAGACGATGTGTAATGCGCACGTCTTTTACCTTGTTATCCAGTGCCTTTTTAATCCGCCCAAGCATTTCGCTGATGTCCTTATCAATAGCCTCAGTATCTTTCTTGCCTTTTCCACCGCTATCTATCGACTGTAACGGCTTGTCATCAAATTTATCCAGGTGCGCGGTCAACCATTCATCAATGGGATCAGACAACAACAGGACTTCGATACCTCTTTTGCGGAAGATTTCAAGGTGGGGACTGTTCCTGGCCGTGGCAAACCTGTCGGCCGTTACATAATAGATGGCCTTTTGATCTTTCTGCATGCGACTGACATAATTTTCCAGAGATACCTTTTGTTCTTCCTTGTCATCAAAGGTCGAACTGAACCGGAACAGCTTTGCGATCTCTTCGCGTTTATCCGGTTCATCGATCACACCTTCCTTCACTACACGCCCGAATTCCTTCCAGAACCGGGAATATTTTTCCGGATCTTTATTGGTCATGTCCCTGAGCAAGCCCAGAATCTTTTTTGTACTGCCTGATCTTATTGAATCGATGGTCTTGTTGTGCTGCAGGATTTCGCGCGAGATATTTAACGGCAGATCATCGGAATCCACGACACCCCGGACAAAGCGCAAATACGGCGGGATTAATTGTTCCGCATCGTCCATGATGAATACCCGGCGCACGTAAAGCTTTACACCATGACGCTGTTGCCTGTCACAGAGATTAAACGGGGCCCTGGACGGGATAAACATCAGGGCACTGTATTCGAGTTTACCCTCGACCTTGTGATGAACATAAGTCAACGGTACTTCAAAATCATGGGCGACATGTTTGTAAAATTCCTGATACTCCTCTTCCTTGATGTCATTCTTGTTTCGACGCCATAATGCTGTAGCGCTGTTAATTGTCTCCTCGCCTTTCGCCTCTTTGTCCTCCGCAGGCATGCCTATGGGCAGAGAAATATGATCGGAATATTTTTTGATAATACTGCGCAGACGATAACCGTCCAGAAATTCCTTCTCTCCGTCACGCAGGTACAGTACCACCTTGGTACCGCGTTTGGGCCGGTCAACAGTCTCGACAGTGTATTCGCCCTCGCCTCCCGAAACCCAACGCACGCCTTCGGAACGCGATAAACCTGAGCGGCGGCTTGTGACCTCCACCTTCTTGGCCACGATAAAAGATGAATAAAAACCCACGCCGAACTGGCCGATCAGTTGTGCGTCTTTACTTTGATCACCAGTCAGTGCTTCAAAAAACTGGCGGGTGCCGGATTTGGCGATGGTGCCAAGCTGTTCAATGATCTCAGAGCGCGACATACCGATGCCGTTATCCAGGACGGTGACCGTCTTCTGTTTTTTATCATATTCAACGCGGATCTTCAGTTCAGCGTCATCTTCATACAGGCCGTCGTCCTTGAGCGCCTCAAAGCGCAATTTGTCGGCTGCATCCGAGGCATTGGAGATCAGTTCCCGCAGAAAGATCTCCTGGTTGCTGTAGAGTGAATGGATCATCAGGTCCAGCAACTGCCGGACCTCCGCCTGAAATCCCCGGGTTTCCTGTCTGGCCTCAACCCCCATAAATATTTACACCCCTGATAGCATTGATTGATTGAAACTTATCATGTGGGGTACCCGGGTAATATTTCAAGTGGCAATTACCGGCATGAAATTGTGAGGATATTGGCATTTGACGGATTGCCTCCGGCACCCGGAAAGGCCATAATTTAACAAGGACGTACAATTAAACGAGCAGGAAATCAATAATCCGTAACGGAGGAGTAAAGCATGAAGAAATACTTGAAGCAACTTGGCCAGGGCATGACGGAATATATTATTATCGTAGCCCTGATCGCCATCGCCGCCATCGCCGTCTATACCATTTTTGGCGATGTGGTGCGTGAACAGGTCGGTGGTATGGCCGCAGAACTTGCCGGTGGTGACGGAGCAGGTATTGCCTCGGAAGCAACCACACGTCAGGGTGAGGCAGATGCGGCATCAGACAGGGTGCCGGCAATGGCGTTGATAATGCTGATCATCGTTCCGCATATACTAATGTAAAGACCGGGCTTAAACCCCCCGCTCCTCCGCGATGCTAAACCGGAACGTAACAGGCAGACGGCAGCGAGGACAGTCCATGATCTTCGTGGTGCTGTTCCTGGCCGTGACCACCCTCTCGCTGGTGTTCCTGTACAAGGCCGGCAAGATCACCAGCGAAAAGATGCAGGTGCAGAATGCGGCGGATGCCGCCGCCTATAGCGTATCCGTCACCGAGGCCCGCGACCTCAACTTCATGGCCTATACCAACCGGGCCATGGTCGCCAATGAAGTGGCCATCGGCCAGATGGTGGGCATGGCCTCCTGGGCCACGCACTGGGAATCATTCGGCTATTATCTCATGGCCTATCACCGCCTCTTCATACAGCCCCTGGTTTCCGCCGTATCCCTGGGGACCGCCACCGCGCCTGTGGAGACCATCTTCACTACGGCATCCAACGCGATTTTCATTGCACCGGGCCAGATTGCCTTCAATATCTTTAAAGTGGTCGCCAATATCGGCGCCATCGTCTTGCACAATATCAACAAGGCCTACAGTTACGCTCAGACCGGCTACCACTTCGTGAGCATTATTTACGGCCTGAGTTCCTATGTGGATCTGGTGGAAGATAATGCGCCCGGGGCCAAGATCTCGGACTTCGGCATCCTGTCGATGATCGGTCATGCCATGACCTACGGTTCCATCCCCGGCATCCCCGGCAGTTTCACCACGACCTACAAGCCGACCACGGTCACCTCTGTTACCGATCCGCCCGATGAAACCGCGGTGGGTTATGAACGATTC
>JAENIZ010000122.1 GCA_016844485.1 Gammaproteobacteria bacterium | reverse complement strand
AGGGCCGTTTTACCATCCAGACTCATGGCCAGCTTCGATCGCACAAATGGACGCCTTTCCCTCATGCGCATTTCAAACCCCGGATTTAATGCCTGTGCCTGAACCTGCATTAGTCCGATTTCCGTTTTTATACCTGCTTTTTTCAACCTTTGCATGCCTTGGCCGGAGACCTTGGGATTGGGATCATCCGTGGCAATGATCACGCGCGCAATACCCGCCGCTATCAATGCATCAGCACAGGGTGGTGTTTTACCCGTATGGGAGCAAGGCTCAAGTGTGACATAACAGTCCGCATCCAGTGCACTATCTCCGCCATGTTTCAGTGCATTGATCTCGGCATGGGGGCCGCCTGTAAATTGATGCCAACCTTCAGCAAGCACAGAATTATTCCTGACTAATATACAGCCTACGCGGGGATTGGGATCGGTAGTGTAAAGACCACGCCTTGCAAGTTGCAGGGCGCGTGACATGTAAAGGTGATCTGCCTCAGACCACTTCAATTCTCGTCACCATCTGACTGCAACAAATCCAGTTGGCTTTTCTTGAGTTCAGGAGGCAATTCGTTTTCCAGACGTTCTATTTCTTCCAGAAACGCACGGACATCTTCAAAACTCCGGTAGACTGAGGCAAAGCGTACATAAGCGACCTGATCCATGCTGCGCAATTGCTCCATGACCATATCTCCGAGTACGCGCGATTTGACCTCACGCTCACCCAGAGAACGCAATTTGTGTTTGATAAGTGATATCGCGAGCTCCACACGATCCATTTCCACGGGCCGTTTTTCCAGTGCCCGCAGCATACCACCCCGCAATTTTTCTTCCTTGAACGGTTCCCGGCGTCCGTCCGACTTGATAATCCGCGGATAATTCAATTCCGCAACTTCGTAGGTAGTAAAACGTTCCTTGCACTGCGTACACTCGCGGCGGCGCCGGATCTGATCGCCTACACCGACCAGGCGGGAATCGATAACACGCGTATCCATGTCTGAACAAAACGGGCACCGCATAGGTTAATCCTGATATCACCAGAGGTTAAAATTAATAATGGAGGACGGTACAGCCATCCCCTGCTGACACGACAATTGTTTACTGCTGTTCTGTATCGGAACTTATTTACCGTAAACCGGGAAACGACTGCAAAGTTTGAGTACGTCTTTCTTGACACGTTTCTCAACAGCACGGTCGCCCATATTATCAATGATATCGCAGATCCAGTTCGCGATTTTTTCGCTCTCTTTTTCCTTGAATCCTCGCGTTGTCATTGCGGGTGTGCCGATACGAATACCGCTGGTGACAAACGGCGATTGCGGATCGTTGGGGACTGCGTTCTTGTTGACCGTAATATTGGCCCGGCCAAGCGCCGCATCGACTTCCTTGCCGGTCAGTTTTTTATCAATCAAATCGACGAGGAAAAGGTGGTTGTCAGTGCCTCCGGATACAATTTTAATACCGCGTTTAATAAAGATATTTGCCATCGTTCGCGCATTTTTTTTGACCTGTTTAATATAGGTCTTGAATTCCGGCTGCATCGCTTCCTTGAATGCCACCGCTTTTGCGGCAATGACATGCATTAATGGCCCCCCCTGATAACCGGGAAATACCATGGAGTTGATTTTCTTTTCCAGTTCGGGATTGCTTTTACCCATAATAAGACCGCCACGCGGGCCGCGCAGGGTCTTGTGTGTAGTCGTGGTCGTTATATCCGCAATTTTTACCGGACTGGGATATTCTCCAACAGCTATCAGGCCGGCAACATGGGCAATATCAGCCACCATATAGGCGCCGACCTTGTCTGCAATCTTCCGGAAACGTGCCCAGTCAAGAATGCGGGAATAGGCGGAAAAGCCCGTCATAATCAGTTTCGGTTTATGTTCCAATGCCATCCGTTCTGCGGCATCGTAATCAATTTCAGCCGTCGCGGGGTTCAGACCATAAAGCACCGAGTTATAGATCTTGCCTGAAACATTAACCTTGGCGCCGTGAGTCAAATGGCCGCCATCTGAAAGACTCATTCCCATGATGGTATCGCCGGGATTGATCAGCGCCAGATAGACAGCACCGTTGGCCTGGGAACCGGAGTGGGGTTGCACATTCACAAAATCCGCCTTGAATAATTTTTTGGCACGATCAATCGCCAGCTGTTCAGCGATATCGACATATTCGCAGCCGCCGTAATATCTCTTCCCTGGGTAACCTTCGGCGTATTTATTCGTGAGCACTGAGCCCTGTGCCTCCAGCACGCGCGGACTGGCATTGTTTTCCGAGGCAATCAATTCAATGTGCTCTTCCTGACGTTTCCTCTCGCCTTTGATTGCCTTCCAGAGGGCATCATCAAACCCCTTTATCCTCATTTTTTTGCTGTACATAGTATCCTCTCATTGGAATTATTTTCTAAAGACCCTGATCCCCTGATGCCAGCATACAGTTACCGCAAGAATCTCTTAATTACAGAGATTCTTGCGGTACACGGAAGTGCCGCCATTTTCAGTCCCGCCCGGGCTGGATTGAAAATGAAGGAAAGTGCCAAGTTAATTAATATGGCACGTTTTTTACTTTCCGTGCTCTGAGAAGTCCAGAGCCTGTCCCCGCGCAGGCGGGGAATGGACTTATTCAGAGCTATACTGACTCCCCGTGAGATCACGTTTTTTTTACCCCGGACAGAGTATCAAATTCCTGCTATTAATGCATTGATGAACCATGAATTATAATCTCATCCCCCGCCTCCCGGGACCGTGATCCTGCGGCCTGAATCAACCCGCTCTCAGCATCATGATAAGAACCTTGTGATGGCCGTGGCAGATTTTAGAATACAATATAACTTGCTGTTTTATATAAAATATTATCGTATAAACACATTCGTAATAATAATCAGACAAAATAACCATCAAACGCTGTTCGAATCGATGGAAATCCCGGAAAAATACGATGACAGGCGTGGAGGAATTCTTTATACGGGCCAATACCCGGCTCGATCGGCTGGAACAATCTGCCCGCGACCGGGCTGGCCGCCAACTTCTTAAATGAAACTATGGATGAACTGGAAAAGCTCAGACTCGAAGCGGAATATGTCTTCAAAGAGGCAAAACTCCTATACAGCCCCGATGAGGTTGAGACTGTTATAGAAAGAATGGCAAAAGAGATCACGGTAGTGCTGGAAGATAAAAATCCGGTCGTACTGTGTTTGATGATCGGCGCCGTGATCGTCATCGGAAAATTATTGCCCCAGCTGAACTTTCCCTTGCAACTTGAATATGTACACGCCACCCGTTATCAGGGAACGACGGGCGGTAACATACAGTGGGTGAGAAGCCCAAGCATTGCACTTGAAAATCGAACCGTGCTCATTGTCGATGATATCCTGGATGAAGGGATCACCCTGTCTTCCATCATCGAGGAATGCAGAAGATTGAATGCCGCAAAGATCTATACCGCCATCCTTGCAGATAAACAGATCAAAAAACGCAGACCACTGGAAAAGGCGGATTTCACCGGACTCACGGTGCCTGACCGTTATGTTTTTGGTTATGGCATGGACTACAAAGGCTACCTGCGCAATGCCCCCGGCATCTATGCGGTGACAAAATTATGACGGCACTTGCAATTATCGGCGGTTCAGGTCTCACGGCAATACGTGGGCTGGAGATCAAACGGCAACAGATGCAGCAAACACCTTATGGCGAACCTTCCGGGCCGTTGACATTCGGCGTCCTGAATGGCAAGGAGATCGTATTTCTGCCACGGCATGGCAATCCGCATGTGATCCCGCCACACAGGATTAATTACCGGGCCAATATCTGGGCGTTGAAGGAAAATGGCATAAAAAATATTATCAGCGTAAATGCCGTCGGCGGCATAACAAAGGAAATGCACCCCGGCCGGCTGGTCATCCCGGAACAGATCATTGACTACACCTCATCACGCAAGCACACCTATTTTGAAGAAAATATAAATGAAGTCATACATATTGATTTCACATATCCTTACAGTGAAAAATTACGCA
>JAENIZ010000036.1:12232-22415 GCA_016844485.1 Gammaproteobacteria bacterium | reverse complement strand
CACATCTAAAGTTAAAACAAAATTATTAACACTCGATAACTTTGACGGCACGCGTGTCAAAGTCGTGACTGATAAGGGTGTGGTTTATTTAATGGGATTGCTCACCCGGGCAGAGGCTGATCGTGCGACAGAAGTAACGCGTCAAACCGGCGGTGTCCAGAAAGTGGTGAAGCTGTTCCAGTATACTGATTAGTTTATTGTCTGAGCTTCTCCAGTTCTCTTGAATAGATATCCACGTCTTCCATACTAAAACAACAAGAAATTATAAGGATCAATTGCGCCTCATATTGCTGCATTACTGTCAGTGCTATTTTTGCAGCAGACTCCTTTGGATACCCGTATATACCTGTGCTAATACCCGGGAAAGCGATAGTTTTTATATCATGAGTAAGGGCGAGTTGAAATGAATTGCGATAGCATTTCCCCAGTAGTTCTGCCTCTCCCTTCTCACCACCATGCCATATCGGACCAACCGTATGGATTATCCACCTGGCGGGGAGACTGAAGCCGGGTGACAGTTTTACCTGTCCCGTTCCACATCCCCCCAAGGTGCGGTTAAATTCCAATAACTCCGGACCCGCGGCGCGGTGTATGGCGCCGTCTACCCCACCACCGCCTAACAAGGAATTATTTGCCGCATTAACGATTGCATCGACTTTTAATGCCGTGATGTCCGCCCGCAGGATCTCAATCATGGAACTTGTCCTGAGCAACCCAGCTAAATGAATTTTATCCTGTATTGAATCGTATCGTGCATATGTTGTTATTTGACAACTTTATTCTTCACCGGCACGTTGACACACTCGACAGTTGCATCCACTGAAAAATACGGTGTCATACCATTATCCAGAATCCATTCATTTATCGCGCGAATGATATTCAAAAATAATTTATTGAACCGTCAACTATTCATTTCCCGTTCGGCTGCCGACATGCTTGTCTGAAATGCATCTCTTTCAAACAGACATTCACCATATTTAATCATCGATTTTGCCGATGATGGCATTTTTATCCCATAGGTATTTATCCGCCATAATAATGGCGCCATGCAACAATCAATCAATGAATATTCATCTGACATAAAATAGGGTTTCTGCTCAAAGATCGGGGCAATCGCTGTAAGATTATCGCGCATGGTTTTGCGTGCATTCGCTGCGGCAATATCGTTATCACCATCAAGATCATCAATTAATTTATACAAATCCCGCATAACGCGATAGCGGAATTGACGATTGGTAGCTCTTGATACCGGGTCGACCGGCATCAAAGGCGGGTGGGGAAAACGCTCATCCAGATACTCCATAATAATCTGGGCGTTGTATAAAACCAGCTCACGATCAATCAAGGTCAATACGGAATTATACGGATTTAATTCAACCAATTCTTCGGGTCTTTCATCGCCTTCCACATAATTGATTTCAACGTTTATACCTTTTTCTGCCAGTACAATGCGAACACAATGACTGATCGGTGTAACCGGATCAGAATAAAGCACCATAACAGATCGTCTATTGGCAATACTCGCCATAAAATCCTCCACTAAAAAAAGAAAAGGCAGAAATGAGGTTACATTCCACAGAAGCCGTCTTAGCGAACGTCTTTCCAGTACTCCTGCTTAAGCATGTATGCCAAGACTAATAAAGACAGCAGATATACAATTACCCAAATACCGATCTTCTGGCGTTTGAATTTTGCCGGCTCGGCCAGATACACAAGAAAATTAACCAGATCATAAACGGTATTCTTGTACTCATCAGGACTCATCTTGCCTTCTGATTCCTGTTCAAGACTTTCGATAACTTCCATTTCTGTTCCATCTTCATGAGTTACGGTCTTATATACCAGCTTCTGGAATCCCTGTAACTCCCACAAGACATGTGGCATGGCCACGTCCTTAAACTGCAGATTATTCACACCGAAAGGTCTCGATGGATCGCGATAAAACGTCATGAAGTAAGTGTACAGCCAATCCGCCCCGCGGGAACGCGCGACAACAGAGAGATCAGGGGGTGCAACTCCAAAAAACTTTAATGCGTCTGCGCTTTTCATGGCAATTTCCATGGTGTTGCCCGGTTTATCAGTCCCAAACATAAAGTTGGCCTTCAGTGTCTCCTCACTAATCCCCAGGTCCTGTCCCAGGCGGTTATAGCGCATATAAGAAGCTGAATGGCATCCCATACAATAATTGACAAAAATACGTGAACCGCGCTGCAGTGATTCGACATCAGAGGTATCGACATTGATATGATAGCTGAGTTGATGGCCACTCGTAGCCATGCCAGTAACCGGCCACAACATCAGAATAAAAGACATGATAAAAAGATGCTTCACGGGTATCTCACCCTTTCCGGGACGGGCTTGTCGTTATCCGTACTGGTGTAAAACGGCATGAATACAAAAAACATGAAATAAATCACTGAAAAAACTCGCGCCAACCAAGTATATGTCGGGATAGCCACCTGCATCCCCAGCCAACCCAGTGCAAGAAAACTAATAGTAAACGCAGTTAATGCAAGTCTGTATTTCCAACCACGATAACGAATGGATTTAACCGGACTGCGATCCAGCCACGGCAGGAAAAAGAACAGCATCACAGCGAGACCCATTGCGAAAACACCGGCTACCTGGCTGGGGATTGCCCGCAGGATGGCGTAATACGGTGTGAAATACCAGACTGGTGCAATATGTTCCGGTGTTTTCAACGGATCTGCGGGAATAAAATTGTTGTGTTCGAGAAAATACCCGCCCATCTCCGGATTATAAAATACCACCATTGAGAAAAAGATAAGGAACACGACCACACCGACGATATCCTTGACGGTGTAATAGGGATGAAACGGGATACCATCCAATGGTATTCCATGCTCGTCCTTTTTCTTTTTTATCTCGACGCCGTCCGGATTATTAGAACCCACCTCATGCAGGGCAAGGATATGGACAAACACAAGGCCGAGTAATACCAGCGGCATGGCAATGACATGGAATGAAAAAAAGCGATTCAATGTAACATCAGAAACGACATAGTCACCCCGTATCCATAATGCGAGTGAGTCACCAATAACCGGTATTGCGCCGAAGAGCGAGATAATGACCTGCGCGCCCCAGTAGGACATCTGTCCCCAGGGCAGCAAATAACCAAAAAATGCCTCACCCATCAGGGTAAGGTATATAAACATGCCAGTGAGCCAAAGCAGTTCTCTTGGTTTTTTGAACGAACCATAAAGAAGCGCACGGAACATGTGTAGATAGATCACGATGAAAAAGGCAGATGACCCAGTTGAATGCATATAGCGCATCCACCATCCCCACTCAACATCGCGCATGATATATTCTACCGAGGCAAATGCATCCTCGGCTGAAGGTTTGTAATTCATGGTCAACCAGATGCCGGTTACGATCTGGATGACCAGTACCAGCAAGGCCAGGGAACCAAAAAAATACCAGAAATTAAAATTCTTGGGTGCATAATATTTGGCCAGGTGTTCGTTCCACAGTTTGGTCAACGGGAAACGGGCATCGATCCAGTCCAACAGAGCACATAAATATTTCATGATCTTATCCATCAGCCTGTTCCCGTATCATCGCCGAGGAGAATACGCGTATCAGTCACGAACCTATAACGTGGGACAACCAGATTGGCGGGTGCAGGCACGCCTTTAAAGACCCGGCCCGCGAGATCAAAGCGTGAGCCGTGACAAGGACAGAAGAATCCACCCTTCCAGTCGGGCCCCAGGTCCTCCTGATCAGCTGCTGTAACATAACTTGGCGAACAGCCCAGATGTGTACACAGGCCAATCACCACCAGATATTCCGGCTTGATCGATCGGTATTCATTTTTCGCGTAAGGGGGTTGTTGTTCCTCTGATGAATCCGGATCACGGACTTCAGTATTCAGTGAACTCAATGCATTTAAATTTTCCTGGCTGCGTCTTAAAATCCAGACTGGCTTGCCTTGCCATTTCACAGTCTTTCTTTCGCCGGGTTTCATATCACTGATATCCACTTCAATCGGGGCGCCGATGGCCTTGGTTTTCGCGCTGGGCATCATGGTGGATATAAAAGGGATACTGCTTGCAGCAACCCCCACACCGCCGACAACTGTAGCGGCAGTGGTCAGAAAACGGCGCCGGTGTCTATCGATCTCCCCATCATGCATATGCTGCTACCCCATTTCAAAACTGCAATTTACATAATGACGTTGTAGTATACCATGACATGTCAAGTCAACTTCCTCAGTATACAATTTTACATGCGTAATATATTGTCAGGCCCCGTATAAAAAATGCAAAAAATGCATATTAAGCAATCTTTCAAGTTCATTTTACAATCCATTTTTGTTGGCCTGGCTGCCGCCATTATTCTGCTGATCATCTGGCCTGAGATAGCCAATCACAATACAAACAAACCGTCAGATACTACTGCAACTGCGATTGTCGGTTCATACAGAATAGCAGTAAATTTGGCTGCGCCAGCTGTGGTCAATGTCTATGCCAGCAAGATTTATCAGCAGCACGTCAACCCCCTGTTTCAAGATCCGCTGTTTCAGCGGTTTTTTGGCCAAATGCAACCCGCCCCAAACAGACGTCGCGACAGCAATCTGGGCTCGGGTGTCATCATGAATCCGAAGGGTTATATTCTGACCAACGCCCATGTGATCCAGGATAAAGATGAAATTCGTGTGACATTGAATGACGGACGACAGTCTGTAGCACGTGTTATCGGTATCGATACCGACACCGATCTGGCCGTACTCCATATAGAGCTGGACGACCTTCCCTCCATCGCCGTTGGCGATTCCGATGCCTTAAATGTGGGTGATGTCGTACTCGCGATAGGTAATCCATATGACTTTGGACAGACTGTTACCCAGGGAATAGTAAGCGCAAAAGGGCGCAAAAGCATGGGCATTACCACGTTTGAAGATTTCATCCAGACCGATGCCGATATTAACCCAGGGAATTCCGGCGGCGCATTGATTACTGCAACTGGTCAACTTGTCGGGATCAATACTGCCATCATCTCCAATACCGGGGGGTCCCAGGGCATCGGTCTCGCCACCCCTGTCAACCTGGCCCTTGAGGTAATGCAACAATTGATCAACAACGGCCGGGTGGTCAGGGGTTGGCTCGGTATCGAGGCTCAAATCCTGTCTCCTGACATACTTCGTGAAACGGGACTGCAAAACGGCGGCGTACTGGTAGCCGGTATTTTAAATGGAGGACCTGCGGATCAGGCAGGGATGATGCCGGGTGATATTATCATCAGCGTTGCGGGACAGACAGTCAGTAACCCACAACAGGCCATACAGATGATTTCAAGGCTTGTTCCGGGTACGGATATCGATATTTTGCTTATGCGTGGCTGGGAGCAAATTACGTTGCGTGCAAAGGTGGCTGAACGGCCTTCCTTTGGCCAGTGATTCCGGACTAGAGCAGCTGCTTTAATGCGGTGATAAACGCAGTGTTTTCACTCTCGGTCCCCACCGTCACACGCAAACACTGACTGAGCGCGGGATGGCTGCCGTGCAGATTTTTGATCAATATGCCCTGCTGTCGCAGGCCGGCAAAGATATCGTTCGCCTTCTGCGCCCGTGGTCTGAATAAAATAAAATTCGCGGAACTCGGCCACACCTGGATGCCGTCAATTTGAATTAAATTTGAAAAGAGCGTTTCCCGGCTTCGGCAAACCTGCTGTGTCTGTGCGTCCAGTACCTCATGGTGTGAAAGAATAAATTCAGCTGTCATTTGTGACAGTACATTGATGTTGTAAGGCAGGCGTATCTTTTCGAATTCGTTTAACCATTCGGGGGATCCTGCAAGGAATCCCAGCCGCAAACCCGCCAGTCCCGATTTTGAAAGTGTCCGCAGCACCAGCAGGTTTTCGAACCTGTCCAGTCGAGGTATAAAACTTTCTCTGGAATAGGCATGATAGGCCTCGTCTAACACAACCAGCCCCGGCGCATTCCGGACGACATCAATAATAATGGTTTTATCGAAAAGATTACCCGTCGGATTATTCGGATAGGCGAGAAAAATCACTGCCGGTTGATGCTCTTCAATGGCATCAAGCATGGTATTTCTGTCCAGAGAAAAATCATCGTTGTTGAGTGGTACACCGGCAAATCGAACATCAACTATTCCGGCTATGTACTGATACATAACGAAACTGGGTTCCGGTGCAATATAGGTCCTGTCAGGTTGCGCCAGTGCCATGGCAATGATCTGGATCAATTCATCAGAACCATTGCCCAGCACGATCCCCATGTCTTCAGGGATAGCCATAACCTCACGTAACTTTTTCTTCAGTAGAACCGCCTGCGCATCCGGATAGCGGTTGACCTCGACATTTTTTAATTCGGAACACCATTGCTGCTTCAATGCATCAGGCAAGGAATAGGGATTCTCCATGGCATCCAGTTTGATCATTCCAGTGGAGGCAGGCACTTGATAGGCCTTCATTGCCTGTATGGCGGGTTTGATCCAGCGTCTGACGTTATTCACAGCAATTTCTCAGATTTCTGACCGGGTTGACATCCATAACATTTCCTTAAACTTTAAGGAAATGCCTTTGCTAGTGTTTGATCCTGTACTCGGCTGAACGGGCGTGGGCGGTCAAACCTTCTCCCCGTGCAAGCACAGAGGCAAGTGCGGCCATTTTGGATGCTGATTTTTCCGTGCACATAATGACAGATGAACGTTTTTGAAAATCATACACCCCCAGAGGTGAAGAGAAACGCGCCGTACGTGATGTGGGCAACACATGATTGGGGCCCGCACAATAGTCTCCCAGCACCTCAGCCGTGTAACGTCCCATGAAAATCGCCCCGGCATGACGGATTTCGGGCAGCAGTCGCTCCGGATCTTCCACTGCGAGTTCGAGATGCTCTGGGGCAATATGATTTGCCAGCTGAATGGCTTCATTCATATCCTGTGCCAGAATCAATGCACCGTTCCTCTCAAGCGAAGACTGAATGATCCCCGCCCGTTCCATCTCCGGCAGTAAATTCTTGATGCTCCCCGCGACAGCGTCAAGGAAAGAGGCTTCAGGACAGATTAAGATTGCACAAGCCTCTTCATCATGCTCGGCCTGGGCAAACAGATCCATGGTCACCCAATCCGGATTACTTTTACCATCACAAATAATAAGCACTTCTGAAGGACCTGCGATCATATCTATGCCCACACTGCCAAACACCATGCGTTTGGCTGTGGCCACATAGCGGTTACCCGGTCCCACAATCTTGTCTACTTTGGGAACAGTTTCAGTCCCGTAGGCAAGCGCCGCAATCGCCTGGGCACCACCAACGGAAAATACCCGATCCACACCCGCTATACTGGCGGCAGCAAGGACCAAAGGGTTAAGTTCACCATGCGCTGTCGGTGTAACCATAATGATTTCGTTCACGCCTGCCACCTTGGCAGGGATGACATTCATCAATACCGAGGAAGGATAAGCGGCCTTGCCGCCGGGGACATAGACACCTACCCGGTCAAGCGGCGTGATCTGTTGCCCGAGAGTAGTTCCATCTTTGTCCTTGTAAGACCACGAAGCCAGCTTCTGCCGTTCGTGATAGGATTGTATGCGTTCCGCTGCTGCTTCCAGACTTTGACGCAGTTCGTCCCTCATCCCGGACGCTGCCTTACCCAAAGTCGCTGCAGGGATCTCCAAATCACTTACAGTCGCATTGTAATGATCAAACCGTTTCGTATATTCCAGCAATGCGTCATCACCACGCTCGCGCACATCAGCAAGGATGGTTTCTACAGTTGCGATGAGTCCGGCGTCAGGTTTATCACTACCTGATAACAGTAATTGCAATTGCCGGGAAAAATCAGCATCTGTACTGTTCAACCGTCTTATATTCATGTTTTATTTACCACGGCAGCCAATTTCTTCAGCATGGGCTTGATAAGCTCATGTTTCATCTTCATGGACGCCTTGTTGACGATAATACGGGAGCTGATCTCCGCGATTGTCGCAATGGGTACCAGACCGTTTGCCCTCAAGGTATTACCGGTATCCATAAGATCAACAATTTGATCTGCCAGACCTAATACCGGTGCCAACTCCATGGAACCATATAATTTGATAATTTCGACCTGTCTGCCCTGATCAGCAAAGTAATTACGTGTGGTAATGACGTATTTAGTGGCCACCCGCAACCGGCCATTGATTTCTTTTGAATTCTTTGGCGCCGCCAGAACCATCTTGCACCGTGCAATCTGCAGATCCAATGGTTCATACACGCCATTGCCTGTGTACTCCATCAATACATCCTTGCCCGCAATCCCCATATCGGCAGCACCATATTCAACATAGGTGGGAACATCTGTTGCGCGCACAACAATCAATTTCACATCGGGTTGATTCGTAGTCAGGATCAACTTACGGGTGACGTCGGGGTCCTGCTCAGGACGAATATTCAACCCGGCCAATAACGGCAAGGCTTCAGTAAAGATTCGCCCTTTGGAGATGGCAATAGTGACGTTATCAGACATATTCGTTATTAATCCTAATGATCTAAAAAAACCAAGACTATCTTACCGGCCTGCTAAATATACCAAGGGATAGTATTACGCGGGTACTCGCTTAATATGTGCGCCCAGCTGAGCCAGTTTTTCTTCAATGGTCTCATATCCACGGTCTATATGATAAATACGGTCGATTACAGTTTCACCTTCAGCCACAAGACCCGCAAGAACGAGACTTGCTGACGCGCGGAGATCGGTGGCCATTACCGGCGCACTCATCAGTTTTTCAACCCCGCTGCTTATCGCTGTATTACCTTCAAGCTTCAGGTTTGCTCCCATGCGTTGCAGTTCCTGGATATGCATGAAACGATTTTCAAAGACAGACTCGGTTATTGTGCCAGTCCCGGTTGCTATGCAATTCATGGCAGTGAATTGTGCCTGCATATCGGTCGGAAAACCGGGAAAGGGCGAGGTATGAACATCAACGGCCCTGGGCTTGCGTCCCACCATATCCAGGGTGATGGATTTCTCGTCACAACTGATTTCTGCACCAGCCTCAGTGAGTTTGGCGAGTACCGCATCCAGCAATTCGGGCCGGGTATTCTTTAATTTCACCCGGCCCCCGGTCATCGCAGCGGCGACCAGATATGTTCCCGTCTCTATGCGATCAGGCAGAATGTTATACCGGGTACCGGACAGCGCATCCACGCCCTCGATCTCAATCCTGTCAGTCCCCGCCCCGTTTATCCTGGCCCCCATACTGATCAGGCAATTGGCCAGATCAATAACCTCAGGTTCACGTGCAGCGTTTTCAATAATAGTCGTGCCACTGGCAAGAGTTGCTGCCATCATCAGGTTTTCGGTACCGGTTACAGTTACTAAATCCATAGTAATATGGACACCCCTCAGACGTTTGGCACTGGCACGTATATATCCGCCCTGAACCTGAATCTCCGCTCCCATGCTGGCCAATCCCCTGAGGTGCAAATTTACCGGTCTCGATCCAATGGCGCAGCCGCCGGGTAATGAAACATCCGCCTTGCCATAATGTGCAAGCAGTGGGCCCAACACCAGTATGGAAGAACGCATGGTCTTCACCAGCTCATAAGGGGCAAAAAATTCCGTAATATTGCTGCTGTCGACCTCAATATTCATGCGTTCATCGA
This sequence comes from Gammaproteobacteria bacterium, assembly GCA_016844485.1. Lineage (GTDB taxonomy): Bacteria > Pseudomonadota > Gammaproteobacteria > Eutrophobiales > Eutrophobiaceae > JAENIZ01. Next base: position 12,778 of record JAENIZ010000036.1, on the reverse strand, counting down.
CAGTCAGTTGCGAGCCCATCCTGCCGAGCAACTCCATTGTGGTCGTGATATCGTGCAGGTGCGGCACATTGCCGACTGTGACCGGACCATCAGCCAGTATTGTTGCAGCGAGGATCGGCAGTGCCGCATTTTTTGCGCCCGATATATTAATTTCACCGCAAAGCGGGACACCGCCTCGAATAATCAATTTATCCATGATTGCTAGGTCACGCGTAACCCTTTCTGCGCATCCCATTCTGTCGGGATATAGGTTTGTATGGACAATGCATGAATTTCCCTACCCATCTTATTCCCTAAAGTTTTGTATACCATCTGGTGTTGTTGCACCATGGATTTGCCAAAAAAATCTTCGCTCACTACCACGGCCTGAAAATGAGTGCCATCACCATCCACGATAACCATCGATCCCGGTATTCCATTTTCGATCATCTGCCTGATTGCGTCGATCTCCACGAACCTCTCCATATAAATATCAATAATGCTTGATTAACAACATAACGCAGTATGTCGCCTTTATAAAGCGAAGGGGCTTGCAAAAAAACCAGG
>JAENIZ010000036.1:0-12217 GCA_016844485.1 Gammaproteobacteria bacterium | reverse complement strand
AATCACCTATATAAGCAGGTGATCTACACCACACAGCTTGGCAAGAGGAGTCATTTGAGCGGGGATGTTCTGAAAATGAATCTTGATATCATGTTTTCTACCCAGGCGAATCCATCCAATAATCAGGGCCAGACCGGCGCTATCCACCCGGGTAATCCTGCCCAGGTTAATCGACCTGGGCACAGAAACAGAATCCTGGAAATACTCTAGCGACTGCTGATAGACCTGTGTTACGGTCGTAAAAATCAATTCGCCGGTTAACAACCATTCTTTATCAGATACAGATTCTAATTGTACCGGATTACTGTGTTTCATTAACTGGCGTTTCATTAACTGCAATTTTGGTGTTTTTATCTATCAGTTTGGTGATCAGGGCATCCATACCATATTTACGAATTTCCGACGCAAATGAGCCGCGGTAGGTGGATACCAGACTGACACCATCGATGGCCACATCCACCACCTTCCACTCGCCACCAGTGATATGCAAGCTGTAATTAATGGGAATCGTAGTGGAGGCAGATTGTGCTACCTCTGTTTTCACCACCACCAGATTGGAATCAGGGTTGCTGAGCACGGGGAAATACTTGATTTCATTATCGGAATATTCCAGCAATGCCTTGGCATAGGTACGCACCAGCAAGGTACGAAACTGGAAAGTGAATTGTTCCTTCTGTGCATCACTGGCTTGGCGCCAATTTTGACCCAGAACCCACTTTGACATACTGGCAAAATCGAAGTGAGGAATAATCAATTCGTCCACCAGGCCATAAATAAGCTCCGGACGTACATTTAATTCTTCCCGATCGATCTTTAACCGGGCAATGACCTGATCAGACGTGGTTTTGACAATCTCTTCAGCAGTAAGAGTACCTGCCAGGGCCGGTGCAAAACCGAGACTCAGGCACAACATGAATGCAAAAGGGTATTTTAAATACATGGTTTATCCTCAGCTTTTTATTTTTACCTTATCGACACTTGCGGCGACAACTCAGTTCAATCAACCGCGAAATTATACCAAATAACAGTACGTTATAAATCGCCCTTGTTGTCACCCGCCGCCTTACTGTACAAAAACTGGCCAATAAGCTGTTCCAAAACAACGGCATCGGAGGTTATTTTGATTACACCTCCTGCCTCAAGATAAGTCTCCTCGCCACCTGGAGCCAGGCTTATGTACTGTTCACCGAGTAACCCGGCGGTGTAAATATTGGCCGAAGTATCCTCGGGAATGTTGTTAAAATCATCATCAATTGTCAGCTCGGCAACAGCGTCATATGTCTTTTCATCGATATAAATATCCGTGACCCGGCCTATGACTACCCCGGCCATCTTGACGGGCGAACGTATCTTTAACCCGCCGATATTCAGGAACCGGGCTTTAATCACATAGCCATCTTCACTTGCCAGGCTGCTGAGGTTGCTCACTTTCATTGACAACATCAGCAATGCCGCCAGTCCGATGGCAATAAATACCCCCACCACGGTCTCGATAAACTTGGATTGCAGCATAATTTGCCTCTCCCGGGTTACTCGTTAAACATCAGGGCGGTTAGGATGAAATCCAGCCCTAATACTGCCAGGCTGGAATTGACAACGGTCCGCGTCGTCGCCCGGCTGATTCCTTCTGATGTGGGCACCGTATCATATCCTTCGAAAACGGCAATCCACGTTACGGCAATACCAAATACAAAACTCTTGATGACACCGTTAAATATATCATCACGCAGATCTACTGCATCCTGCATCTGGGACCAGAATGCGCCGTCGTCAACACCAAGGAGCCCCACACCCACAAAATAACCGCCAAATACACCCACGGCACTGAACATGGCCGCTAACAATGGCATTGAGATGATGCCTGCGATAAAGCGTGGCGCGATAATACGATGCAGAGGGTCGACTGCCATCATTTCCATGGCGGATAACTGTTCAGTAGTTTTCATCAAACCGATTTCAGCGGTCAATGCCGAACCCGCACGTCCCGCATATAATAAAGCGGCGACAACCGGGCCCAATTCCCTTACCAGGGATAAAGCAACCAGCACACCCAATGATTCTTCGGCGCCAAAATCAACCAGGGTATTATAACCTTGCAGCCCCAATACCATTCCCACAAACAGCCCGGAAATAACAATAATGACAAAAGACAATACCCCCACTGAAAATATTTGAATAACTACGAGTTGCCACCGCTGCACTACCTCCTTGAGCCCCATCATGACATAAGCCATAAAGATATGACCACGTCCCAGCCGTTCAAAGAAATTCAAACCATAACGACCCAGAACCTGTAAGACTTCAAGGGGCGCCTGTCCCCAGTGAGCAAGCTTATTCATTGCCATGTCCTGATAATAATTCATTGTCATAATCGGCGGCCGGGTAATGGAATGGCACGGGGCCATCCGGCAATGCCTCCATAAATTGCCGGACCCACTTTGAATCCGTTTGTTGTAACTCCCGGGGCGTTCCCGCACCTACGATATGTCCTGCAGACAAGACATAAACATAATCGGCAATGGACGCGCTCTCTGTAACATCATGAGATACGACAATACTCGTTATCCCAAGTGCCTCATTCATACGCTTGATTAACCTGACCAACACACCCATGGATATCGGGTCCTGGCCCGTAAATGGCTCATCGTACATTATCATCATCGGATCCAGGGCTATTGCACGTGCCAATGCTACTCGCCGCGCCATTCCCCCGGAAAGCTCGCTCGGCATTAAATGCCTGGCCCCACGCAAACCCACAGCATGCAATTTCATAATGACTAAATCGTGGATCATTGATTCCGGTAAATCAGTATGTTCGCGTATTGGATAAGCAACATTGTCGAATACATCAAGATCCGTTAGCAGCGCACCTGTCTGAAACAGCATGCCCATACGCTTGCGCAGCTTGAACAACGCCTTGCGAGAAAGATGATTAACCTGCAAACCATCGACAGTAACGGTCCCGGTCTGTGGAAGTAACTGTCCTCCAATCATGCGTAAAAGAGTCGTCTTGCCACAGCCGCTTGGCCCCATAATAGCCGTAATCTTGCCCCGTTGTATGTCGAGATCGACATTATCGAAGATGACTCGCGTGCCGCGCTTAAATGACATGCCCCTGATCTTCACCAGGACATTCTCAGCCTGAATTTCTTTATTATTCAGCATTTCCCCAGCCATGAATTCAAAAAAAAGCAATTCTCCGAGAGTAACGCCAGCGCGTCAACCCAAACACCCTCCAAAATTTCTATTATAGTGAGTCGCTACGATAAAAAATGATGGACTCTATAACAAGATTGATGGTCATAACTTTATGGGTATTTTGTATTAAACTGTTATAACAGACACAGGAAAAAATGTTATGGTAAAAACCCTGCGACAGATTGTTTTCAGCTTGTTTTTATCATTTAATGCCTTTGCTGGAACACCTTCTCCTGAGAATGCTGAACTTTATTTTATTACACCTTCAGACGGTGACATTGTAACTAGTCCGGTCACGGTTAAATTCGGTCTGCGTAACATGGGCGTAGCCCCCGCAGGTGTGCAGGTTGAAAATACCGGTCACCATCATCTGCTGATTGATACTGATCTGCCGGCATTGAACCAACCCGTGCCTAAAGATAACCAACATCTTCATTTTGGCAATGGCCAGACCGAGACTGAACTCGGGATTGCACCCGGTAAACATACGCTGCAGTTGCTCCTGGGCGATTTCAGCCATGTGCCTCACGACCCGCCGCTCGTGTCTGAGAAGATCACCATTACTGTTGAATAGATTAGTACCACCTGAAGCTGTAAATCATCGTGCAGCAGGCAACTTAATCTCGCCATTGATGATCTTTTGCAGTGTTTCAACATAAAGACGATGTTCAACATTGATTACACGGGCGGCCAATGATTCAGGGGTGTCATTCTGTTCCACAGGCGCTTTACATTGTGCCAATATTAATCCCCCATCATATTCATTATTGACCAGATGAATTGTTGCACCGGTTTCTTTCTCTCCCGCCGCAAGCACCGCTGCATGCACCTTCATGCCATACATGCCCCGACCGCCAAATTTTGGTAAAAGAGACGGATGAATATTGATTATCCTGTTTTTAAACGTGTTCAATACCTTTGGCCTGATCTTTTGCATATATCCGGCAAGTATTACCAGATTAACTTCATATCTCTGTAGTATTTCAATAATCATGAAATCAAGCGTATCGGGATCAGGGTGCGTAATCAGGCCCAGGTGATATCCGGGGATATCTGCATTCCGTGCACGCTCCAATGCCACTGATGATGCATTGTTACTGATAACAACGGCTGGGTTTGCGTTCAGACGGCCATCTCGGCAGGCATCAATAATGGCCTGCATATTACTGCCACGGCCTGAGGCAAGAAATCCAAGGTTAATGGTGGCCACGTCCTTCAATAGGATATGACACTAAATCCAAGCCGCGTAAGTTTTTGCGCAAGTTCATATCTGTCTGCAGGTATAATGATAGTTGTCGCAGGGAATTCCCTGCGTACCGGATAATTCCTTCTTAAATCATCAAAATACCGGGCTGATTGTTCCTTGCTGATCTCGAGTATTCGTCTTAATACTGCGCTGTCACTTCTGACATCGTAATGAGCGAGCACCGCCATTTGTATGGCATCCTGATCACTTACCTCTTCAGCTATTTTATATTCTCTCTGTCCAATATCAGAAAGTCTGTTGGATAGTCGATGCCCCTGTTCTCGTTTGAAGAATTTACTGTACTCGCTATAAACCATTTCTGTTGCCCGCATCTTACCATCAGTGCTGTAACCTGCGATATGCGGTGTCCCGATATCAACACGGGCAAGCAATTCAATATCGATGTCAGGCTCATGCTCCCAAACGTCCAAGACAACAGAAAAATCACCATAAGATTTGAGAAATCGCTTGAGTAAAGTTTCTTTGATAACTCCACCGCGTGAGGTATTAATCAAGATCCCTTGCGGTTTCATTTTCACCAGAAAATCCTCATTCACGAGTTGTCTGGTAGGATAAGAACCTGTATCAGTCAATGGTACATGTAAGGAAATGATGTCCGCTGTGAGGACTTCTTCCAGATCGCAATACATGGCATTGCCGGTCTTATCGCTTAGCGGTGGATCATTCGCCAGGCATTTCATGCCTATTGCTCCCAGCGATTCCAGCAGTCGCGATCCAACCTGGCCACAACCAATAATACCCATGACTTTATCCTGTAATTGAAAATTTTTCTGATTGGCCAATACAAAAAGACAGCTGAGGACATATTCGACCACCGATTGTGCATTACTGCCCGGGGCGTAAGCAAAACCAATTTGATGCTGATTCAGATATTCAAAATCTACATGATCTGTACCACTCGTTGCCGATGCTATGAACTTGATATTACTGCCGTGTAACAAATCTGCATCTACCCGGGTAACTGAACGTATTAGAAGAATATCTGCGTCCCTTATCTTCTGTGGTGTAATTTCCCGTCCGTCACAGAATATGATTTCACCTATACCTGAAAAAATCTGGTGAATATGAAGTATTTGCTGATCGGCGACGATTTTCATTCCGAAACGTGCAGCACCGCCGGGCGTCAAAGGGACGACCGGCCGCGCGCGGTGTCCACTAGAGGCGGTTAGGCAGGTCGGCGCCCTCTTTCCTGATGGGTGCCCGGACCAGATCACTGCGCGAGATACCGAGCCACATGACAATCGGGCTCGCGACCAGCACTGAAGAGTAGATCCCGAACAGAATCCCGATCGTCAGCGCAAGTGCGAAGTAGTGCAGCGTTTCACCCCCGAAAAGCAGCATCGACAGCACGGCTAGTTGGGTACAACCGTGGGTAATGATGGTTCGCGACATGGTGCGAGTAATGGCATTATCGATTATCTTCGGCACAGATACCTCCCGCATCTTGTGGAAGTTCTCCCGCACGCGATCGAATACCACAACTGACTCGTTGACCGAATAACCAAGAACCGCCAGCACCGCTGCAAGTACGCTGAGCGAAAAGTCCCATTGGAAAACAGCGAAAAATCCAAGGATGATCACGACATCGTGCAGGTTCGCAATAATCGCCGCCACCCCAAACTTCCATTCGAAGCGGATCCAGAGATAGACGACGATCCCCATTGAGACAAACACTAGCGCAAGACCGCCGTTTTCCAGAAGTTCCTGACCGACCTGCGGACCGACAAACTCCACTCTGCGGATCTGCGCGCTCGGATCAATCTCCTGTAATGCGTTGCCAACGGTTTCGGAAAGTTTGGAGCCTGCATCATCCTGGCTGACAGGCAACCGAATCAGGACATCCCTTGAGGTCCCAAAGTTCTGCACAGGCACATCGTGGTAACCGAGCTTTGCAAGTGTCTCGCGCACCTTCGATAAATCGGCATACTGGGCGTAGTTCACCTCCATGAGCGTACCCCCGGTGAAGTCGACGCCCAGGTTCAATCCCTTGGTTACCAGAAAAATCACCGCAAGGACAAACGTGGTCAGCGAGATCACGTTAAATACCAGCGCGTGGCGCATGAACGGGATGTCTTTGCGGATCTTGAAGAACTCCATGTCGCGCTCCTAACCGGTCACTGGGATTATTTCCATGCCGTATCCCCAATGGCGAGGCGGGTGAGTTTGCGGCGACTGCCGTAATGCAGATTGACAAGACTGCGCGAGACCATAACCGCACTGAACATAGAGGTGAGGATGCCCAGACACAATACGACTGCGAAACCACGGATGGGGCCGGTGCCGAATATAAACAGCGCCATACCGGCGATCAGGGTGGTGATATTCGTATCGATAATGGTGCCGAAGGCGCGTTCGTAGCCCGCGTTGATGCTCGCCTGGGGGGTATTGCCATTTCTCAGTTCCTCGCGGATGCGCTCATTGATAAGTACATTGGCGTCGATCGCCATACCCACTGTCAGGGCAATCGCAGCCATACCCGGGAGCGTGAGGGTCGCTTGCAACATCGACAGCAACGCGATCAGCAGGATGACATTGACCCCGAGTGCCACCACCGCAGTCACGCCGAACATCAGATAATAGACGATCATAAACACCGCTATCACTGCGAAGCCTGCCCAGACGGAATGGAATCCGCGTTCGATATTCTCAGCCCCCAGACTCGGGCCCACCGTGCGCTCCTCGATGATATCAATCGGCGCGGCAAGGGCGCCAGCGCGTAATAACAATGCAAGATTGCGCGCTTCCTGGGTTGAATCCAGTCCTGTGATATGGAAACGTTTGCCGAGTTGTTCTTTTATCGTTGCCGCATTGATTACTTCTTCAATGGTTTCCTTCGTCCTTACCATTTCACCGTCTTGCTCAACCGTTTCAGTCTTGGTTTCTATAAAAACGACGGCCATACGTTTACCAACTTCATCCTTGGTTGCACGACTGAAAATCTGCCCCCCCTTGTTATCAAGGGTAATCGTGACGTCCGGTCCACCGTTGACATGATCAATGCCGTAAGCCGCATCAATAATGGAATCGCCAGACAGCAGTACTTGCTTTTTCAGCAATATAGGCCTGTCATCCCGTTCCCGGTAAAGTTTTGAACCGGCTGGTATCTTGCCATCCACGGCATCCTGGACTGAATGTTCATCATCGACCATACGGAATTCCAGTGTCGCAGTGGCGCCAAGTATTTCCTTTGCCCGGGCAGTATCCTGTATACCCGGCAACTGTACGACGACACGCCTGTCGCCCTGTTGCTGGATGATCGGTTCAGCTACACCTAATTCATTAACACGTTTACGCAGGGTGGTTATATTTTGCTGCAAGGCGTTTTTCTTGGTTTCCCTGATTGATTGTTCGGATATTGTGATCAGTGTTTGAGCTTCTCCAAAATTATTCTCGACCTGATTTAACTTGAGCTCACGAAAATTTTTACCAATCAGTTTGACGCCTTCTGTCTGTTGCACAGCATCGGTGAATCGAATCAATACACCGCCCTGTTCTTTTCGGTCAATCGTCTTGTAACGCACCTTGTTTTCGCGCAACAATGAACGCAGATCAGAGATAAACCGTTCCTCGGCCTTCCTGATCGCGGCGTCCATATCAACTTCCATCAGGAAATGCACGCCACCGCGTAAATCCAGGCCGAGAAACATAGGCTCCGCCCCCAGTTTTCTCAACCAGGTTGGCGTAGATGGAGCAAGATTGAGCGCAACCACATAATTCTTCCCTAGAGACAGCTTAACAATACCCTGTGCCTTGAGCTGGGTTTCTTCATCAGTAAACCGGATTATCAGACTATTCTCACTAAGCTCAATGGTCATGGGTTTTATGTTCGCTTCATCAAGGGCGGTACTTACCTGCAGTTCAGTCAGTTCACTGATTTCTGCCCCATGGGACGAGGAGATTTGTACGGCCGGATCACTACCGTAAATATTTGGTAACGCATAAATAATTCCGATCAGCGTAATGATCACAATAAGCGCATATTTCCAGGATGGATAACGGTTCATAAATGCAGATTTAAAACTAATTTATAATTTTTTATAATTATCAAACCACACTAGAGTGTTTTAATAGTCCCTTTGGGCATCGTCGCTGAAACTGCATGCTTCTGTACCTTGACTTCAATATCCTTGGCAATTTCCAGAATAATAAAATTATCACCGACCTTGTTAATCTTGCCCAACAGACCGCCGGTAGTAACGACTTCATCTCCCTTGGTCAGCGCCTCTACCATCTGCTTATGTTCCTTTGCCTGTTTCATCTGGGGCCGGATGAGAAAAAAATAGAAAACTACAAATATCAGGATCAGCGGAAGAAGGCCCATTATGCCACCACCCTGCGACGGGGCCTCTTCTGCCCAGGCATTTTGTATAAAAAACTCCAACATTAAACATAATCCTGAATTTAAAGCGCGTTATTATGACACAGACTCGGTACTTTGCGCGCGTTTGGCATAAAAATCCGTTATGAATGCGGTTAGTGCTCCCATCTGAATCGCATTCCGCAGGCCACGCAATAAGGAATGATAGTAATACAGGTTATGTATTGTGTTGAGCCGCGCGCCAAGTATTTCATTGGTTCTGTCCAGATGATGCAGATAGGCGCGCGTGTAGTTCCGGCAACTATAACATTCACATTCTGCATCTACGGGCAGAGTGCTGTTGCGGTGTATACTGTTGCGGATACGGACAACGCCTTGCGAGGTAAACAGATGTCCATTACGGGCATTACGCGTCGGTAATACACAATCAAACATGTCAATCCCGCGTTGCACGGCCTCGACAATATCCTCCGGTGTACCTACCCCCATCAGATAGCGCGGTTGCCCCACGGGCATTTTGGGTGCGACATAAGACAAGATATCCAGCATCTTTTCCCTGGGCTCGCCCACCGATAATCCACCAATGGCATAACCGTCGAATCCGATTTCCAACAAACCCTGTAGGGAATCATCACGCAATGCCGGGAACATCCCTCCCTGTACAATGCCAAACAGTGCGGAACGATGTTGTCCGTGCGTTTCTCTGGAACGGCGTGCCCAGCGCAAGGATAATTGCATGGATTCGCGCGTCTGTTCTTCCGTCGCCGGATACGGCGTACAATCGTCAAAGATCATAATAATATCCGCATTTAGCGCATGCTGAATCTCAACGGCTTGTTCCGGCCCGAGAAATACGGATGCACCGTCCACGGGTGAACGAAAGTGCACACCCTCTTCAGATATCTTGCGTGCCTGTGCCAGACTGTAGACCTGATAATATTAGCAAGTATGATCTCGCTGCCCTGTTCACACAGCTCTTCCGGCGTCATGGCCTTGACCGCACCATACGTCCCTACAGGCATGAAGACAGGTGTTTCGACACTACCTCGCGAGAACGTCATACGCCCCCGCCGCGCTTCACCCGCCTGATGTAACAGTTCAAACTGCATGCATAATCCTTAATATTTACCTGTCAACTTTTCTAGTAACAAACATAGCATCCCCATAACTGTAAAAACGATATTTTCCGGCAATCGCATGCTGATAGGCATTTAACACTTGTTCCCGCCCGGCAAAGGCACACACTAACATTAACAATGTCGATTCCGGCAAATGAAAATTGGTAATCAGGATATCTACTACCTGAAATTTAAACCCGGGATAGATAAAAATCTCCGTTTCCCCCGTATAAGGCTCAAGAGATCCGGAATATGCGGCCTGTTCCAGGCAACGCATCGAAGTCGTACCTACTGCAATTACACGGCCACCCCGCTTTTTTGTTGCATTCACTTTTTCACAGACTTGCGCCGAAATTTCAAGATATTCGCTGTGCATCCGGTGATCTTCAATATTTTCCGTTCTTACCGGCTGAAACGTTCCGGCACCAACATGCAGGGTCACATAAGCCATGTCAATTCCCTGGTCTGCGAGTTGCTGCAAAATTTTTTCAGTAAAGTGCAAACCAGCTGTAGGTGCTGCAACCGCACCTGCCCGTTGCGCATAGACTGTCTGATATCGCTCCTTATCTATTTCTGTGTCACCACGTTGTATATAGGGCGGCAATGGTACATGACCGAACTCTTCTAATATCTGAATAGTCTTTTGTCCGCCTTTGAACTGCAAGATGAACATATCTTCATGCCGGCTGATTATTTCAAGTTTGATACCGTGCTCAAGGAAAATATAAGCACCTGGTTTGGGTGTCTTACTGACGCGCAATTGAGCCAGGATTTGTTGATCACCCAGCATGCGTTCAATCATTATCTCGACCTGGCCACCCGTCTCCTTTCGGCCGAATAACCGTGCCGGGATAACATGGGTGTCGTTAAAGATCAGTAGATCATTGGGTAACAGTAATTCCGGAAATTCTGAAAATTTCCGATCTTCCAGAGCCCCGTCCCCGCCATGCAGACAGAGCAAACGGCTGTCGCCCCGTTTCCCGGAGGGAAACTGGGCAACCAGGTTTTGAGGTAATTCATAGACAAATTCGGTACGCAGCACAATCCTGATGTTAACAAAATTCACGGAGGAAACGAGACAAACGGGTTTTATCCTTTAACGAGTTTACTTATACTTGCCACCCTTGCCTGTCCCCGTGCCGGGGTGGCGGAACTGGTAGACGCGCCAGACTCAAAATCTGGTATGGGTGACCATGTGGGGGTTCGATTCCCTTCCCCGGCACCATTTACAGGGTGAATTTACTATGCGGGTACTGGATCTTTGGCCATGGCAATTAGTGCCTTTCTGACTTCGGTTGGGGAATGTACTGGTGCATCAAAACCAATCCAATGCACCCGTGAACCAATACGTAAATGAAAACCTTCACTATCAATACCTGCCATGACTGGGGCATAGCCGTTCTTTAGTTCAATTCTCCTAAGCTTACAGTAATGATGCAATGCTTCACTGTGATCATTGTTCATGTGTTCAACGATACGAGTTTCTTCTGTGGCATTGAAAGGATTAAATAACAGAAAATCCTCTTTTTCTACCCAATGAATCTTGCCAAAACCACCGATGTAACGAACACGCACCAGATCAATATAATAAAAATCAAAATCATGGGTTTTATGGTAATTCACTGAGTGCGGGAAATACCTGTAATAGCGAGACGCAGTATCCATATCGTCTTCCACTGCCTTGATTACATCTCCCAGGCAGGTCATACGCCCGACTGTCTGCGCGTCATCTGCATCACCCTCCGTCACTATTAAGGACACCTTCGGGTTAGCAAGGATGTTTTTTGTATGTTGTGCAATCCGGCTTATTAACATTACCGGCCGGCCCTGGCGATCCAGGCAATACGGGACGACAGAACCAAAGGGATAACCAGGAACATCAATGGAATGTGTAGACAATACCCCCTGATACTGTGTTAACAAAAGCTTACGTGCTGACTTTGCGATTTCAGTTTTTTTTGTCACTGCATACTCCTTTGACACTTCAATTGTTCACGTTTGCAATTAACGGCAAAACTACAGGCCAGTTTGACTGCGGATAATAATGAATACTTACAGGTATACAAAAGACTTGCTCAATTATTTCATTAGTCAGCACAGTTGCCGGATTGCCATAGGCTTGTAGTTGAGCCAAACCGAATACAGCGATCTTATCGGCATATATGGCCGCAAGATTTATATCATGTAATTCGAAAATGTATTGGGTCTGCCGGGTACATGGTTGCTGATTCCTTCTTTGCGCTACGATGATTATCAAGCCTCCAGCAGTGTCGCTGCTGATAATAATGAAAGTAAATTATCACCGCGCATTGGCCT
>JAENIZ010000035.1 GCA_016844485.1 Gammaproteobacteria bacterium | reverse complement strand
AACAACCACGGCCAGCATCAGTGCCATCCACGACAGTCCCGGCGCAGGAGAAGATATAAATACTATGCCCGCCAGTGACATCACGATTACCCCGCACCACGCCGGTCCCATCTTCAGGATCATCGGGAGGTCTCCTGATTTGCGGATAACTACATTCGTCACCGAAAAGGCCATCCCGGAAGAGATTGCCAGGAAATCAGCCCGGGACTGCGGGAAGGGAATGCCAATATCAGGAGACCAGAGCATAAAACCAGTACCGGCCAGTGCAACAACAATGCTGCACCAGGCGCGCAGGGATAAACGCTCCTTTAACACCCACCATCCGAGCAATATGGTCCAGACCGGCGAGAGGTAAAATAACAACAATACCCTGACCACGGTCCCTTCAAGTACGGCAAGTATAAACGCCAGATTGGTCCAGCCGGCGAAAATTCCAATCATGAAGACAGGCAACGCATGTTGTACCAGACCGGACCTCTCCTTCCAGAACCATGGCAAGACAGGTACCAGCGCAGAGATATAGATAATGAGTGTCGCCCACAAACCGGGCAGCCCCGCCTGCTCCAGCACCCTGAGCGGATACCATAGCAATCCCCATAAAATGGCGGCGAGCAGGCAGCAGAATACAGGGATAGTTGAGGAAGGATTTTTGGCCGGCATAGGCGGATAGCCTATACTACAGGCACTTTGGTTCCCAATTTAAATATGCGAATAAATGAATCAGGGCCTGGCCAGGTTACACCCTTATCCCTTTGAGAAACTTGCCCGGCTCAAGCAGGGTATTTCTCCACCTGAAGATAAAGCGGCGATCGATCTCTCGATCGGAGAACCCAAACACGCCACACCCGGATTTATTCTGGATGCAATAAAAACCCATCTGCAAACGGCGGCCGTCTATCCCAAGACACGCGGTAGTGACGAATTACGCCAGGCCATTGCCGCTTGGCTGATGAAACGATTCGAGCTCCCCGGAGACAGCATCAACCCGGAAAAACATATACTACCCGTCAATGGCACACGCGAAGCCATCTTTGCCTTTGCCCAATGCGTCGTTGATCATCATGCCACATTACCCGTGGTGATCTCTCCCAATCCGTTTTACCAGATTTATGAAGGTGCCGCCTTGCTGGCCGGCGCTGAACCGGTATACGTCAATTGCAGTGAAACAAACAACTTTATACCTGACTTTGATTCAGTCTCCGCTGATACATGGAAACGATGCCAGCTCCTGTATCTATGTTCTCCCGGCAACCCGACCGGCGCTGTAATCAACAGGGAAACAATCGCACGACTGTTTGAGCTTGCGGACAGACACGACTTTATCATTGCCGCCGATGAATGCTACTCGGAGATCTATTTTGATGAAGGACATCCTCCGCCCGGCCTGTTACAGGTAGCAGCGGAACTTGGCAGGGATGATTACCGGCGTTGTGTTGTATTCCACAGTCTGTCCAAACGATCCAATGTGCCGGGGATGCGTTCTGGTTTTATTGCCGGCGATCAGGATTTGATCCGGGCTTTTTTGCGCTACCGGACTTATCATGGCTGCGCCATGCCGCTGTTTACACAAATGGCCAGTATCCGCGCCTGGCAGGATGAGGCCCATGTCGTGCAAAACAGAAAAATGTATCGTGAGAAATTTGATGCCGTATTGGGTATCCTGCAGCCCGTGCTGAATGTGAAACGTCCACAAGCAAGTTTTTATCTGTGGCCGGAAATCCCCGATACTGACACTGACTTTGCACGGGGCTTGTATTCCGGTCAGAATGTTACCGTATTGCCGGGAAGTTTTCTTTCACGCACGGCAAATGATATAAATCCGGGTGAACGCCGGGTGCGCATTGCACTGGTGGCATCGCTCGATGAGTGTATAGAAGCAGCAAAACGAATCCGCGAATATATAACAGGGTGCTGAAAAACCATAGAACATCGTTTTTTGGGAAATTGATTAATACGTTATCAACAGGAAATACCGATGAGCCAGCTAGAAGATATCATTAACGAAAATTTCGAAAACCGGACAGCTATTTCACCCGCGACTGCGAACAAGAAATTAAAAGATGCAGTGAAAGAGGTGCTTGCAGGTCTGGACAGCGGCAAACTCCGCGTTGCAGAGAAAAAAGACGGCGACTGGGTCGTCCATCAATGGTTAAAAAAGGCAGTATTGCTTTCATTTCTGCTGGAAGAAAACAATGTGATCGAGGGCGCTTTTACCAATTACTTTGACAAGGTGCCAACGAAATTTGCGGGCCTTAACAAGGCTGATTTTACAAAGATCGGCGCCCGTATCGTGCCGCCCGCAACCGCCCGGCGCGGCTGTTATATCGCGCCGAACGTCATCATGATGCCGAGTTTCGTCAATATCGGCGCCTATGTGGATTCCGGTACCATGGTGGACACCTGGGCGACAGTCGGGTCATGCGCCCAGATCGGCAAGAATGTGCATCTCTCCGGCGGGGTTGGCATCGGTGGTGTACTGGAACCTCTTCAGGCAAATCCAACCATTATTGAAGACCATTGCTTTATCGGCGCCCGTTCCGAAGTGGTCGAAGGCGTGATTGTGGGCGCAGGTTCGGTAATTTCGATGGGTGTCTATATCGGTCAAAGTACCCGTATCTACAATCGTGAAACCGGGGAAATAAGCTACGGCCGCATACCGCCCGGCTCGGTCGTGGTCTCGGGAAATCTACCAGCAAAAGATGGAAGTTACAGTCTTTACTGCGCCGTGATCGTGAAACAGGTTGATGAAAAGACGCGCGGCAAGGTCGGCATCAATGAATTACTAAGAACAATTTAATTTTGTTGCCGCTTTACCTGATCTGTAAAGTATAATACCAGCCCATGAAAATCCTGGATAAATTGCATTTCACTGATGAAATCAACGTCGAACAGGTTGAACTGAAAGGTTTCTCGCGCAGTGTCGCAGAACTTGAATGGCTATTATTAATCCTGGTAATTCTTTACGCCACCGTCCCGGATACACTTATCGAGGATAAATGGTTAATCATAAAATCATCCCTGTATTTTGCGGGGTTCGTCCTTGCCTTTCACTATCTGAATTTTTACAAGAGGGAAACACGCTGGAAACTCGCCATTGAAGTCTGGGTGATGATAGCTTTCATTACCTTTGTGCTCTGGCACACAGGCAAGATCGACAGTCCGTTACTGAACCTCTACCTGCTCGTTATCATCACCAGCGGCTTGACTCTGGGCAAACTTACCACCGTTTTGATCCTTGCACTCATTACTTGCGTTTATCTATACATGGGACAACCCATGTATACGGGGACGGCATTTTCATTACAGAATTTCGGCCAGTTGATGGCCGTATTCAGTCCCTATCTCCTGATTGCCTATCTGACAACGATGTTGTCCGCCGATCTGCAATATGCAAGAAAAATGTTCAAACACCTCTCTGAAATAGACGATATGACCGGTCTTCACAACATAAGGTCATTCAACAACACACTGATGGCAGAAATAATACAATCAACCCGGTATAAACGTATCTTCTCCATATTAATGATAGACGCCGACAATCTGAAAGAAGTTAATGATCGTTATGGTCATGAAGCGGGTAACCGTCTTATCAAGGCCCTGTCAAACGCAATAAAGTCATGCCTGAGAGAATCCGATACATTGGCAAGATACGGCGGTGATGAATTTATCGCCTTACTTCCGGAAACTGACAGTGATAATGCGCTGGAGGTGGGAGACAGGATCAGGAAAGCTATTGAAAACACCGCCTTTGACATGGAAGGAAATCAGATAAAAACGACGGCGAGTATCGGCATTGCCAGCTTCCCGAATCACGGCGCAAATATTGATGGCCTTTTGCATAAGGTGGACCGGGCCATGTACCAGAGCAAGAACAGCGGCCGCAACAAGGTAACACTTTACTCAGAAAGTGAATCACGTCTGCACTAGGCAGATCGTTGTATGGCTGTCTCCACTTCTCTTGCGAGATAAACCGCCAGTTTTTCCACCTGGCTTTCATCCACCCCTTCCACCATAACCCGTATCAGCGGCTCCGTGCCCGATGGACGTAACAGCACACGTCCATCATCCCCCAGTTCCGTTTGTGCTGCTTTTACCGCCTTATCAACTGCGCTTAATCTGGATATATCTACCTGGGATCCGGTACTGACATTGATGAGTTTCTGCGGATACTTGTGCATACCTGATTTAAGTTCTTGCAGTGTTTTATTCATCAGCACCATGGTTTCCAGCACTTGTAAACCGGAAATAATGCCGTCACCCGTTGTCGTCATATCCAGATTGATAATATGCCCTGAGGTTTCGCCACCGAGGGTGAGACGTTCCTGCTGCAACATATCCATAATATAACGATCACCTACCTGTGCGCGCAGAAAATCCAGTTTGAGTCTGTTAATCGCCTGCTCAAGGCCAAGGTTACTCATTACAGTGCCAACAATGGCGCCATTTAATGAGGTACATTTGGATCGCGCAATTATAAACAGGAGTTCATCGCCATCCACGACTTCGCCTTTATGATCAACCATAATGATTCGATCTCCGTCACCATCGAGTGCGATGCCTGCGTCCGCACCTTTTTTAATAACCATTTCCTGCAGTTTTTGCGGATTTGTAGCGCCGCTCTCTGCGTTAATATTGAAACCGTCAGGAGAAGTTCCGATGGAAGTAACTGCGGCGCCCAATTCCTCAAAAACATAGGGCGCAATGTGATAAGTGGCCCCGTGCGCGCAATCGACAACAAGTCTCAGGCCGCCCAGGTTAATTACGGGATTGAATTTGCTTTTGCAGAATTCGATATAGCGCCTGGGGGCATCTGTAATACGGCGTACCTTTCCCAATTTACTGGAATTTGCAATTTCCAGTGGATGATCAAGTTCATCTTCTATTGCCTGTTCGATTTCATCAGGCAATTTGGTTCCATCGCCCGAAAAAAATTTAATACCATTATCCTGATAGGGGTTGTGCGACGCGCTGATGACAATACCCGCCTGTGCCCGGGTATTTCTTGTAAGGAAAGCAATGCCGGGGGTTGGCATGGGACCGAGTAAACGAATATCGACGCCGGCAGCTGATAACCCTGCCTCAAGCGCAGACTCAAACATGTAACCGGAGATACGTGTATCTTTACCAATCAGCACCGGACCTGCGCCATTTTGAGCCAGTACGCGGCCCGCGGCCCACCCAAGCTTCATGACGAATTCCGGTGTAATCGGCGGTTCACCGACACGGCCACGGATGCCGTCAGTGCCGAAGTATTTACGTTTGGTATTCATTATTTAAAAAAGCCAGTGACTGGTGATTGGTAATTGGTGATTAGTAAAGCCTTTAACCAATTACGAATCACACGCCGCTCCTGTACATCCTGTACTCGCGGCATTTGTGCATCCTGCACTTCATCACTAATTACGAGTCAGGCCGGTTTCGCTGGCGGTTCACCTGCAGGAGCGTCCCTGTCCTTTATGACGCCGCTAACCTTTACCTTCTCTACAGTCCCTGTATCGTCATCATTATCCCAGTCAGCCGGCGGCGCTGGCACCTTACCCTTCATGATGTCATCGATTTGATCACTGCCGATGGTTTCGTACTTAATCAACGCCTCAGCCATCAGATGTAACTTATCGATATGTTTCTTGAGCAACTTCTCTGCACGTTGATAATTGCGCTCGATAATGTTCCTTATCTCCTCATCAATGAGGTGAGCTGTCTCATCCGAGACTGCCTTGTGCTTAGTGATTGAATGGCCGAGGAATACCTCGCCATCCTCTTCGCTGTAGGTTAACGGGCCAAGTTTCTCTGAAAGCCCCCACTTGGTGACCATATTACGTGCCAGTTGTGTGGCACGTTCAATATCATTGCTCGCACCTGTAGTGACATTATCTTTACCAAAGACCAATTCCTCGGAAATACGGCCTCCGAACAGACTACATATCTGGCTTTCCAGAAGCTCTTTACTGTAACTCAGGCGATCTGCTTCAGGTAAGAACATAGTCACGCCCAAAGCCCGGCCGCGTGGGATAATTGTCACCTTGTAGACAGGATCATGCGAGGGGACAAGCCGGCCGACTATCGCATGGCCTGCCTCGTGGTAAGCGGTGAGCTTTTTCTCATTCTCACTCATCACCATGGAGCGACGCTCGGCACCCATCATGATTTTATCCTTGGCACGCTCGAAATCTTCCATTTCCACAAGTTTCTTGTTACCACGCGCGGCAAACAGCGCAGCTTCATTCACAAGATTGGAGAGATCCGCTCCTGAAAATCCGGGCGTACCGCGTGCGATGATATTAGGTTTTACGTCATCGGACAGCGCCACCTTGCGCATATGCACCTTGAGTATCTGTTCCCGCCCGCGGATATCCGGCAGAGGGACCACCACCTGACGATCAAACCGGCCGGGGCGTAACAAAGCCGGGTCAAGTACATCGGGACGATTCGTTGCGGCAATGACGATGACTCCTTCATTACCTTCAAAGCCATCCATTTCAACCAGCAATTGATTGAGCGTTTGTTCGCGTTCATCATGTCCACCGCCAAGACCCGCACCGCGATGCCGGCCTACTGCATCAATTTCGTCAATGAATATTATGCACGGTGAATGTTTCTTGGCCTGATCAAACATATCGCGCACGCGCGATGCGCCCACACCGACAAACATCTCAACAAAGTCAGAACCGGAAATAGTGAAAAACGGGACTTTGGCTTCACCGGCAATGGCCTTGGCCAATAATGTCTTGCCCGTGCCGGGCAGGCCCACCATCAGGACCCCTGATGGAATCTTGCCACCCAGTTTTTGAAACTTGCCGGGGTCACGCAGGAATTCTACCAGTTCGGCGACTTCCTCTTTTGCTTCCTCCACGCCAGCGACATCATTGAAAGTGGTCTTGACCTGATCTTCCCCGAGCAGACGCGCACGGCTCTTGCCAAATGACAATGCGCCACGGCCTCCACCGCCGCCCTGCATCTGGCGCATGAAATAGATCCAGATCCCCAGCAATAACAGGATCGGGAACCAGGAGATGAGGGCATGCGCCCAGAGTGAATTTTTGCCGGGTTCCGCACCTTTGATCTCCACATTATTTTCAAGCAAGGTCCCGATAAGGGCATTGTTACTGGTCTCAGGGCTGTAGGTCGTAAATCTGGATTCATCCATTCTCCTGCCACTGACTGTATTTCCTTCAATAGTGACCGATTTGACATTCCCGTTTTTCACTTCACTGAGAAAGCTCGAATAGGAAACATCGCTGACCATCGGCGTGGCAAAATTCCTGAATACCAGCATCAGTACCAGGGTAATGACAACCATCAGAACCAGAGTTCTTGCTGTTTCGTTCAAGTTAGATTCCTCGTTTAATAAATATCTATAAGCCTATGTTCACTATAGCACTTCTATGACTATATCTCATAGGAACGGGCCAAAATATAGAATTCCCGTGAACTGTCACGTGAAGCCCCGGGTTTTCGAGTCACAACCTTCTGAAAATGTTCCTGTAAATCCCGGCGCAGATCAGTAACACCTTCACCCTGAAAAACCTTGATCAACATATCGCCGCCGGGACGTAATACCTGAACAGCCAGTTCCTTGGCCAGATCGGCCAGGGCCATACTGCGCGCCTGATCGGTGGCCCTTATCCCTGATAAATTGGGGGCCAGATCGGAAATTACAAGGCCGGCATTACGCCCATTGAGTGCCTGCAGGCATTGATCATGGACTGTCCGTTCAGAAAAATCTCCCTGGATAAACAACACGTTATCTACAGGTTCCATGGGCAGGATATCAACTGCCACGACCCTGCCCTGACCACCAACCTGTTCATTCGCATACTGCGACCAGCTGCCCGGCGCCGCCCCCAGGTCGATCACGGTCTGTCCTTTATGAAACAGGCGATCCCTCTGGTCGATTTCAATGAGTTTATAGACCGCACGGGAACGATAATGGGACTGTTGTGCCTGCCTGACGTAAAGATCTCTCTGTTGCCGCCGCAACCAGCGATTACTGCCGGGACGTTTTGCCATTCTAGTGATTAGTTACTGGTGATTAGTAATTGGTAATCGGCAATTTTCCCAAAATAATTCATGACTAATTACAAATCACTAATTACTAATCACATTCCTATTTATAACGAACCTCGAGAATTTCATACTCAATTACGCCGCCGGGAGCGTTGACCTCAATGACATCACCCCCCTGTTTGCCGATCATGGCGCGTGCAATCGGAGAAGTAATCGAGATCAGGCATTGTGTAATATCGGCTTCTATCTCACCGACAATCTGGTAAGTCACTTCCTCATCATCAGCAAGATTAATTAAATTAATCGTTGCGCCAAACACCACCTTGCCATCCGAATTGACTGAACTGATATCAATAATCTGGGCATTGGCCAGTACGCCCTCAATGGCCGCAATGCGGCCTTCGAGAAAACTCTGTTGCTCACGGGCAGCATGATATTCGGCGTTTTCACTCAAATCGCCATGCGCACGTGCTTCGGCAATCGCCCTGGAAATACGCGGCCGTTCCACAGTCTTTAATGTTTTCAGTTGCTCACGCAACTTTTGTGCGCCTGTTGTTGTGATCGGTACCTTGCTCATGCTATTGCCTCGTGTAAATCCTGTAATCGGTTAACTTCCCAGGTGTCTTTCTGTTTCAAGGCCATTACTGTGGCCATGGCGCCAGCCATGGTTGTAGTATAAAAGACCTTGTGCTGCAAGGCAGTACGCCGAATTGAATAGGAATCCGCGATAGCTTGCTTATCTTCAGTCGTATTGACTATCAGATCAATTTCGTCATTTTTCAACATATCAACAATATGCGGTTGCCCCTCGCGCACCTTGTTTATCCGCCGGCATTCAAGCCCGGCCTGTTGTAATGTCCTGGCCGTGCCGTGAGTTGCACACAGTGTAAAACCAAGTTTGGAAAGTTCTCTGGCAACGATCCTGGCTTCCTCCTTGTCTTCATCACGCACACTGATAAAGGCCAGCCCGGAATGCGGGATTAATTCTCCGGCCGCGAGTTGTGCCTTGGCGAAGGCCTCGCCGAAATTCCGTCCGATCCCCATGACTTCTCCCGTGGATTTCATCTCGGGCCCGAGCAAGGGATCAACACCCGGGAATTTGATAAAAGGAAACACGGATTCCTTGACCGAATAATAATCCGGAATAACCCCTTTTGTTACACCTTGTTTGGCCAGGCTGTTGCCGACCATGCAATTTGCAGCGATCCGCGCGAGTGAAATACCGGTTGCCTTGGATACAAACGGCACCGTGCGCGAGGCGCGCGGGTTGACTTCCAGCACATAGATATCATCCCCCTGAATCGCGAATTGTGCATTCATCAGGCCAATGACATTCAACTTTTTCGCCATAATACGGACCTGTTGTGCCAGGCGCTTTTGTATGTCCTGACCCAGGCTGTGTGGCGGCAGGGAACAGGCGGAATCACCCGAATGTACACCCGCCTGTTCAATATGCTCCATGATGCCCCCGATCATTACATCTTTGCCGTCAGCCACTGCATCAACATCCACTTCGATGGCGTCACGCAGAAAACGATCCAGCAACACGGGTGATTTGTTCGAAACGGCTACGGCTTCACGCATATAGGTACGCAGATCATTTTCATTAAATACGATTTCCATTGCACGCCCGCCGAGCACATAAGATGGCCGCACCACCAGGGGATAACCAATCTCACTGGCCTGCTTGACTGCCTGGTCCGTATTTCGTGCGATACGATTGGGCGGTTGTTTTAAATCCAATTCAACCAGTAATTGCTGGAAGCGTTCGCGGTCTTCGGCAAGATCAATGGAATCCGGCGAGGTGCCGATAATGGGCGCACCTGCGGCCTCAAGTGCGCGTGACAACTTGAGTGGTGTCTGTCCGCCAAACTGGACAATTACTCCAAACGGTTTCTCAAGATGAATGATCTCCAGCACGTCCTCCAGCGTCAGCGGTTCAAAATACAATCGATCCGAGGTGTCATAATCCGTGGACACAGTTTCCGGATTGCAGTTGACCATAATCGTTTCATAATCGGCAGCGCGCATGGCCAGTGCAGCCTGCACGCAACAATAATCAAATTCAATCCCCTGCCCAATCCGGTTTGGACCTCCGCCAAGCACCATAATTTTTTTTCTGTTACCGGGCCTTGCCTCACACTCTGCTTCATACGTGGAATACATATAGGCGGTAGTGGCGGCAAATTCCGCTGCGCATGAGTCAACT
>JAENIZ010000121.1 GCA_016844485.1 Gammaproteobacteria bacterium | reverse complement strand
TTATCGACATCCGAAGGGGCCGGCGAATGTTGGAATTTAATCGCATCCAGCTTGAACAATGGGATAAAGTTCGATCCGAGCCATCCGTTCTTCAATCCCCCGAACCGTTTATTATACCCGAATAGGAATAATTCAATGTGTTCGAGCCGCTTGTCCACCCGCCCGACGGTGGCAATGTGATTTGGCCAGCAAATGGAATCAAAGTCCCACTTCTCTAATTCTTCAAACACGTATTGCACCGGCGCATTGATACCAATCTGATGGATATTCAGGATCCGGTATTGTTCGACACTGATTTCAAGGCGTTGCATTATCCGCTGGCTATATTTCTCTCTCTCGGCAGGCGAGGCGAAGTCGATCAATGTTTGCACGGCCGGTTTATGCAGCAGGAAATACCGGATATCCGATAACAATCCTTCGCTTCTGGGAGGACCGGCCGGCGGTCTATACTCTTCGTCGTTGAGTTCCGGTGAAGTTGTCACGATCGATCCAAAAGTCAGATCATTTGTGTCCTCACTGTCAGCCGCCCATGTCCCGGGCCTTGACCTCGAAGACGGGAAGGACACGGCTGATCAGGTAGTAGACGACAAACGGTGCTGCAAGTATCAGTATTGCCGTCAACATACCCTCCTTGCCGAAAACCTCCCAATGAAATTCCACGAAACCCCGCCCTGATTTTGAGATTGACTGTCCGCCGACCACCACATTGAAGCGCATGAACAGGACCTGTAAAACGTGTAATACGCTGGCAAGGACGGCTAAATACATCATTATCTTGCCGGTGATTTTGGAAAGTACCACAACGGCCAGAATAATGGTCGGGATGAGGGAGAGAACCAGAATTTGACCAAGCACATAGCTTGTGAAAATCGGTCCGCTGATAAGCGGCTGTATCTGCGTCCAATCGAAGTCGTTGCGGTACCAGACGTGGACCAACTCGAGCATTTCCAGACCCCAGTCTATGATAAAGATGCCCCACATAATGGCGGAAAACTTCTTGATCATGATGTAGTCATAGTGCGTCTGGTTGCGCCATTTCATGAAGATGTACATGATCAGGATCATGGCCATGCCGCTGACGACGGCGGAAGAGAGGAAGATGATCGGTTGCAGCGCGGTTGCCCACCACGGGATGGCCTTGACCGAGCCGAAGATGAAGCCGACATAGCCGTGCAGAAGAAAGGCCCATGGGATACCGATGAGGGCCAGCCAATAAATGAATTTTCGATCCACTTTGCCGGAATCGGGATGATAAGTCGTCACCCCAAGGCAGAGGACAGACCACAACAACTTCACCATCCCCCTGGTTTCGTTGGCCATGCGCACAAAATGCTCGCGGTAGACAAACCAGATTTCAATCGCCAATAAAATCATGTAACCGCCATAGACATACCCGAAGACGCTCATGGCGGATGTCGTATGGGGGGTGAAGTAGATGTTAAAGGCCCTTTGTGGCTGGCCCAGATGGACCAACAACGGAACTCCCGCAAACAGGCCAAAGCAGAACGCGGCGATCAAGGCGAAATTTGCAAGAGGTTCGAAGTCCTTGATTTTCATGACGTGAGAGAGGGTGGAAACGACGAAGGCGCCGGCGATGAGTCCCGTTATGAAGGGATAAATGACGATCATCAAGGACCACACGACGTGGGCATTGTTCGGGTAGATGTAATTGACCAGGGCGTCGTTGGGTAAATCCATCACAGCACCTCCCTCCGCAATCCAATGTAGAAACAGTAAGGCTCGGTGTGCATCATATCTTTCAAGATCATCCACTTGTCTTCCAGGAAAATCCTGGCCACTTCGCTCTCCGGGTCCTTCAGGTCCCCGAACAACCTGGCTTTGTTCGGACAGGCCTCCACACAGGCCGGCAGCTTGCCGTTTTGCACCCGGTGATAACACCAGGTGCATTTATCGGATACATGTTTCTCCGGATTGATAAAGCGGGCCCCGTACGGACAGGCCTGCACACAGTAGCCGCAGCCGAGGCAATGCGTTTCGTCATTGAGGACAAATCCTTCGGGGGATTTAAAGGTGGCGCCTACAGGACAGGCCTGGACGCAGGGCGGTTCCGCGCAATGGTTGCACATTTTCGGAACGAAGAACGCAGTCTTGGCATGATCCCGGATTTCCGCGTTTACCTCTTCGAAGCCTTCGAGAGCGCCGTCAGGTGAATCAACGTAAACACCCTCATCGGTAATGACGTATCTTTCCACCCACGTCCTGAAAACTGTTGCCGGAACATTGTTTTCCTGCTTGCACGCGCGCACGCACGAACCGCATCCAATACACTTGTTGATATCGATAACATAGGCCCATTCTCGCTCCGTGCTTTTTTCCTTCCAGAATCTGGTGTCCGCGCCGGGACGGGCAAGGATCCGAGGTCCGTAAACCATTAGTACGGTGGCAGTGGTTGCGCCGGACAACAGGTTTTTGAGGAACTCTCTGCGGGAATCCGGATTTAATTTATTGATTTCCGTTACGGATGGTTTCATAACTCATCCCCGAGTAATTCCTCATCTTCATCCAATTCCGCTTCTTCGATCGGGTCGTGAGGGTCGTGGCATTTCATGCAAAGAGTCTGCTCCTCAAGATCCTTGTGCTTTTCGACATCTTCTGAAAATTGGGGAAAATCCACCGGCCTGCTGATCAATTGCCCATGACAGATCATGCATTGCGAGTTGGATTTATCCATTACTATAGCATCACCGATCTTCTCATCTCCCTTGGCATGAGTTATCAGAGGGCCATGGCAGGACTCGCAATTCAAGCTCTTGTGTTCGAACTCCATCACGGCTTCAGTATGCTCGTCATTTTCAACTTCGATTTCGTCTTCGAACTCGTCCACGAATTCTTCTTCACCCTGGTTCTCAACCACTTCGACCAGACTCACCTCCTCGTGACAGGACTTACAGGATTCATTTCCACCGTAGTTAAGCGGTAGTTTTTTCAGGTCCTTCAGAGTATCGCCCCGGTACCAGGCGTTATAATTCCAGCTGGCGGGTACAGCATATGATCTGATCACTACAAAACCGGTAAAAAATACTACCAGGACAATACCCAACTGGTAGAGATGCGATCTGGGAGATATCTTATTCATTGTTGCTTGTTGATAATAAGGTCTTTCCTAAGGCTTAACCTAAATTATAAGGCTTAACCTAAATTAACCATTCTCATCCGAATAAAGAAATAACGTAACCTACTATCCCGAAAGATAAAAAGATAATTAGTAAAATGATTGCCGCTATTAAGATATATGTAATTTTTTCCAATAAGTTGAATGTAGTATCCAAGACGCCGGAAATTTCCTGGTTAAAGTAAATATTTTCAATTGTTAGTTCCAGATAATGTGCCACCTCTTCCACCAGTTTCACATCAGCGTCATTGAACGCGGTTCCATCTTTTTTATTCAGGAGCTGGACAGCGCCCGTGACCTTGTTTCCATCCAGTGACTTGAGGGGAATACATAAAATATCCCTTGTAACAAATCCTGTTTTATCCGCCAATTGTTTATGGATGCCGTTTTTGTCCCTACCCAATCCAGTCACGATCTTGTGTTCACCGGTGGCGATGACTTTACCGACAACAGATTCGTATTCACCGGTGACTTCAATGTCCCGTTCCACCAGACCAGTGCCGGCCTTCAACCATGTTATTGATTTGTCCGGATCATGAATAAAGATGCTGCAGCGTTCGGCATTCAACACCACCGGCATGATTTTCACATAGAAGTTCAGTAGCGGATGTTTTTCCTTTCCCCAGTCGACATCGAGATATTTTCTTTTTTGCTTTAGAATCTTGATGGTTTCTTTTATGGTAGCAAACATATCAGCGTTTATATTCCTGAAAAATTGATTGGTTACCTTAATATATGCAATCTCATCCAATAGGATTTATATTGGGACTGCTACATGAAACTATGCAATGATGCCTATGTATATAGCACTCCTTAATCTATCTAGAATTTCCGGGCGTTGATATCTGCCGCGGTTGAAAGTCCGATGGAAACCGGGAAGGAGGTGTAATGTCTCCTTCCGTGATTCTTGTTATCGTGGATAGCAATGCCCAGAGAAAAGGTGGCGCCGTCAGCCAGAGTGATATCGTTCTTGTCCCCGGTGGACAACTTCCTGGTGATGACCACCGTATAGGTATCGTTCTCAAAACCACCCGCAGCCGTCAGGTCGTTGTTGTCATCGCTGCGTTTATCGAGGACGTGCATGTCTTTGGTTTTTATCTCGTTACCTACAAAACTCGCCTCCAGCAGATCGATGAATTGCCCTTTGGACAGGAAGCCGTCCAGGGTACCCTGGTCTTTGACATTCCTGTCCTTGTCGCGGGTGTAATAACCATAGAGGGTAACCTCCGTACTGCGGTTTTCCGGCATGTCGTCCTGGTCGTCATGGCAGGTGATGTAGCAGCCATAATTTTTGAAACTCCCAATGTTGTTACTGATTTGTAACGCAATCCTGTCTGCCTTGTTATCTGTTGCAATGGATGGGTCCGTGACGCTCGCTCCCGAACCCTGCCATTGGAATCGCAGGTAGATGTTTTCCTTATCATAAGCCGTCTGAACTGTTACATCCTTGAATCCGGTTGCGCCCGTTATTGGCTGTGGTTCAAAAGATTTTTTTGATTCAGATTTTTGTTTTGTTCCGGAAATAATCTCGTCGGCTTTGATATCGTATCCCCCGTCCTTGCCGACATGGCAATCCGCACAAGTTTTGTTCATCTTTTTTACCACGGAAGCCCCCCTGCCGTGGTCTTTGGATCTCAAGAATTCCCACGAGGACTGACCGGGATAGAAGACCTTGACGGTTTTGGCTTCGACACCGCCCCAATCAACATCGGCCGCCACGGCATGGAGGCTGGCCATTGCCAATATCAGGGATGGTATCGCACGAATAAAGTAGCCGTATTTGATGATCTTCATAGTGTTACCCCCTGGATCATTCGGTAAACTTCAAATTCTCTGTTGCTTGTTAGCTGACTTGTATCAAACCTAGCACAACACGTTTGTTTAAATAGCTGATCTGGATCAAACATCATTGCTTGAGCTTGATTTTCTATTCGGAATAATCGCCCATGTTCATGGCTTTTTTTTAAAGGGCTGGACGGTTGTGGCGGCATCCGTCCCGCCAGCAGTTCTTTCACCGCCTCCACATCCACCGGCTTACGCAGGACGCCGCCCATGTTCAGGCCGGCGGAGAGACCGAGTTTCATCAAATCGGCGGTTTCGTCCTCCTCCCTGTCACTCAACAGGATGATGGTTGCCGGTGATTTTTGTTCGACCAGGTAGCGGCAGAATTCAGTGTTGTCGTTACCGGCTATTTTCAGGTTTAACAGGATGATGTCCGGTATTGCTTCGTTATACAGGGCCTTGAAATGTTCGTAATCGGCGGCTGGGAAGGGTTCATACCCCATCCTCTTGACGATGCGGCACAGCACCCGGCAGACACGTTCTTCGTGCTCCATGATCAGGACCCGGATTGTATTCATTAGTATTATCCCAATCAGACAGGTTTTTGTTTGTACGGGATGTTTAAATTCAACTAAAATGTCGAATTCAATCAGCTATGTTTATTTAAGCATCGGCTCGTAACGATCAGTTCCAGTCTTCGTTAATTTATTGTAATTTTATGTAAAGAAATGTTAAAAAAATCAGACTGAAGGCTAAAGACAAAAGACAGAAGGTAAAGTCAACAATCTTTCAGCCTAACCTGCTTCCGTCTTCCTCAGTAAGATAACCCGACGGGCATAGATCGATGCATTTGCCACAGCTGATACAATAATCCCTGTTGAATGCAAAATAGGCACCCGGTTCAACCTGTTCCAGCCGCGTGAAACCGCCGGCGTTGCAGTACATAAAACAATGCTCGCAGCCGTAACACAAACCGCATGAAAAGCAACGGGATACTTCTTCCAAAAACTGTGTACTACTAATAGTCTCGTAAATTTCCGTGTCTGGTTCAGCCAGACGCTCCTCGACGGACCTTTGCTGCAGTGCGGCAGGTTGTTTTTCAGGATAGTAAACGGATTTGATTATTCGATCGGACACAACAGGTTTGGGAGAGGTATAAGTCTGCTCCAATCCGCGCAATTGAGCATGAACGGCCTCGGCTGCATACCGGCCCTGGGCGATCGCCATCCCCGCGATCCCGAGGCCTAGTGCATCGCCACCGGCCCATACAGCATCGTTGACCTTGCCGTGCTCTTTGGGTTGGAACCAGACCGTCCCCGGATCGAGTTCGGTCAGTCCGTCCCAGTCCGGCTCCTGGGAAACTGCAATGATCACTGAATCTACCGGCAGTTCATATTCCGAACCCGGGATTGGAACAGGTCTGCGACGGCCTGTGTCATCGGTTTCTCCCAGCTTCATGCGCTGCACCACTACCGCCTTTACCTTGCCTCCGTTACGTTTGATCTCTACAGGGGCCGCAAGATACTCGATACTAACCCCTTCTGCCCGGGCGTCATCGATTTCGCTTGCGATGGCCGGCATTTCATTCCGCGTCCGCCGGTAAAGCATCGTCACCCGCGCACCAGTGCGCCGGGCCGACCGGGCGGCATCCACGGCGGTATTGCCTCCGCCCACGACGATAACTTCTGATCCCAGTTCTACCGGTTCACCGCGATTCAAATAGCCGAGATAATCCGTGCCGGTCCAGATATTGATCCCTGCTTCACCCGTGATGCCGAGTTTACGTCCGCGCCCGGCCCCGATCCCGAGAAAAAGAGCGTCATGATTCTCTTTCAATTGATGTACTGTAATGTCTATGCCGATTGAAACGTTCAGCTTCAATTCGACGCCGAGATCCAGGATCCGCTGAACTTCCGCTTCGATAACCTCCTTGGGTAACCGGTATTGGGGAATCCCGTAATAAAGCATGCCTCCCGGTTTTTCCGCTTTCTCGTAGATTGTCACACGATAATTCCGCCGTGCCATCTGGTAGGCGAAAGAGAGTCCCGCGGGTCCCGCCCCGATGACCCCTATCGATTCAGGTTTGGTATCTCCTTCCAGTTGCTTAAGAGCAAGCCGCTGATCCAGCGCCCAGTCGCCGAGGAAACGTTCCAGGGCGTTGATTGCCACGGCGCCGTCCTTGTCCTTACGGCTGCAACCGCTCTCACAGGGATGGGGGCATATACGGCCCAGAGTGGCCGGGAAAGGATTCATTTCCGTCACCATATGCCATGCACGGTTAAAGGCTTCTGTTTCCGAGAGACCCAGCTTCTTCCGTTGGGCCACGACGGCGATCCAGCCCCGTACATCCCCACCAGTGGCGCAGCCGCT
>JAENIZ010000120.1 GCA_016844485.1 Gammaproteobacteria bacterium | reverse complement strand
TTTCACTTTTTTCTGTTCGCCCTTTTCTTCCTTTTCCTTGCTTTCGAAGATGGTCAGATCAATCTTGTTAGAATTTAATTTTGCAGACACAGCAGGACGTTTTTCAGTCATATTAAGCGTCATATCACCTGCAAGATCGGTAGTTCATGCTGTCAGTTTCATTCCGCTCAACTGATAAGCGCCATCCTTGTCCTTAAGACCGGTGGATAATGCGATCGGGCCTATGGCCGGCAATTTACTGCCAGTCATCTCATTCAAATCTGCCAGTGAATCGGCATTGAAGGTGATCGCAAGATCAAGTCCTTTTGCTTTTTCCGGTTCCGTGATCTTTCCATCGAGGCCAACTTTCACCTTGCCGAGGTTCGCCTTGAGTCCTTTGATAAGAAATGCCCCGTCACTTTCAGTGAGATGTCCGGTGATATCAATAGGGCTTATGGCCGGAAGTTTTTTCCCTGAAACTTTTTCAAATGTCTGCAAAGAACCCGCATGGAAAACCAGTTCAACATCCAGACCTTTTGCTTGTTGTGGCTTCGCAATCTGTCCATCAATACCCAATGTTACATCGCTGATATCTGCCTTGATATTGACGGGAAAATTTTCATTTTTCGTCAGGCTGCCCAGTGAACCGAGTGTCCCTTTAAGATTAATCGGCAGATCGTTATATGCGGCATTGATTGTGAGATCCATTGGCTCAGTGAAACCGCCGGTTGCAGCAATGAATTTCGCTATAGTAACGTTTGTAGTTTTACCCGAAACACCATCCTTGTAAGTTAATTTAGCATCTTCAATCTGCACCTCGCTGATATTAAATGCGGGCAGGGCAGAAGGCCCGGTGGTGTCTTTCTGCGCAGGCTCTGTGGTTGTTTTCGTCTCAAGCTGCCAGTTACCAACACCTTCCTTATTGGTTTCAAGCAGGATATCAGGTGAGATTAATATCAGCCGATTTACCTGAACATTACCTTTCAGAAGTGGCATGAGCGAAACCTGGACCTCGAAATGTTCTACGTTGAGCATATCGGGCTGTGAGCCCCATTTGGTGTTACCGAATTTGACGCCATCAACAACGACCGTCGGAATCATTGAAAGGCCCAGTTTAAACTCACCTTCAATTTTGAATTCCCGGCCGGTTTTATCCTGAACCAGCTGAATAATGTCATCTTTATATTGATTAATGTCGAACAGGCTGACTGCGACAGTAACGCCGATGATTAAAACCACCAAAATACCCAGGAGGATTTTCAAAAGCTTTCCCATAGTTAATCCTTAATTTTATATAGAAGCAGGGTGGATATATGTAATTATAGGGATGAAACAGAGACAGCATCGAGTGATTTAGCCATTTATAGAGCTGACTTGATAACGGCATGTATATGTCAATCTATAATTTAACATAATATATATTATACGCAATAAACATAGGTAGCCAGCACGTTTCCTGGAACCCTTTACCTGTATTATTAACCAGATATGGATATCGATAATCTTATACAAATCGAATTTCCCCAAGTCTCAGGTCTTATTTATCTCAACCATGCCGCAGTTTCTCCGTGGCCACAGCGCACAGCCCGGGCTGTGCGGGCATTTGCAGAGGAAAATATGACAACAGGTGCAAAGTACTACAACAACTGGGTTAAAAAAGAAGCAGCCTTACGCCGGCAACTGCAGAAATTGATCAACGCCCCTTCACCAGATGATATTGCCCTGTTGAAAAACACTTCTGAGGCACTTTCCGTTGTCGCTTGCGGTCTTGACTGGCAAGCGGGTGAAAATGTGGTCAGTACGGATCAGGAATTCCCTTCGAACCGGATCGTCTGGCAAGCACAAAAACGGCATGGCGTAGAGTTTCGTGAAGTCAATATCGCAGAAACCCCTGATCCTGAAGAAGCCCTGATGGCGGCCTGTGATAGCAAAACACGCGTTATGACCATCAGTTCAGTCCAATACGGCACGGGTTTCAGGCTGGACCTGGAACGCCTGGGTCACTTTTGCCATAAAAACAGTATTCTTTATTGTGTGGATGCCATTCAAAGCATTGGTGCCCATCAATTTGATGTGCAGGCGATCCGTGCAGATTTTGCCATGGCGGACGGGCATAAATGGATGCTTGGGCCTGAAGGTATTGCCGTTTTCTATTGCGGCGCGCGCTTGCGTGAACCTCTGCAACTTTATGAATACGGCTGGCATATGGTTGAAGACCATATGAATTTTGACGCCAGGGAATGGCAAATCGCTAACAGTGCACGCCGGTTTGAATGTGGTAGTCCAAACATGCTTGGCATTCACGCCCTATCCGCCAGCATTTCACTTATTGCTGAAATCGGGCTTGAAAACATAGAGAGAAATATTATAAATAATACTTCATATCTTATTGATAAATTAAAAAATATAAATGCAATTCAGCTGTTGACCCCGGTTGAGGAAAAACAGCGGGCAGGGATTGTCACCTTCAGGGTCAATGGGCAGGATATGGCCAAATTGCATCGCAAGCTATTGGAAAACAATATTATTTGTGCCCATCGTTTGGGGGGAATACGCTTGTCACCCCACTTCTATAACTCCCACGCACAAATCGATAATACACTTGAAATATTAATGTCAACTATTTGATATCAATTAATATATTACTGCTTCCTTTTTAAATAATTTAAAAAAATTGCGCGTGGTTTGTTCGGCAAAAATTTCATAATCTTCACCACGGAGTTTTGCGAGGTATTCAGCCACATAGCGGACATAGGCAGGCTGATTTGGCTTGCCCCTGTAAGGTACCGGTGCGAGATACGGGGAATCGGTCTCAATAAGCAGGCGATCCAGCGGGACCTGTCTGGCAACTTTCTGTACTTCCCGCGCATTTTTGAAAGTCACTATCCCGGAAAATGAGATAAAAAAATTCAATGCAATAGCCTTTTGCGCAGTATCCCAATCATCGACAAAACAGTGCATAACACCGCCTACTGTATCAGCCCCCTCTTCTTTCAGTACCCGTAAAACGTCATCTTTGGCATCGCGGGAATGAATAATGAGGGGTTTTTGCACCATTTTCGCCGCCCGGATATGGGTACGGAATCGTTCCCGTTGCCATTGCAGATCTCCCTGGCTACGGAAATAATCGAGTCCGGTCTCCCCTACTGCTACCACTTTGGGTGTTGCCGCCAATTCTGCGAGTTGTTTCACGGTGGGTTCTTTGGGGATGTTACTGTTAGGATGAATACCCACTGAGGCAAATACATGGGGATACTTCTCAGCCAATTGCAGTACCTGGGGAAAGGTTTCCAGGTCTATCGAGACACACAGCATTTGCCCCACACCCAGTTCACGGGCGCTGGCAAATATGGCATTAATGTCTTCTTCCAGTAATGGAATATGACAATGCGAATCAACAAGCAAGGTCATGAAATGCTAGTGATTAGTAATTGGTGATTGGTAGTAGCGATCTATAACTATAACTAATCACTAATTACATGGTATGGGTTGCGCGATCCGAGGAGAGAGCGCCTGCCAGTTGATTCTCAATCTTGTGTTTGGTCGCCCCTTTATCAAGTTCGCTGAATTGGACACCTATCCCTGCTGTTTTGTTGCCTTGCGAACCTACGGGTGTAATCCAGACAACACGACCTGCGACGGGTAACTTTTCCTTGCTATCCATCAGGGTCAGTAACATGAATACCTCATCACCAATGTTATAGGTCTTGGCAGTGGGTATGAACAGACCGCCATTTTTGATGAATGGCATGTAGGATGCGTAGAGGGCACTCTTGTCACGTATTGTCAATGACAGAATGCCCTGGCGTGGATCTCGACCACCGGGTACGCTCACGTATATTGCCCTCTCTGTTGATTATTCAGACCCTGCCAGAAGATGATGAAATCTTCCAGCAGCCCTTGTGAATTATAACTAACATGGCCTGTGCCCAAGCTGTAATTTTTTAATGCAAGGTCATGACACATTATCAAATTGCATAAGTCTAATCCATTTATTAATCGTTGCAAGCGTGTGATGACATCCGCTTCATGCAACCGGAGTGGTCTGGCACTGGATTTTAATCTGACCATATCGCTGATTAATAGCGAAAGCCATTGCAACATCTGGTTGGCATCTGACTTATTCCATCTCTCTGCCACCTTGATTGGGTCAATTTGTTTTCTTTGCAGCAGTTCGAGATCATCAAGGAGCATTTTTTGTTTATCCATGTTTTTGTTTTGAAC
>JAENIZ010000034.1 GCA_016844485.1 Gammaproteobacteria bacterium | reverse complement strand
GTTGCACAACAGCTCAGTTGCAGAAGTATAGCCTTTACCTATAACGACCCTGTGGTTTTCCACGAATACACAATCGATGTTGCCCAGGCCTGTCACGAACATGATATCAAGGCCGTTGCAGTGACGGCAGGCTATGTCTGCAAGGAGCCCAGGGCCGAATTTTACCGGTATATGGATGCAGCCAATGTCGATCTCAAGGCGTTTACAGAGCGTTTCTATAAATACATCACCGGCGGTCATCTTGATGCAGTATTGGACACCTTGTGTTATCTCAAGCATGAAACAAATGTATGGTTTGAGATTACCAATCTTATTATTCCAGGTGAAAACGATTCGGAAAAAGAACTCAATGAGATGACCCAGTGGATAGTCGAGCATCTTGGCCCCGACGTGCCTGTGCATTTTACTGCCTTTCATCCGGACTGGAAGATGATGGATAAAGCACACACACCCGCCGCCACATTGACGCAAGCCCGCGAAATCGCGATAAAAAATGGCATTCACTATGCCTATACGGGCAATGTCTATGATACCATGGGTGGAACGACCCATTGCAGTCATTGCGGGGAAAAATTGATCGTGCGTGACTGGTATGTAATAAAAGAATGGCATTTAGATGCACATGGCGAATGCCCGGAATGTGGAACGCCATGCCATGGACTTTTTGAGGATCGACCTGGTCATTGGGGCGCGCGGCGCATGCCAATCGCTATCAGTGCGGCAATTTAATGCGCTATTCAAGGCAAAACCATTACCTTGAAAATCCGGTGTGTGCCCTGTAAACTGCCGCCTCCGCTAGTGCGGGGTGGAGCAGTCTGGCAGCTCGTCGGGCTCATAACCCGAAGGTCGCAGGTTCAAATCCTGCCCCCGCTACCAATTGAAATGAGCAAGGACTGGAGACATTACCGTGTGCACCCTTCGGGTTATGAGCCCGGCGCACTAACGTGCTTGCCGGTCCCGGATTGTTTATAGAGGGGCGAAGGTCGCAGGTTCAAATCCTGCCCCCGCTACCAGTTTAATAGTAGTCTGTTAAAGGGGCCCCGGGTTGGGGCCTTTTTACTATGCCAGGCAGATAGTTGAGATGTCTTTAAGTTGGCAGTTTATATGAAGCATGGCTATACTACGTATAAGTTTAATGTTGCAGTAATAAGTGGGCCTTGTGCCCATTTTTTGTTTTAGCAAGATGTATCAGCAAAACCCGGTGTTGGTCAGATTACTGGAGCCTGTGGTGCATGCCCTTGGGTATGAAATGCTGGGAATCGAGCATTCCCCGGGAGGGCGAGGTTCATTATTGCGCATCTATATCGATAGCGAATCAGGGATCAAGCTTGAAGATTGTGAACGCGTAAGTGAACAGGTGACAGGCATACTGGATGTTAATGATCCCGTCCGGGGTTCGTACCGTCTGGAAATATCTTCACCTGGTTTTGACAGGCCGTTGTTCACGCTGGATCATTTCAGACGGTTCATTGGTCATCAGGCACGCCTGCGATTGAATGAAAAGATTGCCGGGCGCCGCAAGATTTCAGGCGAAATCATGGCAGTGAACCAGGAAAACGTGGAACTAAAGTTTGAAGGGACGAATTATCAGATCCCGGCTGATATTATTGAAAAGGCGCGTTTGATACCGTATTGATTAATTGATTAAGGTAGAGAGTTATAAATGAATAAAGAAATTCTCATGGTGGTTGATGTTGTTTCAAACGAGAAAGGCGTTAAAAAAGAGATCATCTTTGAGGCCATAGAAGCCGCACTGGCGAGCGCCACCAAAAAACGTAATCGTGAAGACGTAGAGGCGCGGGTTGCAGTGGATCGGCAGACCGGTGACTACAACACGTTTCGCCGTTGGGAAGTCGTGGAGGACAGCGATCTGCCGCTGGAGTTTCCATCCCGTCAAATCATGTTGTCTGAGGCAAGAAAGCGCCAGCCGGATATTGAAGTTGGCGGATTTATTGAAGAACCAATGGCATCAGTTGAATTTGGCCGCATTGCCGCCCAGACCGCCAAGCAGGTCATTGTACAAAAAGTACGCGAGGCAGAGCGTTCCCAGGTTATTGAAGCCTATCAGGGCCGGGTAGGTGAAATGGTCGGTGGTGTCGTTAAACGGGTCGAGCGCAGCGGGGTCACTCTCGATCTGGGAAATTATGCCGAAGCGTTTGTTCCCAGGGAATGCATGATCCCCAGAGAGGCTGTACGTCCCGGCGATCGGCTACGCGCGTATTTGTACGAGGTCCGATCCGAAGTAAGGGGTCCGCAATTATTTCTCAGCCGGACCGCACCGGAACTGCTCGTTGAATTATTCAAACTTGAAGTGCCGGAGATTAACGATGGATTTATCGAAATTATCAATGGTGCCCGTGATCCGGGCGCAAGGGCCAAGATCGCGGTCAGGGGCAATGATCCACGTATTGATCCCATCGGCGCATGTGTAGGAATGCGCGGGTCACGTGTACAGGCCGTGTCCAATGAACTTGCCGGTGAGCGTGTTGATATTATTCTCTGGGATGAAAATCCCGCGCAGTTCGTCATTAATGCGATGGCCCCTGCAGAGGTCGCATCCATCCTGGTGGACGAGGAGGCGCATAGTATGGATGTCGCGGTTGATGAAGAGAATTTATCGCAGGCTATCGGCCGCGGCGGACAGAATGTCAGACTGGCGAGCCAGTTGACCAAATGGGAACTGAACGTGATGTCTGTCGAGCAGGCGGAAGAGAAAAATGAAGTAGAGGCACAAACGCTGCAGAAAATGTTCATGGAACAACTTGATGTGGACGAAGAGGTGGCTATCATTCTGGTACAGGAAGGGTTTTCCAGTATTGAAGAGGTGGCCTACGTTCCTGAAAATGAAATGCTTAAAATTGAGGAATTTGATAAAGAACTTGTAACGGAAATACGTGAGCGTGCGCGTGATGTCATGCTGACCCGGGCAATTGTGAGTGAAGAAAAACTGGTCGATGCGGCACCGGCTGAAGATTTGTTGAAAATGGAAGGCATGGATGAGGCATTGGCCTATGAACTCGCCGGTCACGGCATAGTTTCCATGGAAGATCTGGCAGAGCAATCTGTTGATGAGCTGATGCAAATCGAAAATATGGATGCGGAACGCGCAGGTAAATTGATTATGACTGCAAGAATTCCCTGGTTTGCAACAGCGGAACAAAAGAGTGGCGGGGTGACAGATGCCTGAAGTAACCGTCAGGCAGTTTGCTGATGTTGTCGGTATCTCCGTAGACCGGCTGCTGGAGCAATTACAGGAGGTAGGACTCAGGGATAAATCCGCCGACGATATGATCACGGATGATGAAAAGACCGAATTGCTCGCCCATCTCCGGCGCAAACACGGCAAGAACGATTCTGCCGAGCCGAGGAAGATTACCCTGAAACGCAAGACCCTGAGTGAAATCAAGGTGCCTGTGATCATGCAGGGCCAGGGCCGTGGTAAAGCCCGGTCCAAAACAGTCAGTGTCGAATTCAGAAAGAAGCGCACCTACGTTAAACGCAGCGTCATTGAAGAAAGCCAGAAAGCTTCTGCAGCGGCCGGAGAAGCGCCCGCAATTCCGGATGAGCAGCAAAATCAGGTTGCATCTGCAGTAGAACAAAGCAATCAAACGACTGCGGATAGTCAGGGGGCAGCAGTTCTGACAGATGCGGTTGGAAAAAACGAGGCGGAAAATATTCCTGCCACACCGGGGTCCCCGCAAACGGCAGTTGATGGCATGGATGATATTACGTTAATACCGCAAATCAATGCGGAAGATCGATATCAGGAAGTGGTACAAACTCCTCCCGCAACTATTAGGCCTGAAGCAGAAGATAAACAGACCAAACATGGCTGGCAAGAATTACATGTTGCCACGGAAAAATCCGGCCGCCGCAGAAAACGGAAAAAATCAAAACCCGTGGTCACACCAATCGTCACACAGCATGGTTTTGAAAAACCGACCGCGCCTATGGTGCGGGAAGTTGAGATTCCGGAGAGCATCACCGTTGGTGAACTGGCCCAGCGTATGTCGGTCAAGGCCAATGAAGTCATCAAGTTGATGATGGGTATGGGCAGCATGGCAACGATCAACCAGATGATCGATCAGGAAACAGCAGCGGTAGTGGTCGGGGAAATGGGACACACGGCAAAACTGCTCAAGGAAAACGCCCTGGAAGAGGAAATCATCAAGGCTTCCCGGCAGGAAGGCGATGCAGTACATCGTGCCCCTGTCGTCACCATCATGGGACATGTTGATCATGGCAAGACCTCATTACTGGATTACATCCGGCGTACCAAGGTGGCGGCCGGAGAGGCAGGAGGCATCACTCAGCATATCGGCGCCTACAGTGTCGATACAGGTAAAGGTAGAATTACGTTTCTGGACACGCCCGGTCACGCGGCCTTTACTGCAATGCGGGCGCGCGGCGCCAAGGTGACGGATATCGTGGTTATTGTTGTCGCTGCGGATGATGGTGTCATGCCGCAAACTGAAGAGGCGGTTCAACACGCAAAGGCCGCCAAGGTACCGTTGATTATCGCAATCAACAAGATTGACAAACCTGATGCCGATCCTGATCGCATCAAAAACGATCTCTCGAAGTTTGAAATTATTCCGGAAGACTGGGGTGGTGATACCTTGTTTGTAAAGGTCTCAGCCAAGACCGGTGAAGGCATTGATAAATTACTGGAAAGCATCCTGCTCCAGGCCGAGATACTGGAATTAATCGCCATGGAAAGCGGGCCTGCAAGTGGCACCGTGATTGAATTCCGGCTGGACAAGGGTCGCGGTCCGATAGCGACTGTCCTGGTCCAGAATGGTTTATTACAGAAGGGCGACGTCGTGTTGAGCGGGCATGAATTCGGCCGCGTGCGCGCCTTGCTGGACGAGAATGGAAACGAAGTCATGTCGGCCGGTCCTTCCATACCCGTAGAAATACTTGGCTTGTCCGGTACGCCCAACGCCGGTGACGAAATGATTGTTGTATCGGATGAAAAGAAGGCGCGTGAAATTGCACTGTTCCGTCAGGGTAAATACCGTGAAGTCAAACTGGCGCAACAACAGGCAACCAAACTGGAAAATGTCATGTCCCAGATGGAGCAGGGTGAAACGATAATCCTGAATGTGCTGGTCAAGGCTGATGTGCAGGGGTCCTCTGAGGCCATTGTGGAAGCATTAACGCGGCTGTCAAATGAAGAAGTGACAGTTAATGTTGTCAGTAGTGGCGTCGGCGGAATCACAGAATCCGATATCAATCTGGCCATGGCCTCGAAAGGAATTGTCATCGGTTTTAATGTGCGTGCAGATTCATCAGCGCGCAAACTGGCCAGTGAAGAAGGTATTGACCTGCGTTACTACAGTGTGATCTACGATGTCGTTGATGATGTCAAAAAGGCGATCGGCGGCATGCTGGAACCCGAGATCCGGGAACAGATTGTTGGTATCGCAGAGGTGAAGGAAGTATTTCGCTCACCCAAATTCGGTGATATCGCCGGTTGTATTGTTTCAAGCGGTGTGGTCAGAAGGAATAATCCAATCCGTGTTTTGCGTGATAACGTTGTGATTTATGAAGGCGAACTGGAATCCCTGCGCCGGTTCAAGGATGATGTTAATGAAGTCAAGTCCGGTACCGAATGCGGTATCGGGGTTAAAAATTATAATGATGTCCGGCCTGGCGATCAGATTGAAGTCTTTGAGCGTGTCGAGATTGCACGCAGTTTCTGATTTATTTCATGCCCAAAGAATTCAGTCGCAGCAAGCGGGTTGGTGAACTTATCCAACGGGAACTTGCCGGGCTTATCCAGCGGCAACTGCATGAAACCAGTCTTGGCATGGTGACCATTTCCACCACCGATGTCAGTCCGGATCTTAAAAATGCAACGATTTATGTCACCTGTCTTGGAAATACTGCGGATACTGATCAGGTCATTGCGATATTGAATGAACACATCGGCCAGTTCCGTCACGTATTATCGAAATTATTAACCATGCGCAGCGTCCCACGCATACGTTTTAAATATGATCACGCACTTGAGCGGGCAAACAAACTGACTGCACTTATCGATTCGCTCCATGCTGAAAGAAACTCTGGTAAAGACGATTAAACTTTTCATACCTGGTGCAACCAAGTCTTAAATGGGAAGAAAACGAAAAACACAGGGGCGGCATATCAATGGGATTTTATTACTGGATAAGCCTGGGGGGATTACCTCCAACGGGGCTTTGCAACGTGTCAAAAACCTGTTCCAGGCCCGCAAGGCAGGACATACGGGCAGTCTTGATATGCAGGCCAGCGGGTTGTTGCCCATTTGCCTGGGAGAGGCCACAAAATTATCCGGTTACCTGCTGGATTCCGATAAATATTATCAGGCGGTTTGCAAGCTGGGTATTGAGACCAGTACCGGGGATGCCGCTGGCGCCACAATTTCCACGAAACATGTACCGGAACTGACAAAACAGAAGGTTGAAGATGTTTTGGCGCAATTTCATGGTGATATCAGTCAGGTACCGCCGATGCATTCGGCCTTAAAACATAAAGGGCAACGACTGTATCAACTGGCCTACCAGGGTATAGAAGTAGAACGCAAACCCAGGGTTGTGACGATTTATGAACTTGCTCTTATTGATCTTTCCGGGGATGAGATAGAAATCAGGATTCACTGCTCAAAGGGGACATATATCCGTACCCTGGCTGAGGATATTGGCAATAAACTGGGTTGCGGGGCGCACTTAAAGTCGCTCAGACGCCTGGGCGCAGGCCCCTTCAGGGCGGAACAGATGATTTCACTTGATGAACTTGAGCGCCTGGCCGAAGCCGGTAGCGGCGCATTAGATCAGCAGTTGTTGGCAATGGATACTGTACTTGTCCATCTTCCGGAGGTTGAGCTTTCTGAAAGCGTGGCTTATTACCTGCGCCAGGGTCAGGCCGTTGTGGTACCGCATGCCCCCACCGAAGGTCTGGTGCGAATGTATGATCAGCACCGGACATTTATAGGCGTCGGGACGGTGCTGGATGATGGACGCATTGCCCCGCAGCGCCTGATCCGGACACAAACATGAATAATGAACATTGATCTCAGCTTATCCTTGTTCACTTATGGGCACACGGGTACAATACGCGCCACATCAAGACAGCGGTATCAGGAGTAAATAATTTATGTCAGTAAATGCTCAGCAAAAGGCTGATATTGTTAAAGATTATCAACGTGTGGCAGGAGACACTGGCTCACCCGAGGTCCAGGTCGCGTTACTGACAGCCCGCATCGGTGATTTATCCGGGCATTTCAAGACACACGTCAAGGACCATCACTCCCGCCAGGGCCTGCTCAGGATGATCAATGAACGCCGTAAACTTCTTGAATATCTGAGAAAGACAGACCTTAACCGTTACCGTGATCTGATTGGGCGTTTGGGCCTGCGTAAATAATATAAATGTGTTGCACCAGGCAACCAGACAATTTACCTCTCGCGCATAGAAGTCTGAAACATTTCAAGCAACCATGAGATTTCCCCAGGCAGTTATTTTTTCATATCTATATT
Source organism: Gammaproteobacteria bacterium (assembly GCA_016844485.1). GTDB lineage: Bacteria > Pseudomonadota > Gammaproteobacteria > Eutrophobiales > Eutrophobiaceae > JAENIZ01. The sequence goes on along the minus strand of JAENIZ010000034.1, from coordinate 2,965 downwards.
TCCTGTTGTTTACATCTAAGAGGCACACATGAACGTAGTAAGAAAAGAATTTCAATTTGGCGAACAAAAAATTGTTCTGGAAACCTGCAGGATCGCACGCCAGGCAAATGGCGCTGTTATGGTCCATATGGGTGATACAGTCGTGCTGGTTACCTGCGTGACCAGTAAAAATGATGACCTCGAACGTGATTTCCTTCCGTTAACGGTCGATTACCAGGAACGCACTTACGCTGCCGGCAAAATTCCGGGCGGATTTTTTAAACGTGAAGGACGTCCCTCGGAAAAAGAAACACTGACCTCCCGCCTGATTGATCGTCCACTAAGACCGCTCTTCCCCAAAGGTTTTAGCAATGAAATACAGATAATCGCCACGGTTATGTCGCTGGACCCCAATATTGATCCGGATATCCTCGCCATGATAGGCGCTTCAGCGGCCGTAGCGTTATCCGGTGTGCCTTTCAACGGACCCATGGGCGCGGCGCGTGTGGGGTATAAAGAAGGTAAATATGTCCTGAATCCGGCATTCAAACAGCTGGAAGATTCTGATCTTGATTTAGTCGTGGCCGGTACCCGTTCTTCAGTCCTCATGGTGGAATCCGAGGCCAGGCAATTGCCGGAAGATGTCATGCTCGGGGCCGTCATGTTCGGGCATGAACAGTTCCAGGTTGTCATTGATAATATCGAAGCCCTGGTCAAGGAGGCCGGAGTAAAGCCCTGGGACTGGCAACCGCCTGCCAAAGATACGGCACTCGAGAATGAAATTGAAAAACGTTGCGCCGATCTGCTGCGCGAAGCGTACTCCATTGAAGACAAGCTGAGCCGCAGGGAACGCATCAGCGAAATCCACAAGGAAGCAGTACAGGCCATGACCGAAGGCGAGAATCCGGCGTGGTCGGAGGCACAGATTAATAACGCTATTGAAAATCTGGAAAGCCGTATTGTACGCAACGGTATATTGGCCGGTGAAAATCGCATTGACGGCCGCGATCCAAAATCTATCAGATCCATCACAGTTGAAGTCGGTGTCCTGCCGAGGACTCACGGTTCGGCGTTGTTTACACGTGGGGAAACACAGGCCCTGGTGGTGACATCACTGGGGACCGGGCATGACGCGCAAATCATCGATGCCATCGAAGGTGAACGCAAGGATCCTTTTATGCTGCATTATAATTTTCCGCCGTACAGCGTGGGTGAAACCGGGCGTGTCGGATCGCCCAAGCGGCGCGAGATCGGACATGGCCGGTTGGCCAAGCGTGGCATGATGGCCGTCATGCCTGATCCGGATGTATTTCCCTATGTTATTCGGGTGGTCTCCGAGATTACCGAATCGAATGGATCTTCTTCCATGGCTACAGTTTGCGGGACCAGTCTTTCCTTAATGGACGCGGGTGTCGCTATCGCAGCGCCTGTCGCCGGTATCGCCATGGGATTGATCAAGGAAGGCGACAAGTTTGTGGTGCTGTCCGATATCATGGGCGATGAAGATCATCTCGGTGATATGGATTTCAAGGTCGCCGGGACGGCAAAGGGTATAAATGCACTACAGATGGATATCAAGATTTCCGGGATCACCCGAGAGATCATGGAAGCGGCCCTGGCGCAGGCGCGTGCAGGGCGTCTGCACATCCTGGAGAAGATGAATGCCGTCATTTCAGCCTCTCGCAGTGAGATGTCTGAATTTGCGCCGCGCATTACCATCATCAAGATTAATCCGGACAAGATCCGTGATGTCATTGGCAAGGGTGGTGTGACCATACGCGCGATTACTGAAGAGACCGGCGCCACTATCGATATCGATGATGACGGCACCATAAAGATCGCCTCGGTGCATAAGGCCGCTGCTGAACTGGCCAGGAGCCGGATAGAACAACTCACGGCAGACATTGAAGTCGGCAAGATTTATGAAGGCCGGGTGGCCAAGCTCATGGACTTTGGCGCCTTCGTCAATATCCTGCCCGGCAAGGACGGTCTGGTGCATATTTCACAGATCTCCAATGAACGCGTTGAAAATGTCAGTGACAAGCTGACCGAAGGTGAATTCGTCAAGGTGAAGGTGCTGGAGATCGACAGGCAGGGGCGGGTACGCCTCAGCATGAAGGCCGTCAACGAGTAGCTTTTCCTCAATATCAGTTGTTTAACAAAAAGGGCGCAATGCCCTTTTTTTGTGTCTGGTCTTAACCCGCCATAACGTTGTAGACGTTTATAGATTTACTATACCGGGCTTCTCCATTGAGGTTACACTTTCCTGATGGAGATCAGTGATGAAGACCTGCTGCTTAACTACCGGGACGGTGATGCTGGTGCATTTGAACAGCTCTACCAGCGCCATAAAGGCGGGCTGTATCGTTATTTATTAAGGAAGTGCGGCAATGCAAGTATCGCCGAGGAACTGTTCCAGGATGTCTGGATGAAATTAATCGCGGCGCGTGAGCGCTATGTAGTGAAGGCGAAATTCACCACCTATCTTTACCAGATTGCCCATAATCATTTTATCGATTATTACCGCAAACAAAAATCGGCAGGTTCCGGCAACCGGCAAAATAATGATTGTGAACTGGAAGAGTTTGCCGCAAGGCGACAGGACCAGCCGGAACAGCAGGCAGAAATACATGAACAAGCAGAGATATTATTGCACCTGATCGATGCACTGCCGGAGAAACAGAAGGAGGCATTTATTCTCAAAGAAGAATCAGGGATGAGTGTTGCCGAAATTGCCGAAGTGACCGGGGTAAATATGGAAACGGCCAAGAGCCGTCTGCGCTATGCTGTTAATAAACTACGACACGGTTTGAATGATAATGGCTGAAGAAAAAGACGATCAGGCATTCAAGGATTATCTCCAGGGTAACTCGGAGTTGTCACGCCGCTATCGTGCCGGAGAACAGCTACAACCGCCCAAACATCTGGATGATGCGATTATCGCCGCAGCAAAAAAGGCAGCCGCGTTCAAACCGGGACCGGTGCA
>JAENIZ010000119.1 GCA_016844485.1 Gammaproteobacteria bacterium | reverse complement strand
AATTGCTGCGGCCGTATATGCATTGCTTGCAGGTTTTTCCATTCCGACACAGCGCACATTAATTATGCTGTCGGTGGTCATGTGGTTATTATTTACTTACCGGCAACATGCATTTACGCATACCATCACGACAGCATTATTGCTGGTGTTAATTTTCGATCCCTTTGCCGCAATGGCCCCCGGCTTCTGGTTATCATTTGGCGCAATTGCAGTGATCGCCTATGGCATGTCGTGCAGGGTGGGAGCAGACAGTGTCTGGTGGCGTTGGGGCAGGGCACAATACCTTGTTTCGATCGGCCTGTTGCCCGTTTTATTGTTCTGGTTCCAGCAATACCCATTATTGGGTATCCCGGCCAATCTTGTCGCGGTGCCCTGGGTCAGTCTGCTTGTTGTTCCTTTGGCGCTGACGGGCACAGTATTGGTTAACCTCTCAGTATCCCTGGGTGGATTCTGTCTGGAACTGGCAAACAATGCCTTGGGGCTGTTATGGCCATTTCTTACATGGCTGGCACAATCAGATATGACTCTCTGGCATCAGTCGTCTCCACCATGGTGGGCATTATTGGCAAGTTACATTGGGGTCCTTATCCTGCTACAGCCGCTGGGATTGCCGGCAAGATGGATCGGCCTTGTATGGATGTTACCGTTGTTATTCCCGTATAAGGACAAACCAGGCGATGGTGAATTATGGTTTACGCTGCTTGACGTGGGACAAGGTTTGTCCGCGGTTGTCCAAACCCGGGAACATATCCTGATATATGATACCGGCGCAAAATTTTCCGGTTATTTCAATGCTGGCGGCGCAGTCCTTATCCCGTATCTGAGAAAGGCAGGGGTTAGCCATATCGACACTTTGTTTATCAGCCACGGTGATAATGATCATATTGGCGGTGTGCCGGATCTTCTATCAGCATATCCCGATACCCCTGTATTAACCAGTGTACCCCTCAAACTGAACCATCCTTTTACAGAGCAATGCCATGCCGGACAGACATGGCGATGGGATGGTGTAGAATTTCAGGTGCTGCATCCCGACAGTCCGGATAAGTACAGCGATAATAACCGTTCCTGTGTGTTAAAAGTCAATACAGATCAATATTCAATCTTGTTAAGTGGTGATATCGAGAAAGAGACAGAATACAGACTGGTAAGAGAATATAAACGCCAGTTATCTGCGACTGTCCTGATTGCCCCGCACCATGGCAGCAAGACCTCATCAACGGAAGAATTTATCGATACAGTTGCCCCGGAATTGGTATTATTCCCGGCAGGATATCGTAATCGATACAAGTTCCCGAATAAGGATATAATAACCAGGTATGCATCCCGTAGTATCGGCATGCTCGATACGGCCAGACATGGGGCAATATTGATCAAGATAAGTACATCAGGAATGTCAGTCACAAAATACCGGCAACAGGCGCAGCGCTTCTGGCATACTCAATTCTGATAAATAACAACTAACTCTGAGGATATTCAAAAGTGCTGGAAGTTTTTAAAGCGGGTGGTTGGGTTATGTGGCCTCTTTTGCTATGTTCTATAGGTTCACTCGCTATTATTGCCGAACGTTTCTGGACATTGCGGGAGAAACGTATCGCACCAAAAAATCTCGTGGCCCAGATCTGGCATTGGGAGAAGGCTGGACATCTTGATGCTAAACGCCTTGCCGATTTGCGACGCGGATCACCCCTGGGGAAAATACTGGCGGCAGGTTTGGTTAACCGCAGGCATGATAGGGAAGTCATGAAAGAGAGTATTGAAGAGGTCGGGCGTCATGTTGCCCATGACCTGGAACGTTTCCTTGATATACTGGGAACCATCACTGCAATATCACCGCTACTTGGTCTTTTGGGCACTGTACTGGGCATAATTGAAATTTTCTCTGCCATCACCGCACATGGCATCGGCTATCCAAACTATATGGCAGGTGGTATCGCAAAGGCCCTTATCGCGACAGTGGCAGGTCTTTCCATCGCCATCCCGGCGATGTTTTTCCATCGTTATTTCCATAGCCGTGTCGATGAACTGGTCATCACCATGGAACAGGAAGCACTCAAATTAGTGGAAATTATCCAGGGTCAGCGGGAACATGATGTGTCAAATTAACAGCAGGGCCGTTTACTGAAATGAAATTCCGGGCACGACAAAAAAATGATGTTGAAATTAATATAATTAACTTGATTGACGTGTTACTTGTGTTGCTCATTTTTTTCGTTATGACTACTACGTTTTCCAAAAAGTCCGAGTTCAATATTACCTTGCCTGAAGCCAGTAAGGAATTATTCCAGCCCAAGCCGGATGGCATCAATGTAAGCGTTGATCCCGAATCAAATATTTATGTCAATGACAAGCTTTTGCTGAATGCGCAAACATCAACAATCAAAGAGGCGATATATGCTGCGCTTGGTAATCTTGAAAATGCCCCGGTAATTATCAGCGCTGATGCCAAAACGCCACATCAGATGGTAATCAGGGTAATGGATGCAGCCAGACAACTTGGTCTGGTCAGAATAACCTTTACAACCAGAAATATTGAAGAAGATGAGCTATAACCTGCCGGGGATAAAATATTTACTGATTAATGTTTTCGCCTGAATTTATAGAAGATCTCTGGTATGGCAGGCATCCTGCATCTCTAATGCTGGTCCCACTCAGCTGGCTTTATCAAATAATCGTATTATTCCGGCGTCTCGGCTATCAATCCGGTCTTCTCCCTGTGCGGCGCATACCTGTTCCTGTCATCGTAGTTGGTAATATTACTGTCGGTGGTAATGGCAAGACACCACTTGTCATATGGTTGGCCAATTATCTCAAACAGAAGGATTTTCATCCCGGCATCGTTACCAGAGGTTATGGCGGTGCTGCCAAACATTGGCCGCAGCAGGTCAGACCAGACAGTGATCCATCTATGGTGGGCGATGAACCAATCTTGATTGCACGCCGGACAGATTGCCCTGTTGCAGCTTCGCCAAACCGTTATGAAGCGGCTGCAGGGCTTCTGGAACATGGACAATGTAACATCATCATTTGTGATGATGGATTGCAGCATTATGCTTTGGCCCGTGATATTGAAATTGTGGTTGTTGATGGTATTCGTCGTTATGGAAACAAACGTTGTTTACCAGCCGGTCCATTACGTGAATCCATGAGGAGATTAAATGCAGTGGACATGGTAGTCTGTAACGGCATCCCTGGACATGGCGAATATCAAATGGAATATAAACCGCAACAGATTCGTTCATTGCTTCACGAGGATAAAAAATCTGATATTGGAATTTTTAATGGGCAAATGGTTCATGCCGTTGCCGGCATTGGTCATCCGGCACGATTTTTCACCCTTCTTCGCAAGCAAGGGATGAATATCACTGAACATGAATTTCCTGATCACTATCGATTTAAACCCGGTGATATCCGGTTTGGAGATGATTTACCTGTGGTGATGACTGAAAAAGATGCAGTAAAATGCGCGCCATTCGCTGGAGATGAACATTGGTATTTGCCTATTAACGCCGAACTGGGTAATTCTTTTGAACATCGTTTATCAATGTTACTGAAGGAAGTTGCATATGGATAAAAAACTGCTTGAGATCCTGGTATGCCCGGTAACCAAAGGGCCTCTTATTTATGATAAAGACAAGCAAGAGCTTATATCAAAATCAGCGCGCCTGGCATATCCGATTCGTGAAGGTATTCCGGTCATGCTGGAAGATGAAGCACGTACACTGTCTGATGAGGAAATTGCCAATCTTTCATCTTGATGACTGCCAAAGTGACAGGCACGTTTAAGGTTATTATTCCGGCGCGATATGCATCTACGCGCCTTCCAGGCAAGTCACTGCTCCAGATCGGCCAGAAACCACTCCTTCAACATGTCTATGAGTCAGCGGAGCAGAGTGCCGCAGCCTCCGTAATCATCGCAACCGATAACGCCGAGATTCACAACAGAGCTGAATCTTTCGGAGCCCCGGTATATATGACAGCGGATACGCACAAATCCGGTACGGAACGGTTGATAGAAGTTGTCATGAAATTGAAAGAACCTGATCACAGCATCATTATCAACCTCCAGGGCGATGAATTTCAGATGCCTCCGGAAATTATTGACCAGGTGGCCGAGTCGCTGATGCGGCATCCTGAAGCTGAGATGGCGACATTATGTGAACCGATTACCGATGTTGCTGATTACCGGAATCCCAACATAGTGAAGGTGATCTACGATCGCAATCATATTGCATTGGATTT
>JAENIZ010000118.1 GCA_016844485.1 Gammaproteobacteria bacterium | reverse complement strand
AATCTACCTTGCTTGCGCCTGCACAGGAGGATCATACAGACTCAATAATATACCAATGAGCATGATCATCACGATCCAGGATGCCTCGGGGTATCTGTGTTGCCAGGCATAACTCAGGCTTGCGTACAGCATAAAAAGAGTCGTCAGACTGAACAATAACGGGGTAAATGGATAAAGAGGGACATGATACTGACGCATAATGTGAGAATCCTTTGTCCGTAAAATAAATAATGATAGTGCTACCAATAAAAAGAAAAACCAGTGCAGTGGCGCACTGAAGATCACCAGACGTTGAAACGCATCATCCTGGTAACCCAGACAAATGACCAGGGCCAATGTGATGGAAGCCTGCAGGAAAAGTGCAACTACGGGCGCATCAAATCGTTTACTCCAGGTACCGAGCCATCCATATAAACGATGCTCTCGTCCCAGCGCATAATATATCCTGGCATGAGTAAAGATCATGCCATTGATATTTCCAAGGCAAGTAATACAAATAAGCGCACTGATAATAATTGTGCCGGCTTCGCCGAAATACACGTTGATAACATCGGATGCTGCTGAAGTTGAAGCTGCGACCCCGGTAAAACCCAGTGTATGTATAAATGCCAGATTCACCAATATATAGATCAGGGTAATAAACGCCGTGCCCAGCAATAACGACCTTAAAATATTCTTTTGGGGATTTTTAACCTCTGCCGCCACGTAGGAAATATTGCTCCAGCCGCCATAAGTAAACAGTACCAGGATCATGGCAAATTCCAAATCCATCGGGACGGTACTTGCCTGCGGCTCAGCAGATGCAGGAACCACCAAAAACAGGCCGATAATAATAATCAAAAGCAGGCCCAGGACCTTTGCTGTGGTAATTACATTCTGTGTCCACTTGCCTGACCACACACCGGATATATTGACGAGCGTTAAAACAACGACCGCAACGATCGAATAGATCATTAATCCCGTGTGTCCCATGGATAATGGCCAGATTTGATCGGCATAACGCGCAAATATATAGGCAATCGCCCCGATATTGGCCGGTTGTATCAACCAGAACTGTGCCCAGGTAAATAAAAAGCCCATGCGGCGGCCGTAGGCCCTGGTCAGAAAGACATAATCACCCCCTTCATTGGGGTAAGTTGTCGTCAGTTCTGCATAGCAGGCCGCGCCTGTCAGTGAAATAAGCCCACCGGCAATCCATATACATATCAGCCAGAAAGAATCAGGGACACTCCGGGCAATTAATGGAGTGGTTTCATAGATACCGGCGCCGATAACGATGCCGAGAATAATGGAGACAGCATCAAATAATGTCAGCTGCTTTTTTGGCGTGCCTTGTGTGGTGTGCATATCTTTCCTTTAACCCATTATTGCCACAGTTGCGTTTACATGCAAAACAACAGGAGAAGTAAGGAGTCATTATGCGCCATCTATTTTCTGTAGTCGTAACCGGGCTGATTTTAATGATCAGCAATGTAAGTGAGGCCAAGATTGACCTGGTCACATTGCCGGGCCGTGACCAGACCCAGCTTACTATTTATAACTCGGCTGACCTCACGCTGGTACGTGAACAACGAACACTCACATTAAGGAAAGGACTCAACCGGCTCGAATTTGGCTGGGAAAATACATTGATTGATCCAACCTCCGTGCAATTACGCGCCACAAACCACGGAGATAAGGTGCGATTATTGGAGGTCAATTATCCTCCTGGTGTAAATGGCAGTGCCGTGTGGACCATTGAATCAGATATCGATGGACCAGTCCCCGTCGAGATTACCTTTTTTACCTCCGGTATAGGCTGGCGTGCTTTTTATATGGGCACCTTGTCCCAGGATGAACAGCACATGCAGTTGCAGGGTTATGTCACCATTAACAACCAAAGCGGGGAAGATTACGAGAATGCATCAACACGCGTAATTGTCGGCACGATCCACCTCCTTGATGAAATAGCCGCATTGGCGGGACGTGATACCCCTTATAACCGCCCGGGTTATCCTCAACCAGTACCAATGACAAAGGCCGAATCCGAATTACGGCTCAGGGCATACCGTGAGCTGGATATTGCCGCGGATATGGCCTCTGCCGGTGCGGTCATGGAAGCCAAGACCATTATCAAGGAAGGATTGTCTGAATACTTTCTTTACACCATTGAAGGCACCGAGAATATTCCGGATGGCTGGGGCAAACGTCTGCCTTCATTTACCGTCGAAGATATTCCGATCCGCAATCTCTACCGGTATGAAGAAGAACGTTATGGCACGAACACACAACGCTTGATCTATTTTAAGAATGACGATGCCCATCATCTCGGCAAGGAACCTCTGCCGGATGGAGATATCAAGATTTTCAGAAACATCAATGAGGCGGAACAACTGGCCTACATCGGACAAGTACACAGTAAGTATATTCCCGTTAATCAGGACATGGAGCTTGACTTCGGCGCTGCCAGAGATGTGAAAGTCGGACCCGTCCTGATGTCAGAGACAACGGATAATTATTTATTTAGCAACAAGGGCAATATTTCCGGTTTTGATCGGGTCCAGCAGTGGGACATCAAGCTTGAAAATAATCGTGACCTGTCTGTAAGCGTGGAAATCTGGCGTAATTTTTCCAGTCCCTATTGGAACATAGAAAATCCGGATAAGAATCAGGGTGGGTTTGAAAAGATTGACATTGACTCGGTGAAATACATTGTCGAATTGCCTGCCCGCGGCACAACAACACTTTCCTACACGCTCACCCAGTATGAAGGTGAACGTCAAAACGCACATAAAGGAGATTAACAATGTTTAACACACGCCTCTTTATCATCCTGCTGGCCAGTCTGCTCTTTTCTTCCCCTGCTCCGGCACGCACAAAACTCGTCGCCCTGCCTGACCGGGAATCCACCTTGATTCGCCTCGATCACCCCGAGGCCACGCTGGTGCAGGAAGAACGCACTTTAACCCTGCATAAAGGCATCAATAAGATTGATTTCTCATGGAAGGGCGTACATATCGATCCGGATTCAATCAGGCTCAGGATTCTTGAACATCCGGACGACACCAAGCTGATAAACGTCAGCTATCCACCCAATGCACAGGCACTGGTCTGGGACATCTACAGCCCGAAAGGATGGCAGGAAAAGATCAGGATCAGTTATCTGCTTGCCAACATTGATCGGGTTATCACCTATGAAGCAAATACCAATAAAGAGGAATCGGAACTGGCCCTCTCTTCATTTATGGTCTTGCGAAATTTCTCAGGCGAGACTTTTTCGCCGGCGATGTTTCAACTTGACTATGGCCAGGGATTTGAGAAATCCATCATTGACGGGGAAACCAAACGTATGCTGTTTTTTGCGGCAAATGATCTCAAGATAAAAAAAGTATTTACCTTTAATGCGGGCGTACATCCCTGGGAACCTGCAAAGGAATTAAACAATGTTGGCATTCCTGTGCATTACGAACTTGAAAATCTTGCGGCAAATCACCTTGGTGAGCATGCCCTCTGGAACGGCAAGACACGCATTTATCAGGATGATGGCAGAGGCAGCACGATCTTTCTGGGTGAAGACATGGCCAATTACACCCCTGTTGGGCGGAAAATGGAACTCTACATAGGTGACAGTCGTGATCTGGTGGTAACACAGCGTAAAACCAGGGAAGAGCGGAAAAACGTCCGGCGTAATCGGGACAATGAAATTATGCTCTATGACAGCGATGAAGAAATGAAGATTGAAATAGAAAATTTCAAGGATCATCCCTCGACAATCAAGATCATTGAACCCATGCAAGGTGAATGGAACGTCAATAAAAGCTCACATGCGCATAAACGGGAAAATGCCAAACAGCTTGAATTTGAACTGCACATTCCCGCAAAGCAGAAAACTATACTGACATACAGCTATACCATAAAGAACATACGAGGATAAAAATCTGCATTTCAGAATGGCATTCGGCGATACAAATCGGCTATGATTTACAGTACTGGTGAATACTATAAATTAATTATGACAGCTCGCAATTTTCTGGCCTTTCTTCTGATGATCTTCATTGTTCAGGCAGAAGCGGATTTTGTATCCGGCGGTGAAGCTTACAAAAAAGGCGATTATGAAACAGCCGCAAAAGAATTCCTGCCGCTCGCTGAAAAGGGTGACCATCGAGCCATGTATGCATTGGGCTCCATGTATTCCGTAGGTCATGGTGTGCCGCAGGATTTAAATGAGGCGTTAAAATGGTTTCTGAAAGCGGCCGGCTACGGAC
>JAENIZ010000033.1 GCA_016844485.1 Gammaproteobacteria bacterium | reverse complement strand
CTGGGCTACGCAGGTTGGGCGGCCGGTCAACTCGAACGGGAAATCAAGGAAAACGCCTGGCTTAATGGTCCTGCGGATTCAAGTATCATATTCAATACTCCCACTGAAAAACGATGGGAATCTGCCGCAGCGCTTCTTGGTGTTGATCTGGAAAAATTATCAATAGACATCGGCCACGCGTGAAGATTAAAACACTGCTTTGTTTTGACTTTGGAGAAAAACGAATCGGTGTTGCAGTAGGGCAAACCATCACCGGCACTGCCACTCCCCTGGAAACCATCAGCGTACATCAGAACAAACCTGACTGGGGGAAAATCAAACACCTTATAGATGACTGGCAACCAGATGCGTTGATTGTCGGTACACCCCTGAACATGGATGGGACAACACAAAGAGTAACACAGATCGCGGAAAAATTTGCACGTCAGCTCGAAGGACGTTTTCATCTGCCGGTGTTTGGTATGGATGAAAGACTGTCCACTTATGAAGCCAGTCAGCGCACGAACAACAGTACTGCACTGGACCCTGTTGCTGCACAGGTAATACTGGAAAGTTGGTTGGCTGAAAACAGTGATAAAATTTCATCCGTGTCAAACGGGATCAATAAAGAATCAACAAGATGACACAGGAGATCAATCAATGGCTGGTCAATATGGCCGGTGACTTGCAGGATATGATCCGCAATGATCCCCTGATGATCGGAATACACACGGGCGGGGTGTGGGTTGCCGAGAGATTGCACAAGCTGATGAATTTAAATAGCCCGCTCGGGCAGTTAAATATTGCCTTCTACCGGGATGACTTCAGCCGCATCGGCGTACATCCACGGGTCCAGCCATCTAATCTGCCTTTCGAAGTCGAAGACCGGCATATTATCCTCGTCGATGACGTCCTGCATACAGGCAGGACCATACGTGCTGCGCTAAACGAGATCTTTGATTACGGACGGCCGGCAACTGTCACCCTGGCGGTATTGATCGAACGTAGTGGACGGGAATTGCCTATCCGCGCCGATGTTGTAGGAAAAAGTATGACACTAAATGCCAACGAACATGTTAAACTTTCCGGCCCGGAGCCCTTGGCACTGGTAATTAAAGCGGCGGAATGAATCACCACGATATTCAACTCGACAAATATGGTCGCCTGAAACATTTTTTAACTATAGATGGTCTTGATCGTTCCTTACTCCTGGATATATTAAATCACGCAGAATCCTTCGCCGGCGTCGGCGAACGCGCTGTAAAAAAGGTGCCCCTGCTGCGTGGCAAGACCATTGCCAATCTGTTCTTTGAACCCAGCACCCGGACGCGCACCACTTTTGAATTGGCCGCGAAAAGACTGTCGGCGGACATAATCAATCTCAATATCGCAAGTTCCGCAACCAGGAAGGGTGAATCGCTTCTGGATACATTACGGACGCTGGAAGCAATGCACTGTGATATGTTTGTAGTGCGTCATGCCAATAGCGGCGCAGCGCATTTTATTGCCTCACAAGTTGCGCCTCATGTCAGTGTTATCAACGCTGGAGACGGAAGTCATTCACACCCGACTCAGGCCATGTTGGATATGTTTACCATCCGCATGCACAAAAAAGATTTTTCCTCACTGCGAGTGGCCATTGTCGGAGATATCCTGCATTCACGGGTGGCTCGTTCTGAAATCCATGCCTTGTCAACACTGGGGGTCAGTGAAGTGCGTGTTATTGGCCCGAGAACATTGATTCCCAAAGATATACATACCCTGGGTGTGCATGTCTTTTATGATCTCATTGCGGGGCTTGAGGATGTCGATGTTATAGTCACGCTGCGGCTGCAACGGGAACGCATGCGCAGCGCCCTGCTGCCCAGCGAACAGGAATATTTCAATCTATATGGCCTGACTGAAACCAAACTTGCCGCCGCCAAACCCGATGTCATCGTCATGCATCCCGGCCCCATTAACCGTGGCGTCGAGATTGATTCACATGTTGCCGATGGTAAACGGTCGGTCATCCTGCAACAGGTCAGCCATGGTATCGCGGTCAGGATGGCCATCATGGCAATGACCTTGGGAAATCTTGCTGAAAGCAAACCAAAGGAAAGTGATGCGCATAGCAATTAAACATGGACGCATCGTTGACCCCGCAAATAATCAGGATCGTGTTACTGATCTTTATATTGAAAAGGGAAAAATAGTTGCCGTTGGCAAGACGCCCGCCGGTTTTACTCCAAATCGCACCATTGATGCCAAAGGCAAGATTGTATGTCCTGGCCTGGTTGATCTTTCCGTCCGGCTGTGTGAGCCCGGATATGAACACAAGGCGACTATTGCCTCTGAAACAACAGCGGCTGCAAGCACAGGTATTACATCGATTTGCTGTCCGCCGGATACTTATCCGGTTATCGACACCTCGGCTGTTGTTGAACTGATTTATCAGCGCGCATTAAAAACGAACATGGCGCGCGTCTATCCCCTGGGCGCTTTGACGCATGGTCTTAAGGGTGAAACGCTGGCTGAAATGCATGCCTTACAGGGTGCGGGGTGTATTGGTGTAAGTAATGCCTATGCGCCGCTGGATAATAGCGCAGTATTACGCGGGGCACTCGAATATGCGGCTACCTGTGGTTTAACGGTCCATCTATTTTGTGAAGACAGTTATCTCCGGGATCAGGGTGTCGTACATGAAGGTATCATGAGTGTGCGTCTTGGTCTGCCTGCGATCCCCGAAACAGCGGAAACCATAGCCGTCAGTCGCGCCTTGTTATTGGTGGAGCAAAGCGGTGCGCGTGTACATTTCTGCAGGATCTCGTCTGCGCGAAGCATAGAATTGATCGCGCGTGCAAAAAAACAGGGTTTGCCGGTAACGGCAGATGTCAGTATTACTCATTTACATCTGACAGAAATAGATCTCGGCGCATTTAACAGTCATTGTAATTTACGACCACCCTTGCGCAGCCAATACGACAAGGAAGGGCTGCGCAAAGGTCTGGCTGACGGGACTATTGATGCAATATGTTCCGATCATCAGCCACACGATGATGATGCCAAGTCCGCCCCTTTCAGCATGACAGAGCCGGGAGCATCCACACTTGACGTGCTGTTACCTTTAACCCTGCAACTGGCTCGAGATAATACGCTCACGCTTTCCCAGGCGATCGCAGCACTGACAATCAAACCTGCAAAAATTGCGGGAATTCAGGCGGGCCACTTGAGTGCAGGGGCAGTGGCCGATATTTGCATCATTGATCCGGAAAAATCATGGACAGTTATAAAAAATAACCTGTTAAGTGCCGGGAAGAATAATCCCTTCATGGGCTGGGAGTTGACCGGCAAGGTTACACATACTCTATTAGGTGGCCGGATCGTCTACGAATATCAGGATTAAAAACCAATGCAGCATCCTGAAACACGCAATACCATATTTTCGGAACAGGCCAGGGTGTCTGAACATCATATTCATGCAGGCGAGCAATATGTCATGCGACTGCATGCCCCGTTAACAGCCACACATGCCAAGCCCGGAAGTTTTATCCACCTGCAATGTGATCCTGAATTATTAATGCGCAGACCAATGTCCATCATGCGCACAGATAAAAACACTGGCTGTATCGACATCCTCTATAAGGTCCATGGTGACGGAACCAGCAGACTGGCAAAACGTAAAGTCAATGACACGCTGGATATACTCGGCCCCATCGGCGTTCCTTTCAAACTCGAGGGTTACCGAAAATATCCGTTACTGATCGGCGGGGGAGTTGGCATACCCCCAATGATCTTTCTTGCTGAACACCTCAGGAAGACAACTCCTGTTGTACATCCGCTGGTCATTATGGGATCGGAAATCCCCTTTCCGTTCAAGGCGCGTCCTTCACAGATCATGGTAAACGGCATGCCGGAAGGTGTAATCGCCGCCATGCCTCTGCTTGAAGATTGGGGTATCCCGAGCAGACTGGCCAGTTTGCAGGGATATGCAGGCTGTTTTGAAGGGTATGTCACAGGGCTTGCGAGACCATGGTTAGATTCTCTCAAACCGGATCTCTTGAACGAAGTTGAGGTATTTACCTGTGGCCCCACGGCCATGTTAGAGGCAGTGAGCCAGCTGGCGCATGAATATGCATTGCCCTGCCAGGTTTCCATGGAAGAATATATGGCATGTGCCGTCGGGGGTTGCGCCGGATGTACCGTCCAGGTGGAAACACAGGATGGACCGGCAATGAAACGAGTTTGTGTCGACGGGCCGGTGTTTGATGCCACCTGTGTCTTTCCGCGTAAAAAACCTTGAACAACCACCTAACGTGGTTCACGAGAACCACATTTATGGTTATTTTCAACCAAATATAACGTCTAATACAGGTATACAGACCACCATACAAACCAAGACAAAATTTTACTAACTTATTGTTTTATATGAATTATATTTGAAACAACTTAACTATAGTTCGAATTGGCATGGTTACTGCACTATTTCAGGTACTGAAGTTTGAATCCGTATCAACATCCTTTGGAGGATAAGACAATGAAATGGGAAACACCTGCATATAATGACATCCGTTTTGGTTTTGAAGTCACGATGTACATCAACAACAAGTAAGACCATTACAAGTTATCAAAAAAGAAAGGGGCGAAAGCCCCTTTCTTTTTTGCCTCCATCCTGAAAGTCAGGGAAAATCCGAGGCGTATTTATCAATCCATTCCTGCGCAGCCTCCTCACCCGACAATTGCCTGCCTTCTGATTCGAGCACTTCCTTACGGTAATGCTCAATATGGGATATCTGCTCTACCATACGCAATCTGAATAAATCTTTTTCACCCTGATATTCAACACCGATCTCGTATTGATCATCAATTTTTTTGCACCACGCGACTTTACCCGAGAGTTCGAATACAGGCTTAATAGCAGTGATCCGTACCTTAACAGGGGTACCAACTTCAAGATACTCATGATATTGACATGAGAGCCCGCCCAAACTGACATTTTGCAGATATTGCCTGCCTGGCCTGTCAACGCCTTCCCGTATGATCTCCAGGGGGATCCCAGTGGCATGCCGGACAAATTCTCTCATGATAAAGTTAAATTATTATTTTAATTTATTCGTTAAGTATATTACCGATCTTACTAACAAATAACTGGCTGCAAATGGTTTAGTAAAACCTTTAATATTTGTGAATAAAGCAATTTGAGTAACGATCTATTGTGGATAATCCAGGAATTAGATCGGGGCTTAGCCAAAATTGATCTTGGCCTCGAGATTAGTTCTTGAATCTGCATTATTCAACGCTTCTTCCAGTTCAATACGGCTCTCTTTATAAAGATTAAAGAGCGCTAAATCGAAGGTCTGCATGCCCTTGGCCCCACTTTCCGCCATTGCAACCTTGAGCTCGTCGATATCGCCTTTGAGGATCAATTCTCCGATATGTGGTGTATTGATGAGGATTTCTATGGCAGCACAACGCTTCCCGTCTATGCTCATAACAAGACGTTGTGAAACCACTGCGCGGATGTTCAGTGACAGATCCATAAATAATTGTTTATGCATATCCTGCGGAAACAAATTGATGACACGTTCCATGGCCTGGTTGGCGTTATTGGCATGTAAGGTTGATATTGCAAGATGCCCGGTATTGGATAACTCCAGCGCGGCCTCCATGGTCTCCCGGTCACGAATCTCACCGATCAATATGACATCCGGCGCTTCACGCAGAGAGCTTCTCAGGGCATTACGGTAAGAAAGGGTATCTACACCGACTTCACGCTGATTAATGATTGATTTCTTGTTCGGGTGGCTGAACTCCACCGGATCTTCAATAGTAAGTATATGCCCTGCCATATTTTCATTACGGTGGTTAATCATGGCCGCCAGGGTTGTCGACTTGCCTGATCCGGTCGCACCAACCATCAGTAGCAGTCCGCGCTTATGCATAATCAAATCCTTGAGTATTTCCGGCAACCCCATTTCATCAATAGTCGGTATTTTTGAAGGGATAAGACGCAGAACCATGCCAACCTCACCGCGCTGGCGGAAGACATTGACACGAAAACGCGCAGCCCCATCGGACGATGCAATCGCAAAATCACATTCCATGTTTTCTTCAAAATGCCTGGTCTGATATTGATTCATGATGCCGTAGGCGGCGGCCTTGCATAAATCACCTGTCAGCATGGTTTTGCCGACGGGCGTTGCCTTGCCTTCGATTTTGATCTTGACCGGTGAGCCTATAGTGAAAAATATATCCGAGGCATTTTTTTCAATCATGAGTTTTAAATAAGGCGTGATATCCATCGTGATTCAGTGCCCCTGTCAAATTTATTTTAAAATCTTTATGCCGGTAAAAACCCGGATTTTTATCTGCGTAACATACCAGATTTTTCGTCGTCTTTATCTGCCTCGATAGCCAGATGATCCAGCCCTTCGAGACTGTCCTTGTCTTTGGCGGCCTTGCCTTCAAGCTTGATCTTCAGACGCAATTCGTTCATCGAATCGGCATTACGCAATGCGTCTTCGAACGTGATCTTGTCAGCCTCATACAAATCAAATAACGCCTGATCAAAGGTCTTCATGCCCAGCTCATTGGATTTGGACATAATCGTCTTGATCTCGTGCACCTCACCCTTGAGGATGAGATCTGCAATCAGGGGAGAATTCAGCATAATCTCAATGGCGGCAACACGGCCTGCGCCATCCCGTGTCTTCAACAATCGCTGCGAGATGATTGCTTTCATATTAAGTGAGAGATCCATTAACAATTGCTGCCGGCGTTCTTCCGGGAAGAAGTTGATAATACGGTCCAGCGCCTGGTTGGAACTGTTGGCGTGCAGAGTCGCCATGGCAAGGTGGCCCGTTTCGGCAAAGGCAATACCGAATTCCATCGTCTCCCGGTCACGGATTTCGCCGATCAGGATAACGTCCGGGGCCTGACGCAGGGTATTCTTCAGTGCGATGTCCCAGTCATCGGTATCTACACCGACCTCTCGTTGCATGATGATGCAATTTTTATGCGGGTGCACATATTCAACCGGGTCTTCAATCGTGATGATATGGCCATAACTGTTGGCATTGCGATAATCGATCATGGCGGCCAGCGATGTGGATTTACCGGAACCTGTGCCACCGACCATAATCACCAGTCCGCGTTTGGTCATGCATATATCCTTCAGGACCTCCGGCAGACCCACCTTTTCCAATGTCGGCACAGTGGTCTCAATCGTGCGCAATACCAGCCCGCAATAACTCATCTGTATAAAGGCATTGGCGCGAAACCGGCCGATGCCCACCGGCATAATGGCAAAATTACATTCCTTGGTCGCTTCATATTCCTTGAGCTGTTTGTCGTTCATGATGGCATAGGCCAGCGCCTTGGTGTTATCAGCGGTTAATTTTGTCTTGGAGACCGGCGTAATCTTGCCGTCAATCTTGATGGCGGGGGGAAATTCAACAGTGATAAACAGATCCGAGCCCTTCTTCTCAACCATGAGCTTGAGCAGATCCCGCATAAATTTAATCGCTTGTTCTCGCTCCATAGGCCCCTCCTGATTAACTAGGTATCATATTAAAAGTTGTCTTTGTTTGCGGCCTTGGACCTGGCATCTTCACGGGTCACCACTCCCTTCTGCACCAGCTGTTGCATATTCTGATCCAGTGTCTGCATGCCAAACTGTTGCCCGGTTTGTATCGCTGAATACATCTGGGCAATCTTGTTCTCACGGATAAGGTTACGTATCGCGGGGGTGCCAATCATGATCTCATGTGCGGCTACACGGCCGCCGCCTTTTTTCTTTAATAAAGATTGCGAGATAACCGCGCGCAGTGATTCAGACAGCATGGCGCGGATCATGTCCTTTTCCGCTGCAGGAAAAACGTCAACAACGCGGTCAATAGTCTTGGCTGCCGAGCTGGTATGCAGGGTACCAAATACCAGGTGTCCCGTTTCGGCCGCAGTCAATGCCAGGCGAATAGTTTCAAGGTCGCGCATTTCACCCACCAGTATGACATCCGGATCCTCACGCAGGGCGGAGCGCAAGGCTTCGTTGAATCCCAGGGTATCGCGGTGGACTTCGCGTTGGTTAATCAGGCATTTTTTGCTGGTATGAACGAATTCGATAGGATCCTCAACGGTCAGGATATGGCCAAATTCGTTTTCATTTTTATGATTGACCATGGCCGCCAGTGTGGTCGATTTGCCGGACCCCGTAGGGCCGGTGACCAGCACCACACCACGCGGATAATCTGATATATCTTTAAAAATTCCAGGCGCGCCAAGTTCTTCCAGGCTCTTAATTATTGACGGGATCGTTCGAAAAACCGCGCCTGCCCCACGGTTCTGGTTAAAGGCATTGACCCGGAAACGTGCAAGTTTTGGAACCTCAAATGAAAAATCGCACTCCCAGAATTCTTCATAATCCTTGCGCTGCTTGTCATTCATGATGTCATAGACCATGTCATGGACATCTTTATGGTCCAGAGATGGCACATTGATCCGGCGGATATCACCATCAACCCGGATCATGGGGGGGAGTCCGGCTGATAAATGCAGATCCGAGCTGCCGTTTTTTACCCCAAAAGCAAGTAATTCACCGATATCCATCTAGTCCTCCAATCCGGTAAAACCAGTTCAGGAAAGTGTACAGATTATAAAGAAAAAGTCGTGACATATATGCAATGTTGATTAATCGACTTATAACGATAACTCAGTATCCGTTCTATAAGATAATGTTTATTCTAAGTATATTGAGTTACATGACGATCTTACTTATTTTTTGAAGGATAGACTACTGTTTTACCATGAAAAATCCCGCAACAGCCCTTATTGAATTGCGTAAACGCATAGGCGCGGCAGAGCAAAAATATGGCCGGCTCCCGGGCTCGGTTAAGCTGCTGGCAGTCACTAAAACCAAGTTAATTAAAGATATCTACCCCGCAATAGACTGCGGTCAGACTGACTTTGCCGAAAACTATGTACAGGAGGCCATTGGCAAGATCACGGCTATTAATGATAGCCGTTTAACCTGGCATTTTATCGGGCCGATACAGTCCAACAAAACACGCGCTATTGCCGAGTATTTTCATTGGGTGCACAGCCTTGATCGTGCAAAAATCGCACTACGGCTAAACGATCTGCGCCCCGATCACCTTCCACCACTCAATATCTGTATCCAGATTAATATCTGTAATGAACAGAGCAAATCCGGGATACTCCCGGATGCCTTGCGGGAGCTGGTAAAGGTGTGCACTGCACTGCCACGGCTCAGATTACGTGGATTAATGGCATTACCAGTACCCTCTGAAAATTTTGATCAACAACGGGTCCCCTTTCGACGTCTCAGGGAATTGTTCGATGAGTTACATTCATCACAACCGGGGCTTGATACACTATCCATGGGAACGAGCCATGATATGGAGGCAGCAATCGCGGAAGGTTCGACCATGGTGCGCATTGGCACCGTCCTGTTTGGCCCCCGGGATCATCTACTGAATCGTTGATAGTTTCATGCATTCACAACTTCATGTTGTTACACTTCATCCCTGCGTCTCCGGGGAATAAGAGCAGTTACTATGAAAAATATCAGAATCACCTTTATTGGTTGCGGCAACATGGGTCGCAGCCTGATTGGCGGTCTCATTGCCGATGGCTATCCCGCAAATAATTTATGCGGGACAGATATTGATCCCGGACAGCGCGAGTTTGCTGCCAGTCAGTACGGGATCGAGGTGTTTGAAGACAACCTGCAGGCCATCAGCGGGACTGATGTAGTCGTACTGGCCGTCAAACCCCAGGTAATGGAACGGACAATCTCCGGGTTACGCGCAGTGTTGACAGATGAACGACCCCTGTTGATTTCCATCGCGGCAGGGATACGTATGACCGCTCTTGCACGCTGGGCAGGTGAAGATATCGCTATCGTGCGCGTTATGCCCAATACCCCGACGCTGATCCGGACCGGGGCGGCGGCGCTGTGCGCAAACAGAAATGTCAGTGAGCTACAGCGAAATACAGCAGAGGCCATTATGCGCTCTGTCGGGATAGTGCTATGGCTTGAAGATGAGTCATTGATGGATATCGTGACAGCACTATCCGGGAGTGGGCCCGCCTATTATTTTTTAATAATGGAAATCATGGAAAAGGCGGCCATACGCCTTGGCCTGCCGATGGAACATGCCCGTATCCTGACATTACAGACCGCCTTCGGTGCAGCCAAGATGGCGCTGGAAAGCAACCATGACCCTGCAACTTTGCGTAAACAGGTCACTTCTCCCGGAGGGACCACTGAACAGGCATTGAAGGTTCTGCACAATGGCGGTCTTGAGAAATTATTCAGTGAGGCGCTTGAGGCGGCAAAAGACCGTTCCATCGAACTTGCCAGGATACTGGGGGGAGAAAAATGAATGCCAGCCCGTATTTAACGAATGCCGGGGTATACGTTGTCAGTGTGATATTCGGACCGGCGTTGCGTCCCCTGCGGCGCTGGATACCGGGCTATGGCGGCATTGACTGGCCATCCATTTTATTGCTGGTTATCTTGCAAAGTATTGAACTTTGTCTTATCGCCTTACTAAGGACGGGAGGTATCCCGGTCATTACCGGTCTGCTCGTACTCGTGGTTGCCCATTTGTTCAGGCTCATGGCCTGGATCTATCTCGTACTCATTATCATCCAGGCCATCACCAGTTGGATTAACCCCGGCGCATACTCACCATTCACCGTGTTAATGTATCAATTGACGGAACCGGTGATCCGGCCAGTACGGCGCATCATCCCGCCGGCGGGCGGCATCGACTGGTCACCACTCATTATCTTGATCGGATTAAATCTGGTACTGATGCTCCTGATCGCACCATTAGAGGATTTCGGAAACATACTCGCCGGTTATCCTGTAAGCGTATTATGAACGACCACTGGTATCGATGGCAGGGAGACGTCCTGTTAATTCAGTTGCATTTGTGTCCGCGCGCCAAACATGACGCGATAAACGGTCTACTGAATAACCGGCTTCGTATCCGGTTGAAATCACCACCCGTCGACGGAAAGGCAAACAAGCAGCTGCTTGAACTGCTTGCCAATGAATTCGGCACAAGTAAAACAGCAATTGAGATCGTCAGTGGTAAACAAGGCCGGAATAAACGCGTGGCAATACACTCACCCAAATCCATGCCGGACTGGTTTCATGCATTGACCAGAACTGACAATACTCCTTAAGCTCTCCCTGGAAAACAAAATCCCGTCAGCAGAGCTATAATGCATTCATCAATTCAGGGACAATATAATCTGAAATAATAACGATGCCGCAATCTATTCCATCCGATTCCGTGGGGCTTGTAAAACCTCAGGTCCTGCATTTCGAACAGGCCTTACGTCTCAAGTCCGGCAGTGAGTTGCCAAATTTTGATCTGGTCTATGAGACCTACGGCAAACTCAATAAAGATCGATCCAATACTGTTCTGGTCTGCCATGCATTAAGCGGAGATCACCATGTTGCCGGTTATCACCGCATGGAAGACAAGAAACCGGGCTGGTGGGATAACTGTATCGGTCCGGGGAAACCCGTGGACACGGATAAGTTTTTGTAGTCTGCCCCAATAATCTGGGCGGTTGCAGCGACTCTACCGGACCGTTGACAACAAATCCGGCCACAGGCAAACCATTCGGTCCGGATTTTCCCATTGTCACAGTTCGCGACTGGGTAAAGAGCCAGGCCATGCTCGCCAATGCGCTGGTCATTAACTGCTGGGCGGCGATCATCGGCGGGAGTCTTGGTGGTATGCAGGCTATGCAGTGGGCCATAGATTATCCGGGCAGGATCAAAAATGCATTTGTCATCGCCGCAGCGCCAAAGCTGTCCTCACATAACATTGCATTCTACGAAGTCGCACGGCAGGTAATTCGATCCGATCGCCATTTCAATGGCGGACATTACTACGAAAGTGACGCTAAACCTTCCGTGGGGTTAATGCTGTCCAGAATGCTGGGGCATATTACCTATCTGTCGGATGATATGCTTGATGAAAAATTCGGTCGCGAATTGAGTGATGGCAAGATCAAGTTTGGATACGACGTTGAATTCCAGGTTGAGAGTTAGCTGCGTTATCAACGGCCGATCCTTTGTGGATCGGTTTGATGCCAATAGTTA
>JAENIZ010000032.1 GCA_016844485.1 Gammaproteobacteria bacterium | reverse complement strand
GGCCACCTATACAAAAGAGGAACTGACCATTGTCGACGAGTTTGTCAGTCATGCCCGGGCGCTCCGCGCCGAGCGGGAATCTGCAGCGAAAGAGGGCCGTGAACCCGGCTTTATAGAGCTACTCAACCAGTGGGGCGGCTCGACTATTGCTTACAGGCGTCGGATGACCGGCTCACCCAGTTATCAGTTGAATCACGAGGAAATCATAAAGACCCTTGAACAGGGGGTCCGTTTCGCCGAATTACTGGCGCCCACGGAGGTCGAGGTGGACGAATACGGCCATGTCAAGGCGATCCGCCTGGAACGCCAGTCCATTGGCGAGGATGGCCGGCCGAAGCCAACCGGCGAGTATGTGACTTTGCCCGCACGTTCGCTGCTAATTGCCGCCGGCACGCAACCCAACACCGTCCTGGCTCGCGAGCGCCCCGGCTTTGCCGAGATCGACAACAAGTACTTCCAGGCCTACGACGAGGACGGCAACAAGGTCACGCCGGAGTGGTCCACGAAACCGAAAAATGTGCATATCTTGATGGATCTCCGCGATGACGGGCGGGCAATGAGCTTCTTCGGCGATCTGCATCCGTCATTCGCCGGTAACGTGGTCAAGGCCATTGCCAGCGCCAAGCAGGGCTACCCGGTGATTCACCGGATACTGGGCAGGATCACGCCTTCTTCAGTGTCACCTGCTGACCTGGTGATGCGCCTCAACGACGGACTGAGAGCCAAGGTCCAAGAGGTCAAACGCCTGACTCCGACCATCGTCGAGGTCATCGTCCACGCGCCGTTAGCCGCCAAGGAGTTCAAACCCGGACAGTTCTTCCGGCTGCAGAACTATGAGGCCAATGCAGTGCGCGTCAACGGCACTATCCTGGCCATGGAAGGGATAGCGCTGACCGGCGCCTGGGTGGACCGCGAAAAAGGACTCGTTTCGGTTATCGTATTGGAAATGGGCGGCTCCTCCGACCTGTGCGCCTTGCTCAAGCCCGGAGAACAGGTGGTCCTTATGGGACCGACCGGTGCCCCCACCGAGACGCCAAGTGACGAGACCGTGCTCCTTTTGGGGGGTGGCCTGGGCAATGCCGTTCTGTTCTCCATCGGCCAGGCCATACGCCAGGCCGGTTCGAAGGTACTGTACTTCGCTGCCTACAAGACAGTACATGACCGCTATCACATTGAGAACATAGAGGCCGCCGCCGACGAGGTTATCTGGTGCTGCGACCAGGCCCCCGGCTTTGAGCCCGGGCGGCCCCAGGACCATACGTTCGTCGGCAATATCGTCCAGGCGATGGTGACTTACGCCAAGGGAGAACTGGGTGAGGTCCAAACACCGCTCGACACTGTCGACCGCATCATCGCCATCGGTTCGGATATGATGATGAACGCGGTGCGCGAGTCACGGCACACGGTGCTTAAGGAATACCTGAACCCCAATCATGTAGGTATCGGCAGCATCAACGCACCGATGCAATGCATGATGAAGGAAATCTGCGCCCAGTGCCTGACACTACACCGCGATCCGAAGACCGGTAAGGAATCCGTGGTCTTCTCGTGCTTCAACCAGGATCAACTCTTGGACCAGGTGGTATTCCCAACCTTGCGCCAGCGCCTGTGCCAAAACGCGGTGCATGAGAAATTGACCCGCCACTGGACCAAGCACTGCCTGCACAAGGTAGCCCAGGAGCACCAGCTGATATGAACGAGTCGGGCCTCGTTTTCAGAATATGATTTCTAACAGAATGGACAAATCGATAATATCCGTGAGAGTGTCATGACAGAAACCATGATTTTAATACCGGGCCGTACCAGTGAACAGGGGACCGCCCTCAATAAAGGAAAATTAAAAGCAGAATATCAGCATGAAACTTCCATGTTGGACATCAATACGGAAGACATGGAACGCCTTGGATTACAAGAAGGTGATCGGGCGCGCCTGAGTAACGAGACCGGAGAAATAATCGTCACATGCAGGGGAAGGAAACCTGAAGATTTGCCGCACGGCGTTTTATTTATCCCCTATGGCCCTCCTTCGAGTCAATTAATGGCCGGTGAAACCGCTGGTAGTGGCATGCCACTCTCCAAACACATGGAAGTGAAGATAGAAAAAGTAGATGTTTGAATACTATACTATAATGATGTAACTATTTAAATACATAACGATATTAATTAGCGAGATATCTCATGAGCGAAAATATTCGAACAGTAAAGAATGCGACTTGTACCTTTTGCGGTTGTCTCTGTGATGACATGGAACTCACGGTAGACCTCGATGAACATCGCATTACCAAAGCCAAGAATGCCTGTGTTCTTGGTCGGGCATGGTATGCTGAACACGTAATTGAGGATCGGCCAGCGGCAATGATCGATGGCAAGGAAGTCGACTTTGATGAGGCTGTCGAAGAGGCTGCCCAGGTACTGGTTAATGCAAAATTCCCCATTATCTATGGCTTAAGTGATACCACTTCTGAGGCCCAGCGTGAGGCGGTTGCTATTGCTGATTACATACACGGCACGATCGATACCACCACATCGGTTTGTCATGGCCCAACCGGTATGGCCTTCCAGGGGGTTGGTGAAAGCACCATGTCACTTGGTGAGGTGAAAAATCGGGCAGACATGGTAATCTTCTGGGGCGGCAATCCTGCAGTATCCCATCCACGCCTTTTTACGCGCTATGCAGTGACGACCAAGGGCATGTTTATTCCGAATGGAAAGAAGGATCGTACCATTGTCCTGGTCGATGTCAGAAAGACTGCTAGTGATCCGGTTGCAAACATTCAGATCAAGGTTAAACCTGGCAAGGACTTTGAATTGTTATGGGCTCTGCGTGCCCTCGTCAAAGGCAAGTCAATTGATCCTTCGATCGAAAAAATTACCGGTGTATCCCTTGCCACACTCGAAGACCTGGTAGATCGCATGAAGAAGTGTAACTATGGTGTCATCTTCTTCGGAATGGGCCTGACCATGACCCGAGGCCGTCATTTTAATTCCGGAGCATTGATGGCATTAGGAACTGATTTAAATGAATTCACGCACTTTGTTGTTAAACCGGCGCGTGGGCATGGTAATGTTACGGGTGCTGACAATGTTGTATCCTGGCAAACCGGCTATCCATTCGGTGTAAATTTCAACCTTGGCTATCCCCGTTTCAATCCTGGCGAATTTACCACCGTGGATACGCTCTCAAATAGGGATGCGGATGCGGCAATGTTTATTGCCAGTGACCCTGCTTCCAATTTCCCCAAACCGGCTATTGAACATATGAAACGGATCCCGGTAATCTCACTCGATCCCAAGCAAACAATAACCAGTTCGCTTGCACATGTTGCTTTTACGACGGCGACCTATGGGATAAATACCACCGGTACGGTATACAGAATGGATGATGTGCCGATTACTTTACGCAAGGCCTATGATTCTCCTTTTCCGTCAGATGAAGAAATACTGACAGCAATTAAAAAACGCGTACGCGAACTGATGTTGTCAAAATATGGGACATCAGGTGTAAGGGGAGAGGCCAAGGTCGCTTCATTAACACCTTTGTAAAACCACTTATTCTCATTAAATAATAAAAATAAAAATCGAATGGAGTTTTAATGTCATCTGCAATGCGTATCGTCAATGGGAAAGTCTACGATCCCATTAACAAAATTGACGGGGAAACCCGGGATATATGTATCGAGGATGGCCGTATTGTAGAGTCCATCCCTGATGATGCTTCCCGCATTGATGCCCAGGGCATGGTGATCATGCCGGGCGCTGTCGATATCCATTGCCATATCGCAGGTCAAAAGGTCAATTCCGGGCGCAAACTCATGCCCGAAGATCACAAAAGAGATCCCCACCCCGGTACACCCTATACCCGATCAGGTTCAGGTGGCATACTCCCGTCTACCTTTGCTACCGGTTACCGTTATGCCACCCTCGGCTATACCACGGCAATGGAAGCGGCCATTCCCCCCCTTTCATCCAGACATGCACTGGAGGAACTTGATGATACCCCGGTAATTGACAAGGGGTTCTACGTCTTATTAGGCAATAATATCTTTCTGCAAAAACTGCTTAAAGAGGGCCGGCATGAGGAATTCCGTCAAGCCGTTGCCTGGTGGATGAATGCCGCCAAGGCCTATACCCCCAAGCTGGTCAATCCAGGTGGTGATGAACCCTGGAAAGGGAAGCGCAACACCAATGTTTCTGATATTGATGAGAAAAGTAACGGAATTTCCCCTCGCCAGATTATTGAGGCCTTCATTAATGCAGTAACTGCCATGGGTTTCCCTACTCCACCGCACATCCATTGTAATAACCTAGGCCATAGTGGTAACTATCTAACTACCCTCGAGACCATGCGCACTGCCGGTGATCAGCGTGCCCACATAGCCCACATTCAGTTTAATAGTTATGGCGGCGAAATAGGTAAAAACCCGAGTTCAAAAGCGGCAGAAATCGTAGAGTACATCAATCAACATCCCAACATCACCTGTGACGTCGGTCAGGTCATGTTCGGTAAAGCAGCCATCATGACAGCGGATGCACCACTCGCCTATGTATTGCGCGGTATCAGTAAAAACAAGTGGGTCAATGCGGATACGGAGTGTGAAAGCGGGTGTGGTATCGTCCCATTCACATATCAGGAACACGTCTACACGCATACCATGCAATGGGCAATTGGACTGGAATTGTTCCTGCTATCAGAGGACCCGTGGCGAGTCATCTTGTCCACCGATCATCCGAATGGTGGCTCATTTATGAATTATCCAAAATTAGTCCGTCTGTTGATGGACAAAAGCTTTCGTCGGGAGGAAATTGCCCGTGTTAATCAAAAGGCCATTGCAAAGACTGCTCTTAATGATCTGGAGCGGGAATATACCCTCAACGAAATTGCTATCATCACCCGTGCCGGGCCAGCACGTGCACTCGGCCTGCGAAACAAAGGACACCTTGGGCCAGGAGCCGACGCCGATATCACTATTTACGATGAGATGGAAAACAAGGAGATGATGTTTAACGCACCCCGTTATGTCATCAAATCCGGTGTTCCCATTATTTCCAATCATGAATTCAAGAATGACCATAGCGGCCGTCTTCTACATATCGCACCAGAATACGATCAAAAAATTGAAGAGACGATTAAACCATTTTTTGAAGATTATTATTCCATTGAATTTGATAACTATCCTGTCAACGATTCTTATCTGCATGATCATGAAGTCATATCTACAGGCCCGTTATCGTCATAACAATGAAGATCAATTCTACTGAAATCATCGATACCTTTGCTGAAGCCTTCAAGATGTATGGCAGTCGTGCGATTATTACGGCAGAAACAAAGCAGTGGGCAATGGCGGCAGCACAATCAATGACAGGTTTCGCCACTTCAGTAATTGGTTGTAAATGTGAGGCAGGTATCGAACAAGAACTGCCTGCAGATAAAACGCTGGACAAGCGACCCGGCGTCAGTGTGTTGTTGTTTGCCATGGATATCGAAGGAATTGGGAAACGCTTGATGGAGCGTATTGGTCAGTGTGTCATGACCTGCCCGACAACTGCCTGTTACAATGGCCTGACATCAGATAATACCGTCGCAGTGGGTGGACAACTTCGTTACTTTGGAGACGGATATCAGATTAGTAAGGTGCTTGGCAATCATCACCTATGGCGTATACCTGTCATGGATGGTGAATTTCTGGTCGAAGAAAGCTTTGGTGTCCAGGATGCTGTGGGTGGTGGTAACCTCCTGATACTTGGTAAGGATCAAAAAACAACATTACGTGCGGCCAATGCCGCGACCAAGGCCATGCGCGAAATACCGGGGATCATATTACCCTTTCCAAACGGGGTGGTGCGCAGTGGCAGCAAGATAGGATCAAAGTACAAATCGCTTATCGCCTCAACCAACGACGCCTATTGCCCTACTCTGCGTGGTGCAGCAGCTACATCATTAGTTCCATCTACTTCCAATTGTGTTCTGGAAATCGTAATTGATGGCCTTAACATTGATGCTGTTGAGGAAGCCATGCGCGTTGGCATGCAGGCAGCTGCCAAACCGGGGATTAAACAGATCACCGCAGGTAATTATGGTGGTAATCTGGGTCAGTTCCATCTCCACTTACATAAAATAATAAACAGTAACTAAGCATATCGCCAGGGGATTATTAAATACCATGAGTTTAACACTGTCATTACATACGTTGCCTGACGTGCCGATTGAGGCTGATGTGATCTGCACGGACAAACTGAACAATGTAAACGAGGCAGCACTATCTGCACTTACAATTTTTCATGGTAAAGAACAAGTAATGCTTGGAGATTTCTTCAAGGTACAAGGAAAGTATGATGGTGAAATCAGAATCGAGGGAGACCTTTCCAGAATCAAACATCTGGGTGCCGGCATGTCGGGTGGACGAATCATCATCAGTGGCAATGTTGGCGCCCATCTGGGTGCCGGCATGTCGGGTGGGGAAATCATTGTTGAAGGCAATGCGGGTGACTGGATCGCATCAGAGATGATCGGTGGACGAGTGATTGTAAAGGGTAATGCCGGGCATATGGTGGGGGGTGCATATCGCGGCAGTCCTGTTGGAATGCAAGGTGGCGAAATTATCATACACGGTAACGCACGAAATGAAACCGGGAATGCCATGCGCCACGGGCTTATTGTTGTTGGTGGTAACAGTGAAGACTTTACCGGCGTCAGCATGCTTGCGGGAACCATCATTGTGCTTGGTGAAATGGGAATACGCAGTGGAGCAGGCATGAAGAGGGCACCATCCTTTCCATGCATAAGGCAGAAATGCTTCCGACATTCACCTATGCTTGCACCTATCATCCTACTTATGTGCGAATCTATCTCTCATATATTAAAGAGTACGGATTACAAATTGATGATGCACAGTTAAATGGTAATTACGAGCGGTGGATTGGTGATGCCATTGAACTTAACCGTGGGGAGATCCTTTTATATGCAAACTGAACAGCAGATATAAGTATATTAATAATCATAAATATATATAATTTTACCTGAGGACCCTTAGAGAAGTAGAAGTAGAAGGAGAAGATTATGACAACAATTGTGACTGAAAATTGTTTAAATTGCCGTTTTACCGACTGTGTCGTCCCGTGCCCTGTAGACTGTTTTCATTATGATGATGTAATGCTGTATATCGATCCGGAAGTCTGCATCGATTGCAGCGCGTGTATTCCGGAATGTCCGGTAGAAGCTATATTTGAAGATCCTATTTCTGAAGAGCATGAAAAATGGATTGCAATCAATGCTGAACGTGCACCTCAATTACCTGTGTGCAATGAAAAATGGGACCCTTTGCCTGGGGCAGAGGAGAGAAAGAAAAAATTAGGGTTCTAGGAATGTAAAACATGAAGCAAATATAAATAGAGAGCATACAGGAACCTGATTTCGGGGTATTTGTTGCTCCTGATCTTTCCTGCCAACTGACTACTGCATTTCTCGTTGCTTTAACAACCAAGGCTATTCAATAATAAATTCATCCATTACGCGTTGCGATTGTAGATAGTAATCCAGCTGGGATCATCGACACACACCATGTATGCTGTGTTGCAGTAATGATATCCTGCTATCAAATCCGGATACATTAAACAACGGAGAAAATAAATCAGGAGAAGATCATTTCAATTCACTGTTCATAAACTCAAATAGCGATGTTGCACAACATAATGCCAAGGCATTATCATTAGACCTCATAGTTTTTCTATTCTATTGAAAGATAAGGTTAATCATTGATGACAGGGCAGAAAATCAAGTTTTGCACACTATGCAATACCAAGAAAAACATAACTAAAATTAAATATTATAACCAGATTACTTGGCTAACCACTTGTTGATGCCAGCGGTAGTTTTTTAAACCCAAAAATGATAGACAAAAACAACGTTGCGAGAATACATAGGAACGTAACCTGCCCGTTTTGCAGTTTGCTGTGTGACGATCTGGTTGTCAAAAATAAAACAGGACAGTTAAAGGTTCTAAGTAATGGCTGCAGCATAGCAAAAAGTCAGTTCGAGCAAACGCAATTGCCAGTTAAACCCGGCATTAATGGCAAGGAAGTAACATTGGACGATGCCATCAACCATGTGATCAATATTTTTCGCAAGTCGCGCCAACCATTAATAGCCGGACTGGGTACTGATGTTGCCGGTATGCGCGCTGTCATGGAACTCGCCGATAAAACCGGGGCAATTGTTGACCATATGTATAGTGACGGTGCCATGCGCAATATAAAAGTCATGCAGGACCACGGCTGGATGATGACTACCATGGCAGAAATCAAAAATCGTGCCGATCTCATTATTTTTGCAGGTACGGATGGCATTACCAACTATCCCAGATTCTATGAACGCGTTATCTGGAATAAAAATTCCCTGTTTAATATTGATATCAAGCAGCGTGAGATAGTTTATATCGGTGATCACTTAAATACTTCAGCCGGCAAAAATCCTTCCGGACGCCTGCCTACTTCCATTAATTGCAAACAGGAACAAATTAGTGAAATCGTTGCAACATTACATGCCATGATCGTTGGTAATAAAATACAAGAGCAGCATGTCGCAGGGGTCAAACTCCAGGTACTTGAAAAACTGGCGGAGCGCATGAAACAGGCCCGCTATGGTGTCATCGTCTGGGCGCCGGGTGAATTAAATCACCCTCATGCTGAATTAACTATTCAGGCTATTTGTCAGACAATCAAATATTTGAACAGGACAACGCGTTTTTCAGGTTTCAGTCTTGCCGGTAATGATGGAGGAATAACAGCAGGCAATGTCAGTGCCTGGCTGAGCGGTTATCCGTTACGCGTAAGTTTTGCCAAGGGTTACCCGGAATACGATCCCTATAAATATACAATCAGGAATGTGCTCAATAAGAAGGAAGTAGACACCTTAATCTGGATATCAAGTTTTACTGCAACTGTCAGACCACCGAAGGCGAATATCCCGACAGTTGTCCTGGCTACACCTGCAACGAAATTACACTTCAGACCGGAAGTGATTATCCCGGTAGGCACGCCAGGTGTTGATCATGGCGGACAACTATTTCGCACCGATAGTGTGATTGCACTGCCGCTAAAACAGGTACGTACCACCAAGTATCTGAATGTTGCAGAAATCCTAAACCGCGTAGTGAAATCACTTTAATAAAATACATGTTAATTAAACTATCAGGCGGTACTGTTTATGATCCTGTACACGGGATTAATGGTGAACAACGTGATATTTACATACGCGATGGGCACATCACACGCAAACCCTCCGCTAATGTAAAGATTGATAAGGTATATGATCTGCGTGGGAAAATTGTGATGGCCGGTGCGATTGACATCCACACTCATATCGGTGGCGGCAAGGTCAATATAGCCCGTATCATGCTGCCGGAAGATCATCGCGATGATCCAGTCAGTAAAACTTCAGTGACGCGTGCGGGTTGCGGCCATGCAGTGCCATCAACCCTGACAACAGGTTACCGCTATGCGGAAATGGGCTATACCGCTTGCTTTGAACCGGCCATGTTGCCGAGCAATGCCCGTCAAGTGCATATGGAAATGGCGGACACCCCTATCGTTGATAAAGGTGCTTATGCACTACTTGGTAGTGATGATTTTTTTCTGCGCATGCTTGCAGCAAAAAAAGATCAGGAGGCAATCAGTGATTATGTCGGCTGGATTATCAATGCAACCCAGGCCATTGCCATCAAGGTTGTTAATCCTGGCGGCATCAGTGCCTTCAAGTTCAACCAGCGTAAACTGAATCTGGACGAAACTAATCAGTATTATGGCGTTACCCCCCGGGATATCCTGATAAAACTCGCCCGTGCAGTTCGAGAATTGGGCATTCCACATCCATTGCATGTACATGGGTGTAATCTTGGCGTGCCCGGCAACATGCAAACGACTCTGGATACCATTAATGCCGTTGAAGGAATGCCCTTGCCGTAAATTTTCATCCGGTGCTGCAAAAATTGCAGAGGCCGTCAATTCTAATCCAAACATCTCAATAGATGTGGGTCAGATAATGTTTGGACAGACTGTAACAGCAACTGCTGATACGATGCTTCAATATGCAGGTCACTGGTATGCACACCCGAATAAATGGGTGGTAATGGATATCGAATGTGACGCAGGCTGTGGTGTGGTGCCGTTTAAATACAGCGATAAAAAATTTGTACATTCCCTGCAATGGGCCATCGGGCTTGAGCTCTTTCTGCAAGTGAATGATCCGTGGCGTATTTTTCTGACAACGGACCATCCCAATGGTGCGCCATTTACCAGTTATCCGCATCTCATTCGTTTATTGATGGATCGGAGCTTTCGTAACGATATGCTTGCAACAATCCATAAAAAGGCTGCCTCCGCAAGTATACTTGGCAGTCTTGACCGGGAATATTCTCTCTATGAAATTGCGATTATGACACGCGCCGCCCCTGCCAGGAGCCTGGGCCTGAAGAATCGCGGCCACCTTGGAGCGGGTGCGGCAGCAGATATTACCGTTTACAAAAATATAAATAACAAAGAAACAATGTTTGCAAAACCTGTTTACGTATTTAAAGACGGGAATCTGGTTGCACGAGACGGAAAAATCGTAAATGTAACCAAAGGCAATATCCATACCTTACGACCAGAATATGACAGGAATATTGAGCAGTCATTAAGAGGTTATTTTGATCGTTATCAAACGATGAAGCTTGATAACTTCAAGATCAGTGATGATGAAATCCTTGAACATGGGAATGGCCGTCTCATTATTCAACCATGTACCTGAGGAAGGGCAATGAAGATTAATGGCGTAATAATAGATGATACCTTCGCGGAGGCCTTTTCCATGAAGGCAACTCGTATCATTATCACAGCGATGACGCTAAAGTGGGCATATCGTGCAGCCAATT
Source organism: Gammaproteobacteria bacterium (assembly GCA_016844485.1). Classification (GTDB taxonomy): domain Bacteria; phylum Pseudomonadota; class Gammaproteobacteria; order Eutrophobiales; family Eutrophobiaceae; genus JAENIZ01. The sequence goes on along the minus strand of JAENIZ010000032.1, from coordinate 9,778 downwards.
CTCTCACTGGATTCGCTTCATCAGTCATTGGTTGTGGATGTGAGTCTGCCATCGAGCGGGAATTAAACCCTTCTGAGACACCTGACGGGAGACCCGGGATAGCTGTTATGGTCTTTGCCATGTCCACCAAAGACCTGGAAAATCAGGTTCCTCGACGGGTCGGTCAATCGGTTATGACCGCTGCTTCCACCGCCTGTTATGCCGGTCTTCATAGTGAAGAAAAAATTTCTCTGGGTAAAAACCTGCGTTTTTTTGGCGACGGTTATCAAATCTCCAAGACCATTAACGGCCGGCGTTTCTGGCGCATACCGGTAATGCACGGTGAATTCATATGTGAAGAAACAACCGGGGTTACCAAGGCTATCGGTGGCGGCAATTTTCTGGTAATGGGCAAAACGACTCGTCATGCCCTGACGGCGTGTGAAAAGGCTATTGAAGAAATCAAGAAAGTTGCAGGTGTAATCACTGCCTTTCCCGGGGGTATCGTGGGATCAGGGTCCAAGATAGGCTCCAAGTATAAATCTTTAGTTTCTTCAACAAATGAGGCTTACTGTCCTACCCTTAAAGGCCAGGTTAAGTCTGAACTGAGTAAGGAAGTCGGTTCAGTTTTAGAAATAGTTATAGACGGGCTTAGTGAAGAAGTTATTCGGGAAGCGATGCGAGCAGGTATTCTTGCGGTTTGTTCCTATGGACCTAGAAAAGGAATTTATCGTGTTAGCGCGGGAAATTATGGTGGCAATCTGGGTCCCTATCATTTTTACTTGAAGGATATTCTGGCATGAATCCATTAATCTTTAAATTAAAAATAAGACCGGAGTTTACTCTGAATGTATCTCCGCTGACACCCGATAATCTATCGAGGAAAAGTAAAATACACATAAAAAAAATAAATATCAGATACGGTAAACAGAAAATTCCAGTAGAACAATTGTTTTCAATCACAGGAGCTGATCCTGAAAACATAAAAATCATGGGCAGCTCAGACAAATTAATATGCATCGGTCACGGCATGAGTCATGGCAATATTGAAGTCCATGGTGACGTTGGTGATTTCACTGGACAATATATGCGAGGAGGTTATATCCACATTCAGGGTAATGCCGGTGCATGGGTGGGCAATTGTATGTTGAATGGCCGCATTAATATTGATGGAAATGTTGGCGACTATCTGGGAGCAGGCCTGCCGGGTGACCCTCATGGAATGTCGGATGGACTTATTTATATCTCTGGTAACGCAGGTGATCGTGTTGGCGATCGCATGCGGCGCGGAATTATCATTATATGTGGCAAAGCCGGTGATTACTGCGGTAGCCGTATGGTAGCCGGCACCATCATTGTCCTGGATAAGGCCGGTAAATATTCCGGATTTGGTATGAAAAGAGGCACAATTATATTGGCAAAGAAACCAAGACACATATCTGCCACTTTTCAAAGTTCCGGTAATTTAAAGATACAATTCCTGCGTCTTTTATTTAAACAACTGAGTGAAATGGGAAAACAACTCGGCTTTTTCAACAAATATGGACCAGAAGCCCATCGATTCACCGGTGATCTGGCCAGTAATGGCAAAGGCGAAATCCTGATTTTACAAACGATAAAAACCGGATAATTTAAGAAACGTGAAACGCACACGTGGAAAAAAAGGCCGCATTATGGGCCGCATTATGGATCAGAAGGCCCTGGCAGATGTACGGGGCCTGTTGGGAAATGAACCGCGTTCACGCGACATGTTGATTGAACACTTGCACAAAATTCAGGATCATTATCATCATATCTCCAATCGCCATATTCTGGCGCTTTCCATGGAAATGAACCTCCCCATGACTGAAGTGTATGAGACTGCTACCTTTTATCATCATTTTGACGTTATTAAAGAACGTGAAATACCACCACCGGCATTGACGGTACGCGTCTGTGACTCGCTTACTTGTGAAATGTTTGGTGCCAGACAACTTATTGAAAAACTGAATTCAAACAAAAATGCTGAAGTGCGTATTCAACCCGTTCCCTGCGTGGGCCGGTGTCACGCGGCGCCTGTTGCCGTGGTAGGGACAAACCCTGTTGAAAACGCTGATATGGGTAAAATCACAGCAGCAATTTCAAATAAAAAAATTGAAGCGGAAATTCCGTCCTGCATTACATACAAACAATATAGAAAGAATGCTGGCTACCAAATCCTGGCAGACTGCGTACATGGTAAACATGCCAGGGAAGACATTATCAAGCTGCTTGAAGATTCGAATCTGCGCGGTCTTGGCGGTGCTGGTTTCCCAACCGGGAAAAAATGGCGTGTTTTGCGTGAACAACCCAAGCCCAGGTTAATCGCCATTAATATCGATGAAGGGGAACCAGGAACATTCAAGGATCGTTATTATCTTGAGCGTGATCCACATCGTTTTATTGAAGGGACATTGATCGCGCACTGGGCTATCGAAGCTGATGCAGTCTATATCTATTTACGCGATGAATATGCCGGCTGCCGCAAGTTACTGGAACAGGAACTTGCCGCACTGAAGCGGGATCCCCCCTGTGCATTACCTCCAATATATTTACGCCGTGGTGCGGGAGCCTACATCTGTGGAGAAGAATCCGCCATGATAGAATCCATTGAGGGTAAACGGGGTATGCCCCGCCTGCGCCCACCCTATGTAGCCCAGGTCGGATTGTTTGGCCGCCCTACCCTGGAACAAAACATGGAAACCATGCACTGGGTCCGCGACCTTATTGAAAAGGGTACTGAATGGTTTACCTCGCACGGCCGTCATGGGCGGAAAGGACTGCGGTCTTTTTCTGTCAGCGGACGGGTACAGAAACCTGGAGTATACCTGGCACCTGCGGGTATCACCATGCTTGAGCTTATTGATGAATATTGCGGCGGCATGCTGTCAGGACATAAATTTTACGGTTATTTTCCCGGCGGCGCATCGGGAGGAATATTACCGGCAGAACTCGGCAATGTCCCGCTGGATTTCGACACCCTGCAGCCTTATGGTTGTTTTATCGGATCGGCGGCAATCATCGTCTTGTCGAATAAAGACAGCGCCAGAGCCATGGCATTGAACGCCATGCGTTTCTTTGAAGATGAGTCTTGCGGCCAATGTACACCTTGCCGGGTCGGGACGGCAAAGGCGGTTAAATTAATGGAGCAAAATGAATGGGATCAATCCTTACTGGAAGAACTGTCCCAGGCAATGGCCGATGCCTCCATCTGCGGGCTGGGACAGGCCGCACCCAATCCATTACGGTGTGCTATAAAATATTTTCCCGGAGAATTTGAATAATGGCAGCAAACCCAGAATTTCTGAATGAAAAAAGCACGAAGTTCACATTAAACGGCAAAGTGATTGAGGCTATTGGGGATGAAACCATACTCCAGGCCGCCAAACGCAACGGCATTGAAATACCCTATCTATGCTACAAAGAAGGTTACCGGCCGGATGGCAATTGTCGCGCGTGCATGGTAGAGATTAAAGGGGAACGTGTTCTGGCGCCTTCCTGCTGCCGCACTCCAACGGCAGGGATGGAAATACGCAGTGATAATGAACGTGCGATCCATTCACAAAAAATGGTGCTGGAATTACTGCTGTCAGATATGCCGCAACAGGGCAAATCACCTTATAAATTGAATTCCGAACTCGACCAGTGGGCGGATAAATTCAATATTTTTAACCCGCGTTTCCCTCAGCGCAAGCAACCTCGATCAGATCTTTCACATCCCGCCATTGCAGTGAATCTTGATGCCTGTATTCAATGTACACGCTGTATACGTGCCTGCCGGGAAGAACAGGTCAACGACGTTATCGGATATGCCTTTCGTGGCAAGCATTCCGAGATTGTATTCGATATGGGAGAGCCCATGGGTGAAAGTACCTGTGTGGCCTGCGGTGAATGTGTCCAGGCCTGTCCCACAGGCGCATTAATGCCCGCAAAGAATGTGGGATTGATTGAACCGGATAAAAAAGTGGATTCCGTCTGCCCCTATTGTGGTGTGGGTTGTTTATTGACATTCAATGTCAAGAACAACCATATCCAGTACGTAGACGGCCGGGACGGCCCTTCCAATCATAGCCGCCTCTGTGTCAAAGGCCGTTATGGTTTCGATTATGTACATCACCCGGATCGGCTGACCACCCCTCTCATCCGCAAAGACAGCAAAGATAAATCACCGGCATTGATCGATCCACTTGAAATGCACAAATACTTCAGAGAAGCGAGCTGGGACGAGGCATTAGATTTTGCCGCCTCCGGGTTACATAAGATTCGGAATAACAAAGGTTCACAGTCATTAGCCGGTTTTGGTTGTGCCAAAGGAAGTAATGAAGAGGCCTATCTCTTTCAGAAGTTGATCAGAACGGGTTTCGGAACGAATAACGTTGATCATTGCACACGTTTATGTCATGCCTCATCCGTGGCGGCATTGCTGGAAACGATTGGTTCAGGTGCGGTCTCCAATCAGGTTGCTGACGGTACAGCTGCTGAAGTAATCATCGTTATCGGTGCCCGCTCAAATGATAATCATCCTGTAGCAGCCACCTTCATGAAAAACGCAGCTAAACGGGGCAGTAAACTGATCGTTATTGAACCCTACAGTTCCGAACTGGCTTTACATGCCTCACATTTTTTGCAACTCCGCCCCGCGACTGATGTCCTGCTGTTAAATGGCATGATGCACACAATCATTACCGAGAATCTTTACAATAAAAAATTTATCGAAAAACATACCGATGGTTTTGAGGCCATTAAGGAAACTGTAAAAAATTATAGTCCGGAGAAGGTCGCACCTATCTGTGGTGTGCCTCCTGAAACCATTAAAGAGGTTGCGCGTCTGTATGCAACCGCCAAAACAGCAATCATCTTCTGGGGCATGGGCATTTCTCAACATATCCATGGTACGGATAATGCCCGTTGTTTGATCTCACTCGCGCTAATGACCGGGCACATCGGCAGACCCAGTACTGGTCTGCATCCCCTGCGTGGTCAAAATAATGTGCAGGGGGCTTCAGATGTCGGATTGATTCCCATGGTTTATCCTGATTATCAGCCTGTGGCAGATCATGAAATACGCAAAAAATTTGAACAATTATGGGGATCCAAACTCGACCCACATCCCGGCAAGACGGTGGTCGAAATCATGCATGCAATACATGCAGGTGACCTGAATGGTCTATATATCATGGGAGAAAATCCGGCCATGTCGGATCCTAATCTGAACCATGCCCGTGAATCATTGGCAATGCTCGAACACCTTGTTGTGCAGGATATCTTCTTTACAGAAACATGCAGTTATGCGGATGTTATCCTCCCGGCCTCCGCATTTCCTGAAAAAACGGGTACTTTTACCAATACCGATCGACGGGTGCAGTTGGGCCGAAAGGCAATCGATTCTCCCGGAGATGCACGCCAGGACCTCTGGATTATCCAGGAAATTGCGAAACGTATGGGTCTCAACTGGCAATACAACGGCCCTGAAGCTGTATTTGAAGAGATACGCAAGGCAGTCCCCAGTATGGGAGGTATTACCTGGCAGCGGCTTGAACGCGTAGACTCGTTAACTTATCCCCTGAAAAACGAAGGCGATCCGGGACAACCCGTTATCTTTGAAAATGGAGTGTTCCCGACCGAGGATGGCAGGGGCCGTTTCGTCCCCGCGGAATATTTAGAGCCAGCTGAATTACCGGATGATAAATATCCCTTCGTGTTCGTCACCGGGCGCCAACTGGAACACTGGCATACCGGCACGATGACACGTCATTCCAGGGTACTGGATGCCATTGAGCCTGGACCATGCATTATGATAAATCCGGTCAACCTGAAGCAATTTGGTTTGAAATCCGGCGATATACTGGTCATTGAATCACGTCGCGGCAAGATTGCTGCCACCACGCGGGCAGACGAATACATGCAGGAAGGTGTGGTAATGATGCCGTTCGGTTTCAACGAAGCAGCCGCAAATCTGATCACCAATGAAGCACTGGATCCATTTGGTAAAATCCCTGAGTTCAAATTCTGTGCGGTGCGTTTGAGCCCTGGCAAACGCACGGATGATATTATTCAAAGGAAGAAAACTGAAAATCTACACTAGTCTCTGAAATTTGTTTCAATCAGTGTAAGCGTCTCTGAAATCAGTGGTTCTGTTGCCGATTCAGCGTTATTTGGAATAACCGTTTTGATCTGAAATAATTTTCCAGGGATTTGCTCTGACAGGATAAATTCATAATGTTTATCCGCAAATTTTTCAAAATCGCTCCGGTGAGGGTCTTTTATATAAGGTGAAAATGAAATCTTCTCGCCTTGATACCGCGCACCGTTAAATTCGAAATTCACAGGTACAATTGTCGCATTCTCTCTTAATGCAACCTTGATCATTTTCTGAAAATACTTCCAGTGGCCCTCTGTCAGGCGGTTCATTTCAGAGATATCACCCTGCATATAGATACCCAGGACAGGGTTACCCGTGATATTGGTGACATTGTCCGGGTTCACTGCCTGTTTTCTGTCCGCTGTAAAAAAATCAAGTAACGCGTTTTTTGTACCATCGTCATTTATTTTAATAATGTCGAGATAGACAGCATCAGAAAACCCTTCTTCATAAGTTCCGGATTTAACAAATTCATAATAGAGCCTTACCGGGCGATCGATATTCTTTAAATGATCATCCAGCCAAAGTTTGGTCTCCGCGTCGTTATAATGAAAATCTTCCGGGACAGTCTCCGGCTCGCCGAAACGGCCGATACTTTTGTCAATTTCTTCCTGGGTGAGTTCATGTTTGTTGGCATCAGGATTGTCTGCTTCCACCTCTGGTTCGGCATAGGCAGGCATGGCAAAAATCACTGCTGTAACAAAAAAGATTAATGATACGATATTCATAAAAAACGAGATTCGAATTAAGCTATTCAATCAATGGAACGCCATAATCCAGTAAAATCTTGCGTATTTCTTCCTTGTTTTCTTTTATCAATTGATTGACTTTTTCTTTCCACTCTTTTTCTCCATAGCGAACAGCCATAGCCATGCTGTAGATGAATTTCGCCTCGGGATTATTGAGATCATCTTTTAACGGCAATAATACAAGTTCAGCCTGATCTTTATATTGTCTGGCATAATAACCGGCGGTTGGTCCCCAGACGATAGTTACATCAATTTTGCCATCAACCAGGTCCTGTATCAATTTTTGGCCGGGATTTGCCTTTGGGTCACCTGGCTGTCCCTGATAAGGGACCATTTTGTCCATCAAACCCTGATAAAAGACCCAGAGTTGGGCAGGTCCCTGATCAGTCAGACCAAACTTGATGTTTTTGCCCTGTTCAACCACCTTGGCCAGCATTTCAGGTTCTGTTACATCATCAAGACCGCGTCCCTTTACATACATTAACATATAGGATGTGGTGTAATACGGTTCAGTTGTTGCTGCCAGTTCAAAATCTTCCGGGGCTGTCATGACCAAATCACATTTATACTTGCCACTGCCACCCTCCTCTTCCGCCCGTAATGTGTTACGTATGAAGCCCAGCCGTTGTGGGAACCATTCATATTCCAGTTCAACACCGAGTTTTTTTGCAAATAACTCGGCAATGCGATTCTCATAGCCTTTCCCTTCCTGGTTAGAAAAAGGCAACATGTAGGGGTCGGCGCATACCTTGAGGACACTGGGATTCGGTAGTTCATCAGCATAAACCAATAAACTCATGGGCATTGATAACAATGCCCATGCCAGAATCGCGGTTTTCAAGATGACGTGAAGCAATAACATACCAGATGACTGCACCAGATGACTTCCTATTTCACTTCCACTTTCTTGAGTGTGCCAATCAAACGGCGGAACGGTCCTACGAGGGTTTCCTCAGCGGTTTTTACGGCCGCGTCCTTCATCTCAGCCGTAATATTCCCCACTGCTATAACACCGACCATGCCGAAACCGATATGGGGTTCACAGACATAGCCATAGATACCTTCCTTCTCGAGGGTTGCGCTAAAGCTCCCGCCGGGAAGTTGTCCTTTCTCACCAAATCCCGTTGCACCTTCCTGTACAATATAGGTTACAGCATTATGTGATGTCATGTTTGTCCACTGTACAGTATCACCCGGCTGAATATAAACAATGTCAGGTTTGAACATCCGTACCTCGGCATTGACGATGACTTCCGCTGCAAATCCGGCATAGGGCAACAGAATGGCCGAAGCAGTCAGAACCACTGCGATTATTTTTGTTAATTTCATTTTAAAATCACCTTAAGTCTTGCTTCAGATCAACAAGTTAGTTTATTCAAATACAAAAAATATTCGGACTAAATGGAAATTTTCGCCTATCGACACTCTCTGCAACAATACCTGGAGCATGAGACTGTTATGTGATCCTCTAGTTCTGCCGTGTTTCAGGGAACTTTTTGTTACTTTTCTGAATGAATCCCTTGTGGCACTAATCTTTAGATTAATCGAAAAAATCCCCGGTATCCATGACGGATACCGGGGACGTTTATAACAAACTAAAGGTTTGTTTTAAAGCTTGTGCTTACGGCAAGCTGAAGACCATCAACACGCCACTGTTACGTGCGGAGTTCAGAAGAGCTCTGTAACCACCGACCGCACCAAGGGCTGCTGTATCAGGCGCTGCAGCAAGGCCTGGGATAGCGACAACAGCGCCGGCCCATCCACCAATACCGGACAGTATGCCGACATACTCCTTGCCTTTATGTGCCCAGGCGTTGGGGTTGGCAATAATGCCGGAAGGTGTCTTGAACTTCCAAAGCAACTTACCGGTCTTTGCATCAACCGCCTTGAAATACCCCTCGAGCGTGCCGTAGAAAACGACATCACCCGCTGTAGCTAATGCACCACTCCAGGCGGACCACTGTTCTACGATAGACCAGACGATCTTACCCTCGCTGGCATCCCAGGCGATGAAGTTACCCATATTGTCCTTTGCAGCGTTGTTGTTCGGACAATCCGGGCACACCGCGCCGGCAGGATACATGGTCAGGTTAGCATTAACGTAGGCTGCACCAGCAGTGTACTGGTTACCACCCGCGGCATAACTCACCGGCTCATAGGTCATACAAACGTGGTTTGTAGGAACATAGAACAGGCCCGTACGCGGGCTATAGGCTGCAGGCTGCTGATCCTTGGTGCCCAATGCGGCCGGGCAGATGTCCTTGGAGACAACATCCTCACCGTTGTGGTGGGTGCTGAACTTATCCAGTGTCTGCGGATAACCGGTCTTCATGTCCACATGGGACGACCAGTTAACGGCCGGGTCAAACTTCTCGGCCACCAGCAGTTCGCCGGTCTTGCGGTTCATGGTATAGCCATAACCGTTACGATTGAAGTGCACCAGGGCCGGGGTCTGTTTACCTTTGACCTTCATGTCAGCCAGGATCATTTCGTTGACGCCGTCATAGTCCCATTCATCATGGGGTGTCATCTGATAGACCCAACGAGCCATACCGGTGTCGATGTCGCGGGCAAACATGGTCATGGACCACTTGTTGTCACCCGGGCGTGGAACTGGGTTCCAGGTGCCGGGGTTACCGTTGCCGTAGTACAGCAGGTTTTCTTCAAAATCTGCTGGCCACCAGCCCCAAACAGAGCCACCGCCAATCTTCCACTGATCACTCAGTTTCTTACAGGTGCTTGGACCCCTTGCAGGTGCTTTCCAGTCAGTTTCAGCACACCAGGTTTTCAAGGATGAATCCTTGCCGACCGGTTTGCCCAGTGACGTGGTTTTGTCATCGAAAAGCATGTCTGCGTCGGGACCCATGCTGAAGGCACGCCAGGCCAGACT